>NZ_JBEOVA010000014.1:0-217316 GCF_040295225.1 Streptomyces sp. NPDC002896 | reverse complement strand
CGCCAGCATCAAGCCCGCATCAGCCACTACAAACGACGCGGACACAGCCCCTGAAAACTGCCCAGCACTCAGAACAAGCACCGTTGCAGTACTAGTGCCCGATGTGGGGCCATGATCTGCGAGGCTCGCGCCAAAGCTGCTGCCTAAAGCCGTGGAGCCAACCACCCCAGCCACAGAGGGTTTTCTTCCTCAGCCCGCAGCCCGCAGCCCGCAGCCCGCAGCCCGCAGCACGCAGCGCGCCGCTGGGCGCGGCTGGCCGGGGCGAAGACAGGAGGCCGTCCGCGCCGGAAAGGCGGCGCGCGCCCGCGACGTGCGCCGCCGTCGCGCCGTCCCGCTGCCCGCCCTCTGCATCGCGCCCCTGCGTTGGCACCGGATGCGGCAGGCAGCTGCGCGAGCCAAGGCGGGGAGCAGTGGCAGGAGCCGGCCTACGTCTTCACCACTCGCACGGGTCGCCCGGTCGAGCCGAGGAACGTCTACCGCTCCTTCACCCGCGTCGCCCAGTCCGCCGGCCTCCGCGCCATCCGGCTGCACGACGCCCGGCATGGCACGGCCACCCTCCTCACGGCGGCCGGAGTCGCGCCCCGCGTCGTGATGGAGATCCTCGGGCACAGTCAGATCAGCATCACCATGGACGTCTACACGCACGTCGTGCAGGACACCCAACGCGAGGCGATGAGCCACATGGACCGGCTGCTGAGGAGGCGCCCCGGTCGTCAGTGACCGCGCCCGTTGATGTCAGACCTGGATGTCAAAGGCCACCTACCAAGATCGGTAGGTGGCCTTTTGCCTGGTGCCCCCGGCAGGATTCGAACCTGCGACACCCGCTTTAGGAGCGAGGTGAGGCGACTTGAGGCCTGACCTGGGTAACGTTGGTTCGGTGTCTGCGGTATGTGAGTCCCGCTGGCACCCGTCGTTCCCCGTAAGTCCCCGCTCCATCTGGCACGGCTGTGGCACGTCTGCCCGGTCTGCATGCGGCGGGCGTGCGTGGGCAGTGACCGGCGGTCCACGAGGTGGACGGACCAGCCGCCGTGATGTTGATGCGGTGATGATGCCCTGCATGACTGATGGGATACGGAAGGCATATCTACAGGCCGCCGAGAGGGCTGTGCACCTGCTGGCCACGGAGCAGGTAGCCCGTTGTTGGGAAACGGAGTCCGTGCTCCCCGGAATGTCGGTGGGCGGGCTGGCTGGTCACCTTGCACGTAGCGTCCTGCAGGTTGAGTGGTTCCTCGACGGTCAGGTGCTCGGCGCGGAACCGGTGGCGCCGGTGCGGTATTACGCGAGACTCGTCGACACGTCGTTGCCGGACTCAGCGCTCAACGTCGGGGTGCGTGCGCGGAGCGAGGAAACAGCCGCGGCCGGCCCCGCTGTCGTGGCTGAGCAGGCACGGACGGCGTGGGAACGGCTGGCGCAGCGGCTGGATGAGGAGCCGACCGATCGGCGGGTGGCCATCCTCCACCGGCCGGGAGAGGAGATGCTGCTCGACGGCTACCTGCAGACCCGTTGCGTCGAGCTGGCGGTGCACCTCGATGACCTGGCGCTGAGCGTGGACGATCAATGTCATGTGCCCGATGCTGCGCTCGCCATCGCGGTGGACGTGCTCGTCGCAGCCGCCCGTGACCGGCACGGTGATAAAGCCGTGTTGCATGCGCTGGCCAGGCGCGAGCGGGACGTGGATCAAGCCTTGCGTGTGCTGTAGACCGGCCTGGCCACAGGGCGTGATCTGAGCCCATGCAAGGTTGCCAAGAACAGCTACGATCTTGAAAACCGTCGTGGCGCAAGTCACCGTGGGTTCAAATCCCACACCCACCGCCAGGTGAAACGGCCCCTGACCAGTCAAATCTGTCAGGGGCCGTTGCCGTGCGCTTTCTCCGTCGGTGGCTGTGATTCCCCGTGGTTCCCCGCCTCATCGGGCACGGATGGGGCACGGACCCTGAGGCACCACTGCTCAGCGCCAGCTCAGGCGCCCCTCGATGTGAACTACGGGCACGACGGGTCGCTGAGGTCTGCGGGCCTGGTCAGTCAGCCTTTGAAGATCCAGGGCGTTCACTGACGGTCGGCGTGGTTGCTGTACTCCGCTGCTGTACAGCAATCCGATACGGCGACTCAGCGTAGGTCTGTGCCTATCCCCTGCTCGGCTGCCGCCGCGGCAAGGGCCAGGATCGCCTCAACCTGGGCGACTGCGATGACTGAGTCGTACAAGCGCTTCTTAGCCAGGGACTTGGGGTCGACTGCTTCGAGCAACTCGCGAGCGTTCTGAGCGTGGGTGGCGTAGTCAGCCATGGGACCTCCCGTGTCGGTGGTCCGCACAATAACGATCACGTGAGGTCGGCGGAACGACTTTGGCCGGGAGCTGCTTTGGCGCGAGTGATCATGGCCCCGTAAGCTTCCGGCGCGTCGGGCAGTCTGTGGACCTGCCCGGTAAAGCACGACGTTGGGGCCATGATCTTAGAGGCTCGCGCCAAAGTGGCTGGCTAAAGTCGTGGAGCCGACCGCCCCAGCCACAGAGGGTTTCTCCTCCTTCATGCCCGCAGCCGCGAGCGCGCCGCCGGGCGCGGCCAGCCGGGGCGGAGACAGGAGGCAGGCCGCGCCGCAGAGGCGGCGCGCTCCCGCGCCGTGCGCGGGCTTGATGAAGTAGGGAAAGTTCTACCGCGCTTGGATCAGGTGCTTGCCGTCGTGGCTCCGCACATGCGGGGCGTTGCCGTCCAAGGCGTCCAGAAGTCGGATCGCGTAGACCTCGGACATGCGCTCGGAGACCTCTTGGGGCGTGAGCCACTCGACCGCCGTTGACTCGGCAGAGGTCCGCTCACTGCCGCCTGAGGGCTTGCAGCGGAAGACCAGGGCGACGATGCCGCGCGTGGTGTTCTTGTAGACCCCGGTGAGCTGGTCCACCTCGACGTGGATGCCGGTCTCTTCCATGACCTCGCGGGTAACGCCCGCTTCCGGGGCCTCGTTGAGTTCCAGTACACCGCCGGGGAGCTCCCAAGTCCCGTTGTCGGCGCGGCGGATCGCCAGGAGTCGGCCGTCTTCTCGTACCACGACCCCGGCGACGGATACGGAGTGCAGTGGCGTTGACTGGCCTTCCCGGGCATGGTTACTCATGTACAGGAGCATAGGAGGAAGAGAAGGACTATGGGAACCGCGGTAGGAGATGGGAGGGCCGTACCTCGGTACGTGCAGATCGCCGACGAGATCGTGCAGCAGATCCGGGCAGGTGTCCTCAGGCCTGGTGACATGGTGCCGAGCGAATCGGAGCTCGTCGATCGCTACGGCGTCTCGGGCGGGACGATTCGTAAGGCCATGGTCGAGGTGCGCGCGAGCGGGCTCGTCGATACTCGGCACGGTAAGGGCTCGATCGTGAAGGATCGGCCGCCGGTACGGCATCGCTCCTCCGACCGCTTCCGGCGTTCGCACCGCCAGGGCGGCAAGGCTGCGTATCTCGCCGAGTCCGAGCAGTCGGGCGCCTCGGCCAAGGTGAGCGTCCTGTATATCGGGCCGATGGACGCGCCCGAGGACATCGCCGAGCGGTTGGGCGTCGCGGCCGGCACTCAGGTGCTTGCCCGGCGGCGCCTCTACTTCCGCAACGGCACCCCCGTGGAGACGGCGAGTTCGTACCTGCCGTGGGATGTCGTGAAGGACATCCCCGAGCTGTTCGCCGAGAACCCCGGCGGCGGTGGCATCTACGCCCGACTCGAGGACCACGGGCATGAGTTCGACGAATTCGTTGAGACGCTGCAAGCGCGCCCGGCCTCCAAGGCGGAGGCGTCCGAGCTGTCGTTGAGCCCCGGTTCCCCGGTGGTCCATCTGATCCGGAATGCCGTGACGACCGAGGGTCGTGTCGTGGAGGTCTGCGACACGCTCATGGCCGCTGACCAGTTCGTTTTCGAGTATCGGATCCCAGCCGCCGACTGACGCACCCTCAACTTCTTGCAGCCCGTCGCGAGTTCGTCATCGCGGCGGGTTGACTCATGTACAGGAGTCATGCACTCTTCTTCATGTCACTCATGTACATGAGTGACGGAGTCGAGCCTCTATAGAGGAGTGATCCCCTGTGCGTCAGATCCCCGTCGACACCTCCGCCGCCTCCGTGATGGTGGCCCAGCCCCCGCAGCCCAAGGTCAAGGACCGCCGCTCCGGTGAGCGCGCGATGGACGCTGAGACCGGTGCCCCGCTGTCGACCGTGGACGTGATGTTCGCGGCGAACGGCGAGGTGGAGATCCTGACCGTGACCGTCCCCGAGCTGGGTATCTCCGGTGAGCTGGTGATGGGTACGCCTGTCGCAGTCACCGGGCTGATCGCCCGACCGTGGGAGAACGAGTTCAACGGGCAGAAGCGGCACGGCATCGCCTACCGCGCGGTCGCAGTCACCTCGCTCGCTGCTGGCGCCTCGAAGCCGAAGGCGGCCTGAGCCATGACGTGGCTGACCGTCTTACTGCTGCTGGTCGTCGTCACCGCGGGACTCCTGCGGTGGCGGCGCCCCGCCTGGTACTGGCTGACTTTCGGCATCACCCTCGCCACGCTGCGAGTCCTGGTGCGGTACGCCTCGGTCATGGATGCCTGCGGGCTGACCGTTCCGCCGTCCCGCTGGCGTCTGGCCCTTGCCCGGATGAGCAACCGCCCGGCGCCGGAGTCGCGTCCGCCGCGCATCCTGCGGATACGCCCGACCCGTACCGGCCTGGTCCTGCGGCTCAAGCTCCGTCCCGGACAGGACGCGTTCGATGTCGCAGCGGCCACGGACCGTCTGCGTCACTCGTTCGCGATGTACGGCGTCACCTCTCGTGAACTCCGCTCCAGCGTCGTCGAGTTGCGAATGACCGGCTACGACGTGCTGAAGCGGGTGCAGATGCCCGCGAAGGTGGACCGTGCCCCCATGCGGGTTCCGGTCGCTCTGCGGGAAGACGGAGCGGTGCACTACCGCGACTACCGCGCGATCCCGCACGCGCTCACGCTTGGCGCCACGAAGTCCGGCAAGTCCGTCTACCAGCGCAACCTCGTTGCCGGGCTCGCCGCGCAGGACGTCGCGTTGGTCGGCATCGACTGCAAGCAGGGCGTTGAACTCTTCCCGCTGGCCCGCCGCTTCTCGGCGCTCGCTGACAACCCCGACACCGCTGCCGAACTTCTCGACGCGCTTGTCTCCCACATGGAGGGCGTCTATCAGCTCATCCGCGCCGAGCAGCGGATCACCGCTGACGTGCCGGATGCCGAGATCGCCGCCGACATCTGGGACCTGCCCGACGACCTGCGCCCGACCCCGATCGTGCTCCTGGTCGACGAGGTTGCCGAACTCGCCCTGTTCGCCACGAAGGAGGAGGAGAAGCGCCGAGACCGGATCATCACCGCACTGGCCCGGCTCGCCCAGCTCGGCCGCGCGGCCGGGATCTACCTGGAGATCTGCGGGCAGCGCTTCGGCTCCGAACTCGGCAAGGGCATCACCATGCTGCGCGCCCAGCTCACCGGCCGGACCGCGCACCGCGTCAACGACGAATCCAGCGCCAACATGGCCTTCGGCGATATCGCCCCGGACGCCGTCCTCGCCGCGATCCAGATTCCCACCGAGACGCCCGGCCTCGCTGTGACCGGCGACTCCTCCGGCGGCTGGGCTCGTATCCGCACCCCGCACACGACGCTGCGGCAGGCCGTGAACGCTTGCAATCGGCACGCGGACCGTACGCCGGACGTGCCCGAACTGGCTGCCTTCCGGCCCGCGCTGCCGCAGCTGAAGCCGGTCCCGGCCCCGGCCGTCGAAACAGCATCGGCCGCCGCCTGACTCACCTCCCGTTCCACGGTCGGCGCGACCCTCGCGCCAAGTCCCTACCCCACTCATGTCCGAAACGACTGAAGCCCGCTGGGACCGGGCGGCCGGACCTGATCCCCGCCCCGTCCCGGCCCAACCCCGCGAAGGAGGTGAAGACATGCCCCGCTCGCTCCGCCTGGACGCCGTGCTCGTCCAAGCAGTGATTGCCGGTGCCCTGTCCTTCGCCCACCTGCACGACCTTGCCGCCGCAGCCGGGCAATCCGGCTGGAAGGCATGGGCCTACCCCATCAGCGTCGACCTGCTCTTGGTCGCCGCCTGGCGTCGGCTCCGCGGTGACGGCCCGTCCCGGCTGGCCTGGTGCTGGTTCCTTATCGCGCTGTTCGCCTCGCTCGGCGCCAACGTCGCCACTGCCGGATTCCTCGACCTCGCCCACCCTCCGGCCTGGCTGCGGTTCGGCGTCGCCGGATGGCCCGCCCTCGCCTTCCTCGGCGGCACCCTCCTCGCGCACTCGCACTCGCACTCGGCCGGGGACCGGGTGCCGGTTCCGCCGGCGCCCGCAGCCCCGGCCCCCGAACCCATCGAGCCGGACTCCGCCCCGGAGCCGGAGCATGCCGCGGTCGCCGCAGCCGATGAAGCCCCGGCCCTGCCCACCGCCGACCCGACTCCGGCCCCGCCGGTCCCGGCCGCGCTGGTCGACCACGCCCGCAAGGTCGCCGCCGACCACGAGGCACGTACCGGCACCCGGATCGACACCGACACCCTGCGCGCCCGCCTCGGCGTCCCCGCCCCGATGGCCGACGTCATCGCCGCCCAGCTCACCTGACACCGAGAGGAGAACAGCCCATGCCCGCCCGCGACTTCTTCCACTCCGTGATGCGGATCGGCCCGGTGCAGATCGGCACTCACCGCGACCGGCACGGCCAGACCAAGCACGCCGCCGTGTGCACCGCCGACCGCTGCGGCTGGTCCTCGGATTTCTCCAGCCAGTCCGCCGCCCAGCTCGCCGCCCGCACCCACCGCTGCAAGGTCCGCTAGGAGGCCACCGCCATGGATGTCCCGCTCTGGCTCGCCCTGATCGTCGTCGGCTGGCTCGGCATCAAGCTCATCCGCCCGCCCTGGTGGCTCGTCGCCGTGCTCCTGCTCGGTGGCTACCTCCTCGCCGACAGCCTCTTGGCCCCCGTCATCGACACCGCCGTCAAGTAAGCCCGCGAAGGGAGAACCGCCATGCTCCGCCCCAAGGTCCCGACCAACCCCACGCCGACCGGCATCGTCACCCCGCCCGTGGTCGAGCCGACCGCCGTCGTCCAGCACTCCCCGGCACCCCTGCCCGTCGCCCCGGCACCCGCACCCGCCCGGCCCACGGTGCAGCTCACCCCGGGCGCCCTGGTCGCCCTCATCGGCGGCGGCACCGCCGTGGTCCTGGTCGTCGGCGCCGTCCTGGTCTCCATGCTCCTGGCGGTCGCCGTCACTGCTGCCTCGGTCGCCGTGTGCGCGCTCGTCGTCCGCACGCTGCTCGCCTCCGAGACCAAGCGCCGCTGACCGGCCCCCGGGCGGTCTGACACCGCCAAGCATCCGCCGCCCGGGCGCCGTCCCTGTCCGATCTCTCAACCGGAAGGAACTCCCATCATGACCGACCGCACCCGCCCCGCACGGCGCATCTGCCCGGCTTGCGACGGCTTCGCCTCCGCCGCGATCACTCTCGGCGGACGCGACCAACGCGGCCACCTGCGCACCATCACCGTGCACTGCCCGGCCTGCCACGGCACCGGCACGCTGCCCGCCCGCGTCGCCGCCGTCACCGGGGGCCGGGCATGAACGACCTCACCATCACCGCCCACCTGGGCGCCGACACCCGCACCCGCGTCGTCTCCTTCCCCGACACCGGCGCCGACCGCGGAGGCCGCTTCGTGACCCTGCGTATCGGCGGCGGACCCGTGGACATCGCGCTCATCGCCATCCCCGGCACCGCCGACGTGCTACGCGCCATCGCCACCGCTGCAACTGAAGCCGCCCGCGAACTGGACGGCATGACCGCCTCGCCCGAGGTGAGCGCATGACCGACTCCGCGACCTTCGCGGGCCTGGACCCGACCACCCTCGGCGACCTGCTGCGGGTGGCCGGGTCACCGGGCTTCGACCGCTGGCAAGACCAGATCCGCCGCACCGGAGGCTGCGCCGACCCCATCCACCTCACCGGCTGGACACTCGCCAAGGACAAGACGACCGGCGAGACCCTGCACCACTACAGCACTGAGAGGGAACCGGGTGGACGGCTCCGCGTCGCCTGCGGCAACCGCCGAGCCTCACGCTGCCCGGCCTGCGCCTGGACCTACGCGGGCGACACGTACCACCTCATCCGCGCCGGGCTCGCCGGAGACGACCGCCGCGACATCCCTGCCACCGTCCGCGACCACCCACGGGTGTTTGCCACCCTCACCGCCCCGTCCTTCGGCCCGGTCCACAACAGGCCCGACCGCGGCATCTGCCGCTGCGGAGCCCGGCACGCCCCCGACGATCCGGCGCTCGGCACGGCACTCGACCCGGCAACGTACGACTACGCCGGGGCAGTGCTGTTCAACAACCACGCCGGGCAGCTCTGGCAGCGCTTCACCAACCGGCTCCGCCGCGAGATCGCCGCCCGCGCCGGCCTTTCCCAACGCGCCCTCGCCGAGGTCCTGCGCCTCTCCTACGGCAAGGTCGCCGAGTTCCAAAAGCGCGGCGCCGTCCACTTCCACGCCGTGATTCGCCTCGACGGCCCAGACGGACCCGACAGCCCGCCGCCGTCCTGGGCAACCGTCGGCCTACTCGCCGACGCCATCCGCGCCGCCGCCCAGCACAGCTACACGTCCGTCTCCGTCCCGGCCGCCGACGACCAACCCGCCCGCACCTTCCGCTGGGGCACCCAGCTCGACGTACGACCAGTCAAGGCCTTCGGCGACGGCTCCGACATCACCGAACAGGCCGTGGCCTCCTACGTCGCCAAGTACGCCACCAAAGCAGCTGAGAACACCGGCACCCTCGACCGCCGGATCGGCGAACTCGCCGAACTCGACCGCCACCAGGTCCCCGACCACGCCCGCCGCCTCATCGAAGCCTGCAAGAGGCTCGACCCGCTCTACCCGGACCGCCGCCTCTGGGCCTGGGCCCACATGCTCGGCTTCCGCGGGCACTTCAGCTCCAAGTCCCGCCGCTACTCGACGACCCTCGGCGAACTCCGCCAGGCCCGCGCCGACTACCGCGCCGCCCAAGAACGCCAAGCCCTCGGCCTCGATGAACGCGAGCCGGACACCGTCCTCGTCCTCGCCGACTGGCAGTACGGCGGACACGGCCACACCCCCGGTGAGTCCGCCCTCGCCGCGACCATCGCCCGCGACATCCAGCTCAACCGCGAAACCGCCCGCGAAGCACTCGCCGCACTGCCTGACGAGGGGGAGTTGTGACCATGGATCGACTGCTCACTGTGCATCAGGTTGCCGAGGTCCTCGGCACGAGCGTCCGCTTCCCGCGGCGTCTGATCGAGGAACGCCGGATCACTTTCGTCAAGGTCGGCCGCCACGTCCGTATCCCAGAGAGCGCCGTCTCTGAGTTCGTTGCCGAGCACACCATCCAGCCGTTGACCCTTCGGCCTGCTGTTCTCAGGAGGGCTGCCTGATGGCGAACAACCAGGGCAAGCGCCGCCGATTCGGATCCGTCCGGCAGCTCAAGTCCGGCCGCTGGCAGGCTCGCTACCGTGACCCCAGCACGGGCCAACTGCGCAGTGCCGAGGACACCTACGCCACCAAGAGAGATGCTGAGGTCGCGCTGACGCACATCGAGGCGGACATCACTCGCGGTCAGTGGGCCGACCCCGAAGCAGGCAAAGTCCAGTTCGGCGACTACGCCGTCGCATGGCTCAAGGATCGCAAGCTCGCCGATCGCTCTCGGGAGCGTCATGAGTCCGTGATCCGGCTTCACCTGCTGCCCACCTTCGGCGCCCGCCCGCTCTCCTCGATCACGACGGCTCAGGTCCGGGCCTGGCGTACAGCACGTCTCGCCGCGGGCGTTGGAGAGCCGACCGTGGTCAAGGCGTACCAGATCATGCGGGCGGTCCTGAACACGGCGGTGGATGACGAGCTGATCCGGCGTAACCCCTGCCGGGTCAAGGGAGCTGACCGGTACGACGTACCCGAACGGCCCGTCCTCACCGTGGCGGAGGTGTACGCCGTCGCCGACGCGATCGCTCCGCGCTACCGGCTGCTCATCCTGCTCGCCGCCTTCACCGGGCTGCGCTTCGGCGAGCTGGCGTCTCTCCGCCGGCGGGACATCGACACCACGAACGCCGTGCTCATGGTCCGGCGTTCTCAGGCGGAGATGCAGAACGGCGCGCTCTTCGACAAGGCGCCCAAGTCCGATGCCGGAGTGCGGCCGGTGGCGTTCCCGACCGAACTCCTGCCGGACGTGGAACAGCACCTCGACTGCTTCGCGGGACCTGGCCGTGACGGTCACGTCTTCCTCGGCCCCCAAGGCGGGCGGCTCCGCCGGAGCAACTTCCGGGACGACTGGATCAAGGCCAGGAAGAAGGCGGGCATCACGGCAGACATCCACTTTCACGACCTTCGGCACACCGGGAACACCCTCGCTGCCTCGGGCGCGAGCCTGCGTGAGCTGATGACCCGGATGGGCCACAGCACGCCCCGGGCAGCGCTGATCTATCAGCACATGGTCAACGGCCGGGACCGTGAGATTGCCGACCGACTCGGTTCGATGATCCGCAAGACGCGGGGTGGTGATGTGGCACCGTAGTGGCATTTGTGGCACGTGAGTGGCACGGCCGCGACCATGCGAAAGGGCCAGTTCGAGAGGTACACGCCTCTGAACTGGCCCTTCATCGTGTGCCCCCGGCAGGATTCGAACCTGCGACACCCGCTTTAGGAGAGCGGTGCTCTATCCCCTGAGCTACGAAGGCGAAGGCCGGGCTTGCGTGAGAGTCCGGGGGAACCTGACGATCAGCTCGTGCCCAGGGCTCGCGGCGAAGCCACGCTCGATCCACAGCGTACCGGATGCCGGCTCCGGCAGGTGGGCAGGTTTCGGGGTGCCTGGGCGGCGCGGCCGTCGAGCGGGTGAAGGGCGTCTACGAGGTGAGGGGGGAGCGCGGGAAAGGGGCGTAAATGAGCGTGAGGGGGAGTCGTCATCGGGACGGGCTTCTTTGCAGGACCTTGTCGATGCCGACTGCCACGATGACGAGGGTGCCGGTCGCCACGTCCTGGTAGAGGCTGTCGATGCCGGCCTGGGTGAGGCCGGAGCGGAGGACGCTGACGATGAGGGTTCCGATGAGGGTTCCGACGACGCCTCCGCGGCCGCCGAACAGGCTCGTTCCGCCGATGACGACGGCTGTGATGCTCTCCAGGTTCGCCGTCTGGTAGGCGTTCGGGTCGGCGTTGGGGATGCGGCCGAGGGCCTGCCAGGCCGCGAGGCCGTAGAGCAGTCCGGCGGTGACGTAGACCGAAAGGACCGTGCGCTCCACGTTGATGCCTGTCAGGCGAGCCGACTGGGGGGCGTTGCCGACGGCGTAGACGTGGCGGCCCCATGCGGTCTTGGCGAGCAGGTACCAGAAGAGCGCATACAGACCCACCAGCATGAATGTTCCCCAGGTGATGAGTGCTCCGTCGATGCGCACACCGTTTCCCCAGAAGCGGAGCAGATCGTCCGTCACCGGGTAGCTGCGGGACTGCGAGTACAGCCTGCCGGCCGCGTAGACGACGGTCAGGATGCCGAGGGTCACGATGAACGGGGGGAGGCCGAGGCGGGTCACCAGCAGGCCGCTGACAAGTCCGATGGCCGTCGTCGCGACCAGGCCCAGCAGCACCGCCGCCGCGGGATCGCCGCCCTCGAAGACGAGCCTGGCCATGACGACGGTGCCGAGGACCGTGATGGCGCCGTTGGCGAGGTCGATGCCCGCGGTGAGGATGATCAAGGACTGGCCCAGGGCCAGCGTGCCGATCACGATGGACTGCTGCAGTACCAGGGACAGGTTGGCGGGTGTCAGGAAGGTCTCCGTCGCGAGCGAGAAGACCACCACGGCGATGACCAGGACGGCGAGGGGGCCGGCGGTCGGCGTGCGCAGGGCGTACCGGAGCAGTTCCCAACGGGAGAGGGCCGGTTCGCTCTCGGGGGCGGGCGCGGTGGCGGGTGATTTCATGAGGTGCGGTGGTCCCCTCGAACCGCCTGTCGAACCGCTGCGCGCCGCGATGTCGTCCCCAGCGTCGGCCCCAGGGTCATCCCCAGCATTGCTCGAGTCCCCAGGCCGTGTTCTCCGACTTCAGCCCGGCCGTCGGCTTGTCGGTGATGAGCACCGTGCCCGTGTCCGTGAAGCCCGACGGCTTCTTGCCGGTCTTCGCGAACTCGGCGACCGCGGCCACGCCGTCGTCGGCCATCCTGACCGGGAACTGCATGACAGTGGCCGCGTACTTGCCGGCCTTGACGTCGCGTACGCCCGAGCACCCGCCGTCGATGGAACCGATGGACACTTGCTGGGTGAGCCCGCGCTCGGCGACCGCCGCGTAGGCGCCCGCGGCCACCGGTTCGTTGATGGTGTAGACGGTGTTCACGTCGCTCGCGCGCTGGAGCAGGTTCTCCAGCGCGCCCTGCGCCGTGTTCACGTCGGCATGGGTGTCCGCGCGCCCGACGATCGCCGGCGAGTCGTCGGTGATCTCGAATCCCTTGAGGAACCCGTCGTGGCGCTGACGGCTGACCGAAGAGCCCTGCGTACCGTCGAGCATGATCACCTTGGGCTCCCGGTCGTCGAGCACGGCCCTGAGGTATGCGCCCTGCAGCCGTCCGGCCTTGAAGTTGTCGGTCGCGAACGTGGCGTCCACCGCGTCCGGCGGATCGGTCGCGGTGTCGAGCGCGATCACCAGGACGCCCTGCTGGCGGGCCTCCTCGATGGCGTCCAGGATGCCCGTCGTGTTCGACGGGGTGACGAGGATGCCCTTCGCGCCGCGGGAGACGAGGCTCTCGATCGCGGCGACCTGGCCTTCGTTGTCGCCGTCGAACTTGCCCGCAAGAGCGATGAGCTCGGCGTCGTGCTTCTCCGCCGCGGCCGCGGCGGCCTCGCGCATCGTCACGAAGAAGGGGTTGGTCTCGGTCTTGGTCACGAGGCCGATCGTGACCTTCTCGCCCTTCCGGCCACCCGTGTCGCCCTGACCTCCGCCGCACGCGACGGCGCCGAGCAGCAACGCCGTGATGGCGAGGAGTGCGGAACCCGGGCGCCGGCGCCGCTGCCGAGTGCGCTCGCGGCTCGTGCGGTGCTCGCGGCTCCTGCGGTGCTCACGGTCCATGCGGTGCTCACGGCCCGTGCGGTCGTGACCCATGGGTGACACCTCCTCCAGACGGCGGCAGCGTCATGCGAGCTGTCATACATACGTCCGTACGTCCGTACGTCGTGCGGGCTCTGTGGCCTTCATTCCTTGCGGCGTGCATCGTGCGTCTACATCATGTGTCCAGAATCTTCCGCTATGTCGACTTGTGCGCCCTGGGTGCGGGCAGACGGACGCCCGAGCACAGCAAGGAGCCTCCACACGGAGGACGGCTTGAGCGATCTGGCGGAACCGGGCAGTCCGAAGGCGGCATCGCTCGCGGCATTGCTTCCCGTGGATTGCTGGCTGCCCCATGGATTGCGGCCGTGGTGGCGGAGGCGAAAGATGGTGAACGGCCTGGTGGCAGCACCCCGTCGAGCCCGTCGGTGACCGGAGAAGGTGAGGTTCCCGTGACCGGCCCGCCCCTGCTGGCGCTGCGTGGAATCTCCAAGCGGTTCGGCGCCGTGCAGGCCCTCATGGACGTGGAGCTGGAGATCCACAGCGGTGAGGTCGTCGCGCTGCTGGGCGACAACGGCGCCGGCAAGTCCACCCTCGTCAAGGTCATCGCGGGCGTCGTCCCCGCGGACAGGGGCGTCATCGAGTGGGAGGGCCGGATCGCGCACATCAGGTCACCCCAGGACGCCCATCGCCTGGGCATCGCGACGGTCCACCAGAACCTGGCGCTGTGCGACAACCTCGATGTCGCCGAGAACCTCTTCCTCGGACGGGAGCGGCGACGCCCCGGCCTTCTGGGCGGTCTCTGCCGGCTGGTCGACGGCAGCGGTATGCGGCGTGAGGCCCGCCGGCAACTCGACGAGCTGGGCATCCGCATCCCTGACGTGCGTGTCCCGGTCGCCTTCCTGTCAGCGGGGCAGCGGCAGAGTGTCGCGATCTCCCGCGCGCACCTCGGCGAGCCCAAGGCCGTACTCCTGGACGAGCCCACTGCCGCTCTGGGCGTCCAGCAGACCAGCCACGTGCTCGACCTCGTCGACAAGCTGCGCGAGCGCGGCGTCGGGGTGCTCCTCATCAGCCACAACATGGGGGACGTCAAGGCCGTCGCGGACCGGGCGGCGGTGCTGCGGCTCGGCCGCAACAACGGCTTCTTCGATGTGCCGACCACCTCGCACGACCAGATCATCTCCTCCATCACCGGGGCCACGAGCAGCGCCTGAGCAGCCGGTACGCCGCGGATGCGCCGCCGGTACGCCGCGAATGCGCAGCCGGTACGCCGCCGGTACGGGGTGCTGGTCCGTCATGACCGCGTGACCCGTACCCGGTAGTCACCGTCCCGTCCGGCCTCCGTGACCGCGATCCGCAGGTGAAGCTTGGCGTCGGTGAAGGTGCCGCCCGCCCCGTACGTCGCATCGGAGAGTTCCGCCTGGACGTTGGGGCTGCGGGTGCAGCCGCCGCTGTGAGGGGTCGAGTCCATGACCGTGATCGGGCCGTGGCCCGTGTCTATGTCCGCGTCGACGCGGTAGATGAGGACGCCCGGCTTGCAGACGGCCTCGTCGTTGCCTGCCTTGGTGCGTACCTCGACGGCGTAGCCGGTCTTCTCGGTCAGGGGTATGAAGAGGAGCTTCTGGCCGCCGGCCCGGGACAGGGGGGTCACGACGTGCTCCGACGTGCCGCGCGTGGATGCGCAGGATATCTGGCCGTTGTCGAGCCAGCCGAGCTTCCACTTGTGCCAGCCGAGCAGGTCGTTGTTGGCGCCCCAGTCCTCGCTCATGATGTCCCAGTGGCCGACCGCGCTGCCGCCCTCCTGGGTGTAGAGGTCGGGCAGTCCGAAGGTGTGGCCGTTCTCGTGGGGGAGGACCCGGTAGCCGGTCTCGGCGTAGGTGCCGGAGCCGTCGTCCTGCCGGCTGTAGATGAAGGACGCGTTGGCGATCGGGACGCCGTCCGCCGTCGGGGCGTCGCGGTTGCCGGCGAAGGTGACGGAGAGGACGGTGTCCAGGGCGGACGGGCCGGCGTTCGGGGTTATCAGGATGTTGACCAGGTCGTACTTGCGGAAATCCACGTCCGGGTCGGCTTTGGCGACGATGTCGTCCACGAGGCGGCGGTAGCCCGGGTCGAAGGGGGCGCCCCGCTGTATGCCGTAGTCCGCGAACTTCTTGGGCATCCGCAGCCAGTGGTCGATGGGGGCCTCGGGGCGGTAGTCGAGATGGCCGTACGAACTGGTGCGGAACCAGTCCTGGGTCTGCGGGAAGAACTCCGCCAGGCGGTCCATCGCGCTGCCCTCGCCGGGCACGTCGGGGAAGTCGACCATCAGGTTGAGGGCCCGGACCGTGCCTGTGGAGCGCGCGTAGCCGGTCGCCGTGGGCATGCCCTCCGACATCTGCACGCCTATGACACCGCTGATCATGCAGGGGCCGAGCGCTGCGTTGCGGGCCCGGCTCAGGGACCCCGAGGTCGACGAGCCGTCCATGAGTCCGCCGGTGCTGGCCGACGTGGTCATCGCCAGGGTCAGGGCGGTGAGCGACGCGAGTACGGTACTGCGGCGCGGGCCGCGTATCCGACGACGGTTGGTCGGCTGCATGCAGTGGCCTTCCGCTCCGCGGCAGCCGGGCCGTTCTGGCTGCTCCCTCTCGATCACCCTCTGCCGAGGGGTGCGCGGGCGCCTGCTGGGTGCGCCGATCGTGGGTTTCCTGGCCAGTAGGGGGTGTGGCGGGGGTGTGGCAGGGGTGTGGCAGGGGTGTGACGCGGCTCACATGGGGGCCGGGAAATAACCGGGGATGGTCTCCCCGTTTAGCTGAGTGTCCGAGCGAAGCGGGGAGGGAATCCCCGGATGACGAAGGCCCCGGATATCGGACAACGGAAACCCCGGATAGGAGTGCAGACGTGAACGCCGCCACCGTCGCGCAGCGCCGTACGACCCGCCCGCGGGCCGACGCCCTGCGCAACCGGGAGCGGATCGTCGCCGCCGCCCGCGAGATGTTCGTCGAGTTCGGCGCCGACGTGCCGTTCGACGAGATCGCGCGCCGCGCCGGCGTCGGAAACGCCACGCTGTACCGGCACTTCCCCGACCGCGAGGCGCTCGTACGCGAGGTCGTGTGCTCGGTCATGGACCGGACATCGGAGCTGGCCGAGGGGGCGCTCGCCGAGGAGGGCGACGCCTTCACCGCCCTGCGCCGCTTCGTGCACGCGGCTGCGGACGAGCGGATCGGCGCCCTGTGCCCGATGCTCTCCGGCGCCTTCGACAAGCACCACCCGGATCTGCTGGCCGCGCGCGACCGGATCGAGGCTCTCGTCGAGGCGCTCATGGAGCGGGCCCGCGGTGCCGGGCAGCTGCGCTCCGACGTCGCCGTCGGCGATCTGATGGTCGCGCTCAGCCAGCTCACCAGGCCGCTGCCCGGAACCGGGTGCCAGGGCATCGACCGCTTCGTCCACCGCCATCTGCAGCTGTTCCTGGACGGTCTGCAGGCCCCCGCCCGTTCCGAACTGCCGGGAACCGCAGCCACTTTGGAGGATCTCCGGCGGCCGGAATGACACACGCCTGACCGACACGCGCCGTACCGACATCAGATCAGACTCGAACGACACCGGACCCGATCGACACCGGACCGACAAACGAGTTCAGACAAGTTCCCTGCGCGGCCGACGAGTTCTGCACGCTCCGCCCGTCAACGCTGACGAGCCTTACGCCTTTCCATCCCGAGCGTCACACCGTTCCTGACGCCTTCCGTACCGAGCGTCGCACCGTTCCTGGTTCGAGACCGTTCCTGGTTCGACCCGGTTCCTGTTCCGACCGCTCGCCAAGTCCTTATTTCTCCACGTCCTCTTCCACCTCCTTCCTGTTTCGACTCCTGCCAAGTCCCGAAGTGGGTTCCTCCATGCCTGAAACCGCCAAGGCTGCTCCGTCGGCAGCAGCTCCCGCCCCCGACTCCAATCGCTGGAAAGCGCTCGTCTTCATCGCGCTCGCCCAGCTGATGGTCGTGCTCGACGCGACCATCGTGAACATCGCACTGCCCTCCGCCCAGCAGGATTTGGGCATATCCGACGGCAACCGGCAGTGGGTCATCACGGCCTATGCCCTCGCCTTCGGCGGTCTGCTGCTGTTCGGCGGCCGTATCGCCGACCTCTGGGGCCGCAAGCGCACCTTCGTGACCGGTCTGCTCGGCTTCGCTGCGGCCTCCGCGCTCGGCGGTGCGGCGCAGGGCGAGGCGATGATGCTCGGCGCCCGCGCCCTGCAGGGTGCGTTCGGCGCGCTGCTGGCGCCCGCCGCGCTGTCCCTGCTCGCCGTGATGTTCACCGAGGCGAAGGAACGCGCCAAGGCGTTCGGTATCTACGGTGCGATCGCCGGTGGCGGCGGCGCCGTTGGTCTGATCCTCGGCGGCTTCCTCACCGAGTACCTGGACTGGCGCTGGACGTTCTTCGTGAACATCCCGTTCGCCATCGTCGCGGCCGCGGGCGCGTACTTCGTCGTCCGTGAGCCGGCCGGCTCACGCAACCGCTCGCCGCTCGACATCCCGGGCGTGGTTCTGTCCACGCTCGGCCTGGTTTCCCTGGTGTACGGCTTCACACGCGCCGAGTCCGACGGCTGGTCGGACTCCGTGACCATCGGCCTGTTCGTCGTCTCCGCGGTGCTGCTGGCCGGGTTCGTCCTCGTCGAGTCCAAGGTCAGGGCGCCGCTGCTGCCGCTGCGCGTGCCGACCGACCGCAACCGCGGCGGCGTCTACCTGTCACTGGGCCTCGCCGTGATCGCGATGTTCGGCCTGTTCCTCTTCCTCACGTACTACCTGCAGGTCGTGAAGGGCTACTCCCCGGTGAAGACCGGCTTCGCGTTCCTGCCGATGATCGTGGGCATGATCACCGGTTCTACGCAGATCGGCGCCCGTCTGATGACCAGGGTCGCGCCCCGGCTGCTCATGGGCCCGGGCTTCCTGGTCGCCGCGGTCGGCATGCTGCTGCTGACGCAGATGGAGATCGGCTCGTCGTACGTGGGGCTGCTGCTGCCGGCGCAGCTTCTGCTCGGTCTCGGCATGGGCACGGCGTTCATGCCGGCGATGTCGCTGGCGACCCTCGGTGTGGAGCCGCGGGACGCCGGTGTCGCCTCCGCGATGGTCAACACCTCGCAGCAGGTGGGCGGCGCGATCGGCACGGCGCTGCTGAACACCATCGCCGCGTCCGCGACCACCGCGTACGTCAAGGACCACATCGCAACGGCGGCCTCCAAGCCGCAGCAGCAACTGGTGCAGTTGCAGGGCATGGTGCACGGCTACACGAACGCGATCTGGTTCGCCGTCGGCATCCTGGCCGTGTCCGCGGTGATCGCGCTGACCTTCATCAACACGGGCCGTCCGGGCGCGACTCCGGCCTCCGGACGAGCCGGCAGCGGAGACGCACAGGACGAGCAGCAGGACGAGGTGCACGTGCCGGTCGTCGCGCACTGACCCGGCGTACGTCCGGGGCAGGCACCCCGTACCCGCATGCTCGGCGGTCAGCGGAGCCAGGGCAGGTCCGCTGACGCGTCCTTCGGCTCGAGTCCCTCGGCGACGATCTGCATGATCTCGCCGAGGGACTTCTGCTGTTCGGGAGTGAGCCGGTCGAAGAGCGCCTGGCGGACCGCCGACACATGGCCGGGTGCCGTCTGCCGCAGCACCTCGTGGCCCGCGTCGGTCAGTACGGCGAACTGGCCGCGCTTGTCCGACGGGCAGTCCTCGCGGCGCACCCAGCCGCTCTTCTCCAGCCGCGCGATCGCGTGCGAGAGGCGGGAGCGCGTGATCTTGGCACCCATCGCCAGCTCGGTCATCCGCAGCCTGCTCCGCGGCGCCTCGGAGAGCCGTACGAGCAGGCCGTAGTAGATGTGCGGCATACCCGCATCCCGTTGGAGCTGGCGGTCGAGATGGTCCTCAAGGAGCATGGTGGCGTGCAGGTACGCCTGCCAGATGCGCTGTTCCTCGCTGGTCAGCCAGCGCGGCTCTCGGTCGGGTGCCGTCGTCATGTATCCCACTGTACGCCTCCTCCTTGAAACTTAAACAAAACGGAGGTAGGCTCTGAAACCGGAAAGCTTGAGGTTTCAAGTAGCTGTCGATGCAGATGGCCCGGATCGGCCGCAGCGTCGGACGTAGCAGCTGTAGAAGTGCAGGAGCAGCAGGGAGTAACCGCCATGACCGTCACCGCACCGGAGCGTATGCCTGCGCTCTATCTCAGCCATGGCGCCCCGCCGCTCGCCGACGACCCCATATGGCCCGGCCAGCTCGCCGCCTGGTCCGCTGACCTGCCGCGCCCCAAGGCGATCCTGATGGTCTCCGCCCACTGGGAAGA
Source organism: Streptomyces sp. NPDC002896 (assembly GCF_040295225.1). Taxonomy (NCBI): domain Bacteria; kingdom Bacillati; phylum Actinomycetota; class Actinomycetes; order Kitasatosporales; family Streptomycetaceae; genus Streptomyces; species Streptomyces sp. NPDC002896. The sequence goes on along the minus strand of NZ_JBEOVA010000014.1, from coordinate 197,967 downwards.
GGCCCCGCTCGCCCTCGGCGCCATCGAGACCGTGCCTCTCGTGTACGACTTCTGGGGCTTCCCCGAGCACTACTACCAGGTGCAGTACGCGGCCCCGGGCGCCCCGGAACTCGCCGAGTCCGTACGGAAGTTGCTGCGCGGCCCCGGCGTCCCGGTGCAGGACATCCCGGACCGCGGGCTCGATCACGGCGCGTACGTGCCGCTCGTCGAGATGTACCCGGACGCCGACATCCCCGTCCTGCAGATCTCGATGCCGACCCTCGACCCGCAGAAGCTGATGGGCATCGGCCGCAAGCTCGCTCCTCTGCGCGACGAGGGCGTGCTGATCGTCGGCAGCGGCTTCTTCACGCACAACCTGGCCGCGCTGCGGCAGGGCGGCATCCCCGCCTGGTCGGTGGAGTTCGACGACTGGGGCAACCGCGCGCTGGACTCGGGCGACGTGGACGCGCTGCTTGACTTCACGCACAAGTCCCCGGCCGGACGGCTCGCCCACCCGCGCACCGAACACTTCGCGCCTCTCTTCGTGACCATGGGTGCGGCGGACGCGGCCGGCGAGCTGGGCGGGCAGCGGAGCGTGATCGACGGGTTCTGGATGGGTCTCGCGAAGAGGTCCGTTCAGTTCGGATAGTGGTTCGTGGTGTTCCTTGGAGCTGTAGCCCTTCCCGGGCTACAGCTCTTTCTCGTACCAGGCCACGTCCCAGTACCGGCCGAACTTGCGTCCTACCTCGCGATACGTGCCGACATGGCGGAAGCCGAAGCGCTCGTGTATGCGGTTCGAGGCCTCGTTCGGCTGCGCGATGCCCGCGTACGCGCGGTGCAGGTCCTCGCCCGCCAGGGCCTCGAAGAGAGCCTTGTAGAGAAGCGTGCCGACGCCGCGCCCGCCCGCGTCCGGTGCCAGGTAGATGCTCACCTCGACAGAGGTGCTATATGCCGGTTTTTTACGGAATGGGCTTGATGTGGCGTATCCAAGGATGCGACCGTTGTGCTGCTCCTGGGCAACCATGAGGCGGTACGGGCCGTCTTCCGGATGGGAGAGCAGCCACGGGTGGCGCTCTTCGGGGGTGAAGACGGTCGTGTCGAAGGTGATGGCGCTCTCGCGGACATAGTGGTTGTAGATGTCCGTGAGGGCCGTGAGATCCTCCTCGGCTCCCGGTCTGACCTGCACCTCTGTGTGCTCTGACGACATCCGGCCTCCCTTGTGGCGGCACAGGGTACTGCATGATCAGCAAAATTGATGAGCGGCTTGGGAATTCTGTCCGGATTCCAGTCGTTGTTTCCTTCGGACGCTGGGCACCCGGCAGGGGTGCCGGTCACTCCAGGACCCGCTCGAATCCACCATCGCAAGGGAGCACGCATGGCAACCCGTGCCGTCGCCAGCCGTCAGTCCGCCGTGGGCGAGACGGACGTGGCACGCAGTGTTCGCGCCGGAGGCGGCGAGATCGCCGATCGCGACCTGGTCGGCATGTATCTCGACGAGATCGCGCGGACGCCGCTGCTCGACGCCGCCAAGGAGGTCGAGCTGTCCCAGACCATCGAGGCGGGTGTGTACGCACGGCAGATCCTCGATGACGATGTGGAGCAGGAGAGCGAGGTCGCGAAGAAGGCGACCCGCGAGGAGCTCGAGGCGCTGGTCGAGGCGAGCGATCGGGCCAAGGACGTCTTCATCCGGTCCAACCTCCGTCTGGTCGTCGCGGTCGCCCGCCGCTATCCGCGCAGCGGCCTGCCCCTGCTCGACCTGATCCAGGAGGGCAACGCGGGCCTGGTGCGTGCGGTCGAGAAGTTCGACTACCGCAAGGGCTTCAAGTTCTCCACGTATGCGACGTGGTGGATCCGTCAGGCGATCACCCGCTCGATAGCGGACCAGTCGCGTACGATTCGCCTCCCCGTCCACCTTGTGGAGGAGCTGGGCCGGATTCGCCGGGTGCAGCGGGAGTTCGCCCGTGAGCACGGCCGGGAGCCGGAGCACGCGGAGATCGCCGCCGAGCTGGGCTCGAACGCGGAGCGTGTCGGGGACGTCCTGGACTGGGCCCGCGACCCGGTATCGCTCAACATGTCGGTCGACGACGAGGGCGAGACGCAGTTCGGCGACCTGCTCGAGGACACCTCGGCGATCACGCCCGAGCAGTCCGTGATGACGCTGCTGCGCAGCGAGGAGCTCGACGACCTCATCGGGCGCCTCGACCAGCGCACCGCATCGATCATCAAGATGCGGTACGGCATCGAGGACGGCCGCGAGCGCACGCTCACCGAGGTCGGCAAGGAGCACGGGCTGACGCGTGAGCGCATCCGCCAGATCGAGAAGCACGCGCTGCTCGAGCTGAAGAAGCTCGCGCGGGACACGGGGTTCGACGCGGCCGCGTAACCGCCCTGCCCGCCGGCGTGACCCGCCCACCTGCGGCAGGCCGCCGAACCCCCCTGAAGCTGAGCCCCGGTGCCTACTCCCCCCAAGGCGCCGGGGCTCACTCATGCCCTGGTGTGTGCCTCGTGGTCGCTGCCCCGTTGCCCCGCTGCCTCGCTGTCTCGTCGGCCCTGGCTCCTGCTGGTGGACGCCCGTTTGTGTCTGTTGTGCGCCCGAACCTGTTTACTTTCCGGAAATCCAGTCGTACGCTCAGGCGAAACCACAGGTTCGGGCATCGAATGGAGACAAACGGGCCATGTACGCACCGGAGCGTCAGCAGGAGATCCTCCGCCTCGCGCGCGATGGTGGCCGGGTTGACGTGCTGTCGTTGGCCGAGGAGTTCCAGGTCACGGCCGAGACCATTCGGCGGGACCTGAAGGCCCTGGACCGCGCCGGTCTCGTACGCCGCGTGCACGGCGGAGCCATCCCGGCCGGGCGGCTCGACTTCGAGCCCGACCTCGCCGAGCGCGAGAGCACGGCCGCCGACGAGAAGGACCGCATCGCGCGGGCCGCGCTCGCCGAACTGCCGAGCGAGGGCAGCGTGATCCTCGACGCCGGTACGACCGTCGCGCGGCTCGCGGCGGCGCTCCCGCTGGAGTCCACGCTGACCGTCGTGACGCACAGCCTGCCGACCGCGGCCCGGCTGGCCGACCACCCCGGCATCCAGCTCCACCTCATCGGCGGCCGGGTCCGGCACCGTACCCGCGCGGCCGTCGATGCCTGGGCGCTGCGTGCGTACGGCGAGATCCGCGCCGACGTCGTCTTCCTCGCCGCCAACGGCTTCTCCGCCGAGCACGGGCTGACCACGCCCGACCTCGCCGAGGCCGCCGTGAAGCGGGCCGCAATCGCTGCCGCGCGGCGCGTCGTCCTGCTCGCCGACTCCGGCAAGCACGGCAAGGAGCACTTCGCGCGTTTCGGGGGCCTGGCCGACGTGGACCTGTTGATCACCGACAGCGGGCTGAGCCCCGACGAAGCGAGCGCCATCGAGCGCGGTGGCACGGAAGTAGTACGCGCATGATCCTCACCGTCACCCCGAATCCGAGCCTCGACCGCACCTACGAGGTCCCGTCGCTCGACCGCGGCGAGGTCGTCCGGGCCACCGGCGACCGTATGGACCCGGGCGGCAAGGGGGTCAACGTGTCGCGGGCCGTCGCGGCGGCCGGGCAGCGGACCGTCGCCGTGCTGCCGCTCGGCGGGGCGCCCGGCCGTTTCGTGGCGCAGCTCCTGGACGAGCAGGGCATCGAGGTCGCCCCGGTGCCGGTGGCCGGTCAGACGCGCTCCAACATCTCGATCGCCGAGCCCGACGGCACGCTCACGAAGATCAACGCGCCCGGGCCCGAGCTCTCCCCGGAGGAGCAGGAACTGCTCCTCGAGACCGTGCGCCGGCAGTCCGCGGGCGCGGACTGGATCGCGTGCTGCGGCAGCCTGCCGCGCGGGCTCGCGCCCTCCTGGTACGCCGAGCTCGTCGCCCGCGCCCATGCGGCGGGCGCCCGGATCGCGCTGGACACCTCGGGCCCGGCGCTGCTCGCCGCACTCCGCGAGCGGCCGGACGTCGTCAAGCCCAACGCCGAGGAACTCGCCGAGGCCGTCGGCCGCCCGCTCGCGACCGTCGGTGACGCGGTCAAGGCGGCCGAGGAGCTGCGCGAGAGGGGAGCGCGGGCGGTGCTCGCGAGCCTGGGTGCGGACGGACAGCTGCTCGTCGACGACTCCGGCGCCTACTTCGGCAGCGCCCCGGTCGACGTCGTACGCAGCAACGTCGGCGCGGGCGACTCCTCGCTCGCCGGATTCCTGATCGCGGGCGGCAGTGGGCCTGAGGCCCTCGCCTCCGCCGTCGCCCACGGTGCCGCCGCGGTCCAGCTGCCCGGCAGCGTGATGCCGACCCCCGCCGACCTCGAACCGGACGCGGTGACGGTCACGGCCGTCATCCCCTCGGACCAAGCCCTGATGGAGGCGGTGTCATGACCGTGCACCGCGCGTCCTGCTGCTCGGTGATCCCACCGTCGGCCGGGACGTTTCGCCCAGCCCTGGCGCTTCGGCCGCTCCATGTGGTCCACTCATCGGCGACATACCCGAAATATCGCCTACGTCCGGCGGGCCGCCCCTCCGCCCTGGCTCGTCTGAACCCCGCCGCGGGCCGGCCCTCCCCGACGGCCCGCTCCCACTCGTCGTACCGCCCGTCCCCGATTCCGGCGGTACGCAGGCCATGGAACGCGTCGCGACCGGCCATGGTGCCGGCCCGCCGCCCGTGGCCGAACGCGAGGCGCGGGGGCCACGGCTCGCAGATCCCGGCCTCCGTCCACGCGTCCTCTTCTCGCTCCCTGCTTAGCCCTCTCCGTCTTCCGCTCCCCGTCCCCACCCTCGCCCGCAAGGCGATACGCACGCAAAGGAGCCCGCGATGAGCGACATGATCACCGCGGACCTGGTCGACCTCGACCTGTCCGCCGACACCAAAGAGGCGGCGGCCCGTGCCCTCGCCGAGCGGATGGCGGCCCGAGGCCGCGTGACCGACCTCGAAGGCTTCCTCGCCGACGTCGCGGCCCGCGAGGCGCAGATGCCGACCGGCCTCGACGGCGGCATCGGCATCCCGCACTGCCGCAGCGAACACGTCACCGAGCCCACGCTGGCCTTCGGGCGCAGCGCTCCGGGCATCGACTTCGGCGCCGCCGACGGCCCGGCCGACCTGATCTTCCTGATCGCGGCCCCGGCCGGCGCGGACGACGCCCATCTGACGATCCTGTCGTCGCTGGCCCGTCAGCTCATGGACGCCGACTTCACGTCCGCGCTCCGGGCCGTCGGCGACGCCGCGGCTGCCGCGGCCCTGATCCGCGGTGACGAGGCTCCGGCGGCTGCCGCCGCTGCACAGGCTGCCCAGGACTCCGCGCCGGTCGCCTCGGCGGCCTCCGAGGCCGGCGCGGACCCCACGGCCCCGGCGCCGGGCGCCCCCGTCGACGACGGTGCGGCCCCGGCGTCGGGTGCCACGGGCACCGAGGCGCCGCGGCCCTTCCGTATCGTCGCCGTGACCTCCTGCCCGACCGGCATCGCGCACACCTACATGGCCGCCGAGTCGCTGGAGAACGCGGGACGCGACGCGGGCGTCGAGGTCGCCGTCGAGACCCAGGGATCGGCCGGCTTCACCCGGCTCGACCCCGGCGTGATCGCCGCGGCCGACGGCGTGATCTTCGCGCACGACGTTCCCGTACGGGACAAGGAGCGCTTCGCCGGAAAGCCGACTGTCGACGTGGGCGTCAAGGCCGGTATCAACCGCGCCGCCGAGCTCATCACCGACGTGCGCGAGAAGGCGGCCCGCGGCGAGACCACGTCCGCCGCCGCGCCCGGCACCCCGGTCGAGAGCGCGGGCGACGCCGGCGACAGCTACGGCACCAAGCTGCGCAAGTGGCTGATGTCCGGCGTCAGCTACATGGTCCCGTTCGTCGCCGCGGGCGGTCTGCTCATAGCCCTCGGCTTCGCGATCGGCGGCTACTCGATCAACAAGGCCCCGTCCGTCGCCGAGCACTTCGTCTGGACCGACCACAGCAGCTGGGCCGCGCTGATGTTCCAGATCGGCGGGCTGGCGTTCAGCTTCCTCATCCCGGTCCTCGCCGGCTACATCGCGTACGGCATGGCGGACCGGCCCGGCCTCGTCCCCGGCTTCGTCGGCGGCTCCGTCGCGGTCACGATCAACGCGGGCTTCCTCGGCGGCCTCGCCGCCGGTCTGATCGCGGGCGCGGTCGTGATGGCCATCCAGCGGATCCGGATCCCCGCGCCGCTGCGCGGCATCATGCCGGTGGTGGTGATCCCGCTCATCTCGTCGATCGTCGTCGGCTTCCTGATGTTCCTGGTCATCGGCAAGCCCATCGCCGAGCTCCAGAGCGCGCTGACGGACTGGCTGAAGGGCCTGAGCGGCGCCAACGCCATCATCCTCGGCGTCATCCTCGGCCTGATGATGTGCTTCGACCTCGGGGGTCCGGTCAACAAGGTCGCGTACGCCTTCGCGGTCGGCGGCCTCGCCAACCCGACCGAGGGCTCGCTCAAGGTGATGGCCGCGGTCATGGCGGCCGGCATGGTGCCGCCGCTGGCGATGGCGCTCGCCACCACGGTGCGCGGAAAGCTCTTCACCAAGGCCGAGCGCGAGAACGGCAAGGCGGCCTGGGTGCTCGGTGCCTCCTTCATCTCCGAGGGTGCGATCCCGTTCGCCGCGGCCGACCCGCTGCGGGTCATCCCCGCCTCGATGGTGGGCGGCGCGGTCACCGGTGCCCTGTCGATGGCCTTCGGGTGCACGCTGCGTGCCCCGCACGGCGGCATCTTCGTGGTCCCGCTGATCGGGCAGCCGCTGCTGTACCTGGTCGCCATCGCCGCGGGTGTGTGCGTGTCCACTGCGCTGGTCGTGGTGCTGAAGGGGGCCCGTAAGCCGGCGGCCGCCTCGGCGGCGACGGCGCCTGCCGCGGAGGCCAAGCAGCCGGTGGCGGTGTGACGGCAACGGAGTGATGTAGCGGCGGGGGCACCCTGGGAGTCGTCCCGGGGTGCCCCCGCCGCCGTATGCGCAAAACGCACCGTACGTCGTGGGTTGTGCCCACCCTCCCTCAGCTACCGCTGGGAGGTGCCCCCAGCCCTGCGGAACGATTGCCCACAACGGTCAGGCCAGGCCTAAGACGCTCCGCCGGAAACCCCTGCTGCCCGTCGGTCCATCGCTTCCCGGGCTGCTGCCTCCGTGGAGTACACCTCGCACATGTGGCGTCCGTCCGGTGTCGCCGTGTGTTCGACCTCCCAGAGGCTGATCTCGCTGCCGTCGCGGAGCAGAAACGCGTGCTCGTACAGGGCGAAGCCGACGCCCGCCCCGCCCGCCGGGCACGGGCGGCCGAAGGCCTGCGTGATCTGGTGGGCGCACGCCCTGTGCAGCAGGCGTGCGATGGCGGCACCCGGGCGGTCCGGGTTCTCCGCACGCCGGAGCAGCCGGCGCGCGTGGTCCGCGGAGTCACCCGGCTCGTACGCGTGCAGGGGCAGGTGCGGCACGGGCGGGAGATGCACCGTCACGGGCAGCTCGAGGTCCGGCGCGTCCGGCGGCAACGGCAGCCGCGCGGTCGCCTCGCGGAGATCCTCCTCCTCCGCATAGAGCTCGTGCTGCGTGCGGCCGTCCGGACCGGTGTTGTGCACCAGTTCCCACAGGGTGACCGCCATGCCGTCCGCGAGCAGCCAGGTGTGGCGGTACGTCTCGCGGTGCCGCCCCGCGCTGTGGTGTGCGGAGTACAGCGAAGTGTCGTACGCGAGCGCGCAGTCGAGCCGGCACAGCGTCTCGTCGGGCAGCTCGAAGGAGTTCAGGGCACGTCCGAGCAGGCGCTCGAGCTGCTCCTCCGGAGACTCGGGCGGCTCGGCTGGTTCGTACGCGGTTGAGTCGTACGGAACGCTCAAGGCTTCTCCCGGCATCGCTGCATGTCACCTCGTGGGTGCATACCGTAGCCCCTTGGCCGGACCTCATGTCCTGCGAACCGGAAAAACGAACGGCCCGTCCCCGGAGTTCCCGCCCGTCCCGGCGCAAGGCCGCAGGAGACGGCGGCCGAGACGAACGGCGAAGCCGGAAGGGGCACCCTCAACTCCGGGTATGGCCTCATCAACTCCCGTACAGCTCCCGGTACGACGGGTAGCTGCCGCCCGGCCCTTCCACGGACTCGGCGGACAGGACCGCCCGTACGATCGCACGGGTCACCATGTCCGCACCGGCCGCGAGGATCTCGTTCAGCGCGAGGGGATTTCCGGCGGTGAGCGGGCGGTCTCCGGTGGCCAGGGTGAAGACGGTGTCGCCGTCGTTGAGGAGATGGACCGGGCGCACGGCGCGCGCGATGCCGTCGTGCGCCGTGCCCGCGAGCTTCTGTGCCTGCGCGCGCGTCAGCCCGGCGTCGGTGGCGACGACCGCGAGCGTGGTGTTCAGCGGTGCCGGAGCGTTCTTCGAGCTCTTCGCGGCGTATTCCGCCAGCCGGCGCTGCGCCGCCTCGTGGACCTCCTCCGAGGGGTAGGTCGGGCGTCCCTCGAAGAACTGCCCGTACAGCACGCCCGTCAGCGGATCGACCGCCGAGCCCGCGGCGTTGGCCACCACGAGCGCGGCGACCGTGACACCCGAGTCGAGCCGGGTGCTCGCCGTGCCGACACCACCCTTGATGCCGCCGACCACCGCTCCCGTACCGGCGCCCACGCCGCCCGTCTGCACCGGCGCGCCCGGTTCTGCGCGTGCTGCGGCCTCCACCGCGGCGCGGCCCGTCGACGCGTCCGGCCTGGCCCGGAAGTCGCCGCCGCGGCCCAGGTCGAAGACGCACGCTGCCGGGACGACCGGCACGACGTGCGACGGGTCCGGACCGACCCGTACGCCTCGCCGCCGCTCCTCCAGCCAGGCCATCACCCCGGACGCCGAGTCGAGTCCGTACGCGCTGCCGCCCGTGAGGACGACGGCCTCGACGCGCTGCACCAGATTGCGCGGGTCCAGCGCGTCCGTCTCCTTGGTGCCGGGGCCGCCGCCGCGCACGTCCACGGCCGCGATCGCCCCGCCCTCCGGCGCGAGCACGACCGTGGTGCCGGTGAGCCAGCCGTCCCCGGCACGGGTGGCGTGCCCCACGCGCAGTCCCGGCACGTCCGTCAGCGCGTCAACCGTCATGTCTGCGTCTCCCGCCCGTTCGTCCGCTCACCTCACCCGGAGACCGTATGCCCAGAGGTCGAGGTCATACGTCGAGGACCTAACCCGGCGCGCGCCGAAGAGATCCGTTCCGCGCCGACGGGATCTCCACCCGCCGAAGGAAGGACTTTCGGCCCGCAGATCGAGGACCAACGCATCACCCCCTGCCGCTGCGCCAGGCGTGCAATGGACAGGAAGCGACGAAGGGACTCGGACGTGAGCGTGACGACGACTGGCACTCCTGCGGAACAGACGGAACAGGCGGAGCAGGCACACCGCAGCGGAGCCTGGGACGGCTTCAGGGGCGGTCTGTGGCGTGACGCCGTCGACGTCCGCGACTTCGTCCAGCAGAACTACGCGCCGTACGAGGGCGACGGCTCCTTCCTGGCCGGGCCCACCGAGCGGACCACGCGCGTGTGGGAGAAGCTCCTGTCCCTGTTCCCCGCCGAGACGGAGCGCGGTATCCACGACGTCGACGTGCACACCCCGTCCCGGATCGACGCCTTCGCGCCCGGCTATGTCGATCCGGACCTCGATCTCATCGTCGGTCTCCAGACCGACGCCCCGCTCAAGCGCGCGATCATGCCGGCCGGCGGCTGGCGCATGGTCGAGACCGCCCTGGGCGCCTTCGGCTATGAGCCGGATCCCGCGGTCAAGGACGTCTACACCCATCTGCGCAAGACCCACAACGACGGCGTCTTCGACGCCTACACCCCGGAGATCCGGGCCTGCCGCTCCGCCGGCATCATCACCGGCCTCCCCGACGCCTATGGCCGCGGCCGCATCATCGGCGACTACCGCCGCGTCGCCCTCTACGGCGTCGACCGGCTCATCGAGGTCAAGCAGGCCGACAAGGAACAGCTGAACGCCCAGTGGCCCACCGAGCACGTCATCCGTGACCGTGAGGAGATCGCCGAGCAGATCAAGGCGCTGGGCGAGCTCAAGGCGATGGCCCGGTCCTACGGCTACGACATCTCCCGTCCGGCGGCGACCGGCCGCGAGGCCGTCCAGTGGCTGTACTTCGCCTATCTTGCGGCCGTGAAGGAGCAGAACGGCGCGGCCATGTCGATCGGCCGCATCGACACGTTCCTCGACATATACCTGCAGCGCGACATCGAGCGCGGTCTGCTCACCGAGTCCCGGGCGCAGGAACTCATCGACGACTTCGTCATCAAGCTCCGCATCGTCCGCTTCCTGCGCACCCCCGAGTACAACGAGCTCTACTCGGGCGACCCCACCTGGGTCACCTGGACCATGGCGGGCATCGGCGAGGACGGCCGCCCGCTGGTCTCCCGCACCACCTTCCGCGCCCTGCAGACGCTTTACAACCTGGGCCCCGCCCCGGAGCCCAACCTCACCGTCCTGTGGTCGCAGCGACTGCCCGAGGCCTTCAAGGAGTTCGCCTCCAAGGTCGCCATCGACACCAGCGCCCTGCAGTTCGAGTCCGACGACCTGATGCGCCCCAAGTACGGCGACGACACAGCCATCGCCTGTTGCGTCTCCGCCATGGCCATGGGCAAGCAGATGCAGTTCTTCGGCGCGCGCGTCAACGTCGCCAAGGCGCTGCTCTACGCCATCAACGGCGGCCGCGACGAGGTGACCGGAAAGACCGTCGTCGAGGGCTTCGAGCCGGTCACCGGCGACTACCTCGAGTACGAGGACGTCGCCCGCCGGTACGACGCGATGCTCGACTGGCTGGCCAAGACGTATGTCCACGCGCTCAACGTCATCCACTACATGCACGACAAGTACGCCTACGAGCGCATCGAGATGGCCCTGCACGACCGGGAGATCCTGCGCACCATGGCCTGCGGCATCGCGGGTCTGTCCGTCGCCGCCGACTCGCTCTCGGCCATCAAGCACGCACGCGTGAAGGTCATCCGCGACGAGACGGGCCTGGTCGTCGACTACGAGACCGAGGGCGGCTATCCCGCGTACGGCAACAACGACGACCGCGCCGACTCCCTGGCCCAGCAGCTCGTCCACGACTTCATGGAGAAGGTGCGCAAGCACCCCACGTACCGCGACGCGGTGCACACCCAGTCGGTGCTGACCATCACCTCGAACGTCGTATACGGCAAGAAGACCGGCAACACCCCCGACGGCCGCCGTGCCGGCACCCCCTTCGCTCCCGGCGCCAACCCGATGAACGGCCGCGACGCGCACGGCTACATTGCCTCCGCCCTGTCGGTTGCCAAGCTCTCGTACGACGACGCCGAGGACGGCATCTCGCTGACCAACAGCGTCACACCGGACGCCCTCGGCCGTACCCCGGAGGAGCGCGTCGCGCATCTGTCCGGTGTGCTGGACGGCTTCACGGCGAGCGGCGGCTTCCACATGAACGTCAACGTGCTCGACAAGGCGACGCTCGAGGACGCCATGGAACATCCCGAAAAGCACCCGCAGTTGACCATCCGGGTCTCCGGCTATGCCGTGAACTTCGTGCGCCTGACGCGCGAGCAGCAGCTGGACGTCATCAACCGCACCTTCCACAGCTCGCTGTAAGTCCACGGCCCGCTGCAGACCGGCCCGCCGCGGCCCCGGCTTCAGCAATTCGGGAGTACCACCATGACCCTGCTGCTCGGTCAGAACCCGGCGGCGTCCGCCACCTCGACGGCCACCACCCCGGCCGCCGCCGCAACCCGCCGTCCCGTCGAGGGTTCCGTCCACTCCTGGGACCTGTCGACGGGCGTCGACGGCCCCGGCACACGCTTCGTGAGCTTCCTCTCCGGATGCCCGCTGACGTGCCTGTACTGCCAGAACCCCGACACCTGGCGGATCCGCGACGGCAGGCGCACGGGAGCCGACGACATGGTCGCCGAAGCCGCCAAGTACACCTCGTTCATCGCGGCCGCGGGCGGCGGAGCAACCCTCAGCGGGGGCGAGCCCCTGCTGCAGCCCGTCTTTGCGGGCGAACTGCTGCACCGCTTCAAGCACGAACTGGGCCTGCACACCGCCCTCGACACCTCGGGGTTTCTCGGTACACGTGCCACGGACTCCCTGCTGCGCGACGTCGACCTCGTGCTGCTCGACATCAAGTCCTGGGACCGCGAGACGTACAGGAAGGTCACCGGCCGTCCGCTCGAGCCGACGCTTGACTTCGCCCGTCGCCTCGCCCGGCTCGGCAAGGACGTCTGGGTGCGGTTCGTACTGGTCCCCGGCCTGACCGACGACCCGGCGAACGTCGAGGGCGTCGCGGCGTTCGCCGCCTCGCTCGGCAACGTCTCCAGGGTCGACGTGCTGCCCTTCCACAAACTGGGCGAGACCAAGTGGCGGGAACTCGGCAGGGCCTTCCCTCTGCACGACACCCCGTCCCCGACACCGGAGCAGGTGGCGGCGGCCAGGCAGCTCTTCGAAGCACAGGGACTCAGGGCCGTCTGAGGCGCTTCCCGCTCGGACGTACCCTGGATGCATGAGCACGGCCCCCGCCTCCGAACCGCGCGATCCGAAGGACGCGCTGGTCTTCGACGACCCGCTGACGCAGCAGTCCTCGGACGACACCGACCGAGGGTGGGGCGAGAGGCCGGCATCCAGCGGTGACAGCGCCGCCGACCTCGCGCGCTTCCTGGACGAGAAGCCGCCCCACCACCTCTGAACCCGCCGGGCTGCCGCCGCTACCGCTACCGCGTACCCTCCCCGGCACGCTGCGCGACCAGGGCGTCCCGGATCTCCCTCAGCAGCTCGAGCTCGGTCGCCTCGGTCTTCTCCTGGGCACCCTCCCTGGCGGCCTTCCGCTCCGCCACCCTCGCCAGATACTTCGCCATGGGCAGCACCATCAGGAAGTAGACCACCGCTGCGGTGATCAGAAAGCTGAGCGTCGCACTGAGCACCGAGCCCCACATGAGGGGGATGCCGCTCACGACCGTGCCGGTCTTCTCGTCGAAGTCGCATGGCGCCTTCAGACACGAGACGTACTTGTCGAGATCCTTCGTCCCGAACGCGCCGACCACCGGGTTGATGATGCCCTTCACCAACGAGTTCACGATGTTGGTGAACGCGGCGCCGATGACCACCGCGACCGCCAGGTCGATCACATTGCCGCGCATCAGGAAGGCCTTGAAGCCCTCCCAGACGCTCGGCGTCTTCTTCACGCTCACCGCGAGGCCTTTCTTCATATCTGCAGCTTGTGGAGCAATCAGCTCCGCAACCTACGGCAGAAGAGGTCCGGCCTGTCCACTGAGGCTCTCCCGGCGAACGACCTGACGGGGCGGCGTGCGGGCAGCGTGCAGGCGAGGAAAGGACAGGTGAGGCCGAGCGTCCGTGCCGGACCGAAAGCACAGGTGGAGTCCGCGCCGAGATCAGCACAGTGTCACCGCCAGCCGTGATGTCGCCCCTGCCCCGGCCAGCCGTGCCGCCGTGGTCCGTGGCACGGAGAGCACGATGAGGGCACCGCTTTCCGCCGCGCCGTCCCGTGCGGCCTCGGGGACCTTCGTCACCCGCGCACCCCTCGCCACCACGCGCGGCATGGCGCCGCCCGTCGCCGCGCCGTCGGCCGCGACGACGTCGACGCGGTCGCCCGGGCGCAGCAGCCGCACCGTCGCGGCGTCGGCGATACGCACGGGCGCGGCCACCAACTCCACAGCGCGCGGCTCCTTCCGGGGCACGGATGCGGGGAGTGCCTGCGCCGGGTCTGCCTGCGCCCTCTGCACATCACGCGGGCCCGTCGCCACGAGCGCCGCCGCCGTCACGGCGAGACCCGCCGCCACAGCACGCCGTTTGTGCCCTACGAGCCGGCGCAGACGGTGCCGTCCGCCCCGTACCCGCACGGGAGAGAAGTGCGGGACCTCGCACGTCGGCGGAGCGCCCCCGCCCGGCGGATGATTCCCGTTTGAGCGACTTGGTGGTGGCTGCGCGAACGACTCCGGCTGGGGGCGCGAGAGCGACGCGTAACGCGAAGACAGTGACGCCTGACGCGGCGACGGAGACGCGTAACGCGGAGACTGCGACGACAGCTGTGACTGTGAGAGGGACTGCGACACGGTGACCACCACCTGCGGTGAGGAGCTCGGCTTGCGCATCCACGATGCAGCTCCTCGCCGTGGCCCGCTGACGCCCGTGGACTACCGACCGGTTGTGGACAACTCCCACACCCGAACGTGAAGTTCCGCCTCAGCCCACCCGAGCGGCGTGCCCCAGCCTCAGTCAAGCAGCCGCGTCCTACGGCAGCTCGATGCCCGGGTCCAGGCCGCCCAGCGCACGCGTGCACAGGCAGTCCCGCTCCTCGTTCGCCGGCAGGCCGGCCACCGCGTCGAACAGCACCGTCCGCAGCCTGTCCACGTTCGCGGCGAAGACCTTGAGCACCTCCTCGTGCGAGACGCCCTCGCCCGTCTCGGCACCCGCATCGAGGTCGGTGACCAGGGTCAGCGACGTGTAGCAGAGCTCGAGCTCACGGGCCAGTGCGGCCTCGGGGTGGCCTGTCATGCCCACCACCGACCAGCCCTGCGCCGCGTGCCACAGCGACTCGGCACGGGTCGAGAAGCGGGGCCCTTCGACCACCACGAGCGTGCCGCCGTCCACCGGCTCCCAGTCCTGCCCGCGCGCCGCCTTCACCGCGATCCTGCGGCCCACGGGGCAGTACGGGTCGGCCAGCGAGACGTGCACGACGTTCGGCACAGGGCCTCCGCCGGGCAGCGGAAGCCCGTCGAAGTACGTCTGCACGCGCTCCTTCGTACGGTCCACGAACTGGTCCGGGATCAGCAGAGTGCCGGGCCCGTACTCCGCCCGCAGCCCGCCCACCGCGCACGGCCCCAGCACCTGGCGCACGCCCACGGAGCGCAGCGCCCACAGGTTCGCGCGGTAGTTGATCCGGTGCGGCGGAAGGTGGTGGCTGCGGCCGTGGCGGGGGAGGAAGGCGACCCGCCGGCCGGCCAGCACGCCCAGGAAGAGCGAGTCGCTCGGCGCCCCGTAAGGGGTGTCGACCTGCACCTCGGTCACGTCGTCGAGAAAGGAGTAGAAGCCGGAGCCGCCGATGACGCCGATCTCGGCGGAGGGCCTCGCGCCCGCCCCGCCCGTGATCTCTGCGTCTGCCTTGTTAGCCAGGGTCGCCATGGTCAGCACAGTAGCCGGGCCGGGGAAACGCCGAAGACCCTGTCGTCGGAAAACGACAGGGTCTTGTAAGGAAAGCCTTGTGAACGGCCCTGGAGAAGGCGACTGGGAAAGCGCCTCGAAGGCCCTACGTGGCGGCCTCGGCGGCCTTACGCAGCGGAGGAGCTGGAGGAGCCTGCGGAGCTCGACGTGCCGGACGAGGACGTGGAGTCCGACGACGAGGCCTTGGAGTCCGACGACGACGTCTTGGAGTCCGACGACTTCGACGACGAGGCGGGCGAGCTGCTCGAGGACGAGCCGCGGCTGTCGTTGCGGTAGAAGCCCGAGCCCTTGAAGACGATGCCGACCGCGGAGAACACCTTCTTCAGGCGGCCGTCGCAGCTGGGGCACACGGTCAGGGCGTCGTCCGTGAACTTCTGCACCGCCTCGAGGCCCTCGCCGCACTCGGTGCACTGGTACTGATAGGTCGGCACTTGCTTCCTCCTGGCACTCTCACTCGATGAGTGCTAACGACGGTCCATAGTGACGTATTCCCGGGGATCAGTCCACTGTGAGCGGCACGCGGTGACCGACGCCACGCGCCACCGTCCGCCCCTTGGACTGCGGCACGAGGCGTGTACGCAGCGCGACGACGGTCGCCAGGGCCAGTGCCGTACCGGCCAGCGGTACCAGGAATCCGGCGCCGTTCCAGAGGCGGTCCTCGAGCTGCCCGGCGAGCGTGACCGCGGCGGCCTGCCCCAGCGCCACCGCGCCGGTCAGCCAGGTGAAGGCCTCGGTACGCGCGGTGGGCGCCACCAGACGGTCGACGAGTGTGTAGCCGGTGATCAGCGAAGGGGCGATGCACGCGCCGACGAGCAGCCCGAGCGCGGCCAGGAGCAGCACGGAGTGCGCGGTCCACAGTCCGGAGGCCGCCAGCGCCAGCGCCGCGTACCCGACGACGAGCCGCCGGTGAGGGGCCGCCTTCCAGGCGATCGCTCCGCAGACGATTCCGGAGAGCATGTTGCCCGCGGCGAAGACACCGTAGAGGACGCCGTTCAGTCCCGGCTCGCCGATCGACCGGGTGAACGCGGCCAGCGAGACCTGCATGCCGCCGAAGACGGTGCCAATGCCCAGGAAGGCCACGGCCAGCACTCGCACGCCGGGCACCCGGAGGGCGGGCACACGCTCCACGCGCGCGTGCCCGTCACCCACGGCGCCGGACGGCCTCGCGTGCCCGTCACGCACCGCGCCGGACGACCGTAGAGGCGTGCCGCGGGAAGGTCGCGGCTGTGTGCCCGTCTGCGCGGCGAAGAGCAGCCCGCCGCCCAGCGACAGCACCGCCTCCGTCACCAGGCCGGCCGCCGGGTCCACTGCCGTGCACAGTGCGGTCGCGAGCAGGGGCCCGAGGACGAACGTCAGCTCGTCCGTGACGGATTCGAACGCGGCGGCCGTCGTCAGCAGCGGCGAGTCCTGCAGCGTGACGCCCCAGCGGGCCCGCACCATCGGCCCGACCTGCGGTACGGAGGCGCCGGTCGGCACGGCCGCCGCGAACAGCGCCCACAGGGGTGCATGCGACAACGCCAGCACCGTCAGCGTCAGTGCGGCCGCCGCGTGCACCAGGACGCCGGGCAGCAGCACCGCTCGCTGTCCGAACCGGTCGGCGCAGGTGCCGGTGAAGGGCGCGAACAGCGCCATCGAGACGCCCGTGACGGCGGCGACGGCACCCGCGGCACCGTAGGAGCCGGTGGTGTGGTGCACCAGCAGCACGATCGAGACGGTCAGCATCGCGAACGGCTGGCGCGCGGCGAACCCGGGGAGCAGGAACGTCCAGGCGCCACGCGTGCGCAGCAGCTGTCCGTAACCCGGGCGGGATGTCCCAGGGCGGGATGCCCCAGGCTGGGAGGGTCCAGGGCGGGACGACTTCGAGGTGACCGTGGATGCCACGGCCCGTGCCTTTCTGCCGCCTGGTAGCGCGCCCGTGCGGGGGGCGCCGAGAGCTGTCCTCTTGCGCTGGACTGCGGTAGATACCGGGCGGTCCCCTGTGGGGGGTGCCACGGCCGCCATACGGTCGCGCCAGCTCTGCGTCAGGCAGAGTTGGTCCGATCAGGTCGCCTCATCGTACAGGGACAGCTCCCACGCTCAGCCTGCGAATCCGAGCAGCCGCAGCCCGTTCACCTGCGATTGCCGTACCGTTCGTCGGCCACGACCGCCGGACCTCACGGATTCCCGCCCGTCCCCAGCCACCCGGCCAGCTTGCCGCCCTGCCCCACCGCACGCAGACGCGCCTCGGCGGCGTCCCGCACCGGATCGGTGGCCACCACGAGCAGTTCGTCGCCGCGCCGCAGCACGGTGGTCGGAAGGGGCACGAACGACTTCCCGTCGCGGACCACGAGGGTGACCGCGGCGCCCGCCGGCAGCCGTAGTTCGCTCACCTCGACGCCGTGCATCTTGGATCCCTTCGGGATCGCCACGGACAGCAGATGTCCGCTCAGCCGCTCCAGGGGCGCGGACTCGATGCCGAGGTCGGAGGCCTCGGCGGTCTCGGCGAGGCGCAGCTTCCGGGCCAGCCAGGGCAGTGTCGGCCCCTGGACGAGGGTGTAGACGACGACCAGTACGAAGACGATGTTGAAGATCCGGCGGCTGTGCTCGACGTCGAACACCATCGGGATGGTGGCGAGGATGATGGGCACGGCGCCGCGCAGACCGGCCCACGACATGAGCGCCTGCTCCCGCCACGGCATCCGGAACGGCAGCAGGCTGACCACCACCGACAGCGGCCGCGCCACCATGGTCAGCACCAGGCCGATGACGACGGCGGGCAACACGTCGTCCTCCAGGTCGTGCGGCGTGACGAGCAGGCCGAGCAGGACGAACATGCCGATCTGGGCGATCCAGCCGACGCCCTCGGCGAAGCCGCGCGTGGCCGGCCAGTGCGGCAGCCGGGCGTTGCCGAGCACCATCGCGGCGAGGTACACCGCGAGGAAGCCGCTGCCGTGCGCGAGCGCCCCGGCCGCGTAGGCGCTGACCGCGATCGCCATGACCGCGATGGGGTAGAGGCCGGAGGCGGGCAGCGCCACGTGCCGCAGGCCGAAGGCGCCGAGCCACCCCACAGCGAGGCCGATCGCCGCGCCGATCGCCAGCTCCAGGGCGATCTCGCCGACGAGCATGTACCAGTGCTCCACCGGGCCGGCCGTGGAGAACGCCACGACGAGGATCACCACAGGGGCGTCGTTGAAGCCCGACTCGGCCTCGAGCGTGCCCGCCACGCGCGCGGGGAGGGGCACTTTCCGCAGCACCGAGAACACCGCTGCCGCGTCCGTCGAGGACACCACCGCACCGATGATGAGCGACTGCCGCCATTCCAGCCCGATCAGATAGTGCGCGCCCGCCGCCGTGACGCCGACGCTCACCGCGACGCCGACGGTCGCCAGCGCAGCGGCGGCCGGAAGTGCCGGTTTGATCTCTTTCCACTTCGTGCCCAGGCCGCCCTCGGCGAGGATCACGACGAGCGCGGCATAGCCGATCACCTGGGTCAGCTGGGCGTTGTTGAAGGAGATATGGGCGATGCCGTCCTGCCCCATGGCGATGCCTATCCCCAGGTAAATGAGCAGGCTGGGGAGTCCGCTGCGCGAGGAGATACGGACCGCTGCCACGGCGACGAGCAGAACGAGCGAGCAGACGAGCAGGAGCTGGTTGAGGTGGTGGACAGTCAGCGGCCGTTCCTTCCCCTGATGGAGCCATGTGCTCTTGTACCGGCAGCAAGCGCTTTGGCGCGAGAAACCGGGTTACTTCGTTACTTTACCTAATCGTTAACGCTTTCTTGACGCCTTGAAGGTGTTCTTCGAACGTATGTCAACAACGGGTGGCCTCCGCTTCATGACCTTGCGTCCGGAGCGGAAGTGTCCTGCGCCTATGGTTGCTCCAGCGCTCACACATCCGCACAGCCCGTTCTGCCGCTCGCGAAGGACAGCAAGGACAGCGATGCCCTCGAATCACACCGCCTCTTCCGGTCAGGAACCCGGCAAGTCCGGCAGGAAGAAGGGGCGCCGCGCCCGATTGATCGTGATCGTCCTCGTTCTTGCCGTCGTCGCGGGCGTGAGCTGCGGCGCGTACTGGAGCGTCAGCACGGTGCGCGCATCCCTCCCGCAGACCAAGGGGTCGATCAAGCTCGACGGGCTCTCCGGACCGGTCGACGTGAAGCGCGACAGCTACGGGATCCCGCAGGTCTACGCCTCGTCCGACGAGGACCTCTTCATGGCCCAGGGCTATGTGCAGGCGCAGGACCGGTTCTGGGAGATGGACGTACGCCGCCACATGACCTCCGGCCGGCTGTCGGAGATGTTCGGCAAGAGCGAGGTCAAGACCGACGAGTTCCTGCGCACACTCGGCTGGCGCCGGGTGGCGGAGGAGGAGTACAAGACCAAGCTCTCGGCGGCGACCAAGAAGTACCTTCAGGCGTACGCCAAGGGCGTCAACGCCTACCTCGAGGGCAAGGACGGCAAGGACCTCTCCGTCGAATACGCGGCGCTCGGCCTCACCAACGACTACAAGCCGGAGAAGTGGTCGCCCGTCGACTCGGTGGCCTGGCTCAAGGCGATGGCCTGGGACCTGCGCGGCAACATGCAGGACGAGATCGACCGCTCGCTGATGACCAGCCGCCTCGGCCCGTCCCAGATCAAG
The DNA here is from genome assembly GCF_040295225.1 of Streptomyces sp. NPDC002896. Taxonomy (NCBI): domain Bacteria; kingdom Bacillati; phylum Actinomycetota; class Actinomycetes; order Kitasatosporales; family Streptomycetaceae; genus Streptomyces; species Streptomyces sp. NPDC002896. The sequence continues at coordinate 178,207 of NZ_JBEOVA010000014.1, read as the reverse complement.
GACCTGTACCCCGCGTACCCGTACTCGCGCAACGAGCCGATCGTGCAGGAGGGCGCGTACGACAGCGCCACCAAGACGTACGGGCCGACGAGCTCGGCGAGCACGCAGACGCAGACGCAGTCCGGCACCACCGCCGGCACGGGCCTCGCGGGCAACACCACGGCGCCGTCGGGGCTGCAGAGCCAGCTGTCGGCGGTCTCCGACGTCCTGGACGAGGTGCCGTCGGTCTTCGGGCCGAACGGCAACGGCATCGGTTCCAACTCCTGGGTGGTCTCGGGCGCCCACACCATCACCGGCAAGCCGCTGCTCGCCAACGACCCGCACCTGGCGCCGCAGCTGCCGTCGGTCTGGTACCAGATGGGCCTGCACTGCCGCAGCATCTCCGAGACCTGCCAGTACGACGTCTCCGGCTACACGTTCTCCGGCATGCCCGGCGTGGTCATCGGCCACAACCAGGACATCGCGTGGGGGATGACCAACCTGGGCGCGGACGTCACCGACCTGTACCTGGAGAAGTTCGCCGGCGACGGCTACCAGTACGACGGCAAGGTGCTGCCCTTCAAGACCCGCAAGGAGACCATCAAGGTCGCGGGCGGCGCCAGCAAGACGATCACCGTCCGGGAGACCAACAACGGGCCGCTGCTGTCCGACCGCGACGACGAGCTGGTCAAGGTCGGCCAGAAGGCCACCGTCGACTCGGCGGCACCCGACCGCGGCGACGGCTACGGCGTCTCGCTGCGCTGGACCGCGCTGACGCCCGGCAAGTCCATGGACGCCGTCTTCGAGCTGAACAAGGCCGAGAACTGGACCCAGTTCCGCAAGGCCGCCGCCGACTTCGAGGTGCCCTCGCAGAACCTCATCTACGCCGACACCGCGGGCAACATCGGCTACCAGGCGCCCGGCAAGATCCCGGTGCGCGGCGCCGGCGACGGCTCACTGCCCGCCCCGGGCTGGGACTCCAAGTACGGCTGGAAGGGCTACATCCCGCAGTCCGCCCTGCCGTACGAGTACAACCCGAAGCGCGGCTACATCGTGACCGCCAACCAGGCCGTCATAAACCCGGACAAGTACCCGTACGCGCTCACGACGGACTGGGGCTACGGCGCACGCAGCCAGCGGATCAACGACCTCATCCAGTCGAAGATCAAGAACGGCGGCAAGATCTCCACCGAGGACATGCGCCAGATGCAGATGGACGACAGCAGCGAGATCGCCAGGCTGCTCGTGCCCAAGCTGCTCAAGATCGACGTCTCCGACCCGTACGTCCGCCAGGCGCAGAAGCTGCTGGAGGGCTGGGACTACACCCAGGACGCGGACTCGGCGGCGGCCGCGTACTTCAACGCGGTCTGGCGCAACATCCTCAAGCTCGCCTTCGGCAACAAGCTCCCCAAGGAGCTGCGCGTCGAGGGCCAGTGCCTGAGCGTCGAGCCGGCGGACAACACCGGCCCGGTCGACGAGGAGCGCAAGGTGCGCGAGTGCGGTGAGCGCGACGCGGACTCGGCGCAGCCCGACGGCGGCGACCGCTGGTACGAGGTGGTCCGCAAGATCCTCGAGGACGAGGACAACGACTGGTGGACGGCGCCGAAGACGCGGACCGAGCCGGCGGCCACGGACCGCGACGAGCTGTTCGCGCGGGCCCTGCAGGACGCCCGCTGGGAGCTGACCGCCAAGCTCGGCAAGGACATCGACACCTGGAGCTGGGGCCGCCTGCACCGGCTGTTCCTGAAGAACCAGACGCTGGGCACCGAGGGCCCGGGCTTCCTGCAGTACATGCTCAACCGCGGCCCGTGGAAGCTCAGCGGCGGCGAGGCCGCGGTCGACGCGACCGGCTGGAACGCGGCGGGCGGCTACGGAGTGATCTGGGTGCCGTCGATGCGGATGGTGGTGAACCTCGAGGACCTCGACAAGTCCAAGTGGATCAACCTCACCGGCGCCTCGGGACACGCCTACAGCGCGCACTACACCGATCAGACGGACAAGTGGGCCAACGGTGAACTCCTGCCGTGGGCCTACTCGGAGAAGGCGGTCGACGCCGCCACGCAGGACACCCTGGTGCTGCGTCCCTGATCGTCCGGCTCTCGCCGAAAGTGGCCCCGCACGCGTGCGTGCGGGGCCACTTCGCATACCGAGGGGCCGGGATCAGCGGAAGCGGCGCACTCCCGAAGGCGTCACCACCGCATGCACCGGCCGGTCGTGCGGCTCCTCGGGGACGCGCTCGACGACCTCGCTGTCGTACAGCAGCACCACCAGTGCCGGATCCGCGCCCGCCCGCTCCAGGCGGCCGAGCACCCGGTCGTACGAGCCTCCGCCCCGTCCCAGCCGCATTCCGCGTGCGTCCACAGCGAGCCCCGGCAGCAGGACCGCGTCTGCCTCCAGGACGGCGTCCGGTCCGAGCCGCGCGCCCGCCGGCTCAAGGAGTTCGATCTTCCCCGGGTGCCGGACGCCGACGAGCGAGCCCTGGCCCTCGTACACCGCCCAGTCGAGGTCGTTGTCGGCCAGCAGCACCGGCAGCAGGACGCGCACCCCGCGTGCGTGGAGTGCGTCCAGCAACGCGCGCGTGCCGGGCTCGCTGCCCACCGAGACGTAGGCCGCGACCGTGCGGGCCCCGGAGAGTTCCGGCAGCTCCAGTGCCCGGCCGGCGAGAGCCGCTGCCGTTTCGCGCACGTCATCCGCTGTCAACCGGCTTCTCACCGCGAGGAATCCCTGCCGCAACATTCGCTTGCCAGGCTCGGGTCCGCCCTTGGCGTGTCTCATGGTGTTCTCATAACTCCTCATAATTGGCTCATATGAGAGCGAATTAACCGGACCCACAGATTCCGCACAATGGCACCGGATAAGGTTCTGGCATGACTCAGTCGTCGCACCCCAGGATCAGTAAGGCTGTCATTCCCGCAGCAGGCCTCGGCACCCGGTTCCTGCCGGCCACCAAGGCCACTCCCAAGGAGATGCTGCCGGTCGTCGACAAGCCGGCGATCCAGTACGTGGTCGAGGAAGCCGTGTCCGCCGGCCTCGACGACGTCCTCATGGTCACGGGCCGCAACAAGCGCCCCCTGGAGGACCACTTCGACCGCAATTACGAGCTGGAATCCGCCCTGGAGAAGAAGGGCGACGCCAACCGGCTCGCGAAGGTCCAGGAGTCCAGCGACCTCGCGACGATGCACTACGTACGCCAGGGCGACCCCAAGGGGCTCGGCCACGCCATCCTGTGCGCCGCGCCGCACGTCGGCCATGAGCCCTTCGCCGTCCTCCTCGGCGACGACCTGATCGACCCGCGCGACCCCCTGCTCGCCCGCATGATCGAGGTCCAGGAGCAGCGCGGCGGCAGCGTCATCGCGCTCATGGAGGTCGACCCGGCCCAGATCCACCTCTACGGCTGCGCGGCCGTGGAACCCACCGAGGACAGCGACGTCGTCGAGATCACCGGCCTGGTCGAGAAGCCCGACGCCGCGGACGCCCCCAGCAACTACGCGATCATCGGACGCTACGTTCTGGACCCGCACATCTTCGACATACTCCGCAAGACCGAGCCGGGCCGCGGCGGCGAGATCCAGATCACCGACGCCCTGCAGAAGCTGGCCGAGGAACACCGGTCGACCGGCGAGGGCGGCGCCGGCGGCCCCGTGCACGGCGTGGTCTTCAAGGGCCGCCGCTATGACACCGGCGATCGCGGCGACTACCTGCGTGCCATTGTCAGACTCGCGTGCGAACGTGAAGACCTGGGCCCGGAGTTCCGGACCTGGCTTCGCCGTTACGTCACCGAGGAGATGTAGCAATTTGAGCAACGCCGCGACCCGCGTCACCGGCCAGGACCACATCTGGTCGGTGACCGAGCACCTGGAGGACATCCTCGCAACCGTCCGGCCCCTGGAGCCCATCGAGCTGCACCTGCTCGACGCCCAGGGCTGCGTCCTCGTCGAGGACGTCACGGTGCCGGTGTCCCTGCCGCCCTTCGACAACAGCTCGATGGACGGGTACGCGGTCCGGGTCGCCGACGTGTCGGGTGCGAGCGAGGAGTTTCCCGCCGTGCTGACGGTCGTCGGCGACGTCGCAGCGGGCCAGGCCGCGCAGGCCGCGGTCGGGCCCGGCCAGGCCGCCCGCATCATGACCGGCGCCCCGATGCCACCCGGCGCCGAGGCCGTCGTCCCGGTCGAATGGACCGACGGCGGACTGGGCGCGGGCCCCGTCTCCGGCATGCGCGCCCACAGCGCGGCCCCGGAGGGCGCCTACGGCCGGGTCCATGTGTACCGCCCGGCCGAGGCACGCGCGCACGTGCGCGCGAAGGGCAGCGACGTGAAGGCCGGCGAGCGCGCGCTGGAGGCCGGCACGATCCTCGGCCCGCCGCAGATCGCCCTGCTCGCCGCCATCGGCCGCGGCACCGTCCGGGTACGCCCGCGCCCGCGCGTAGTCGTCCTGTCCACCGGCAGCGAACTCGTCCAGCCCGGCGAGGAATTGGACGACGGCCAGATCTACGACTCCAACAGCTTCGCGCTCACCGCGGCCGCCCGCGACGCCGGAGCGATCGCCTACCGCGTCGGCGCAGTGGCCGACGACGCCGACACCCTGCGCGCCACCATCGAGGACCAGCTGATCCGCGCCGACCTGATCGTCACGACGGGCGGCGTCAGCGTCGGAGCGTACGACGTCGTCAAGGAGGCCCTCTCGTACGTCGGTGACGAGGACGAGGCCGGCAGCGGCATCGAGTTCCGCAAGCTCGCCATGCAGCCCGGAAAGCCCCAGGGCTTCGGCTCCATCGGCCCCGACCACACCCCGCTGCTCGCCCTGCCCGGCAACCCTGTCTCGTCGTACGTCTCCTTCGAGCTGTTCGTACGCCCCGCGATCCGCACCCTGATGGGTCTCGCGGACGTCCACCGGCCGACCGCGCGGGCGGCCCTGGAGGCGGACAAGGCGCTCTCCTCGCCCCCGGCCAGGCGCCAGTTCCTGCGCGGGCGCTACGACGCGGAGGCGGGCACCGTCACGCCCGTCGGAGGCGCGGGCTCGCATCTCATCGCAGCCCTCGCGCACGCGGACGCGCTGATCGTCGTCCCCGAGGACACCACTTCGGTCGAACCGGGCGCGGAGGTCGAAGTGGTCCTGCTGGACTGAGCATCGGCCAGTCGGGCGGGGGTAACCTGTCGCGCACACCAGGCCCGCGCGCACGGCGTCGGCCCTGACCAGGAGCGCGACAGCGAATGACCGTGTTTTCCCGGGGGGAGACCCCCGGACCTCCGGAGCCGGAACGGCTGACGCACATCGACGACGCAGGCGCCGCCCGCATGGTCGACGTATCCGAGAAGGACGTGACGGCGCGTACCGCTCGCGCCAGCGGCCGCGTTCTCGTCGCGCCCCGCGTGGTCGAGCTGCTGCGCGGCGAGGGGGTGCCCAAGGGTGATGCCCTCGCGACCGCCCGTATCGCGGGGATCATGGGCGCCAAGCGCACCCCGGACCTGATCCCGCTGTGCCACCCGCTGGCAGTCTCGGGCGTGAAGGTGGAGCTGTCGGTCGCCGACGACGCCGTGGAGATCACCGCCACGGTGAAGACGACGGACCGCACGGGCGTCGAGATGGAGGCCCTCACCGCCGTCACTGTCGCGGCCCTCACGGTGATCGACATGGTCAAGGCCGTGGACAAGGGCGCCGTCATCACGGACGTACGGGTCGAGGAGAAGACGGGCGGGAAGTCGGGGGACTGGAGCAGGGCGGGAGGCGCGGCATGAGCGCCGCCGACTCGCACTCGCCCTCGTACTCCCATGCGCATGCGCACGGCGATGCGTCGGCACCGCGTCGCGGTCTCGTCGTCACCGCGTCGAACCGCGCGGCGGCCGGGGTCTACGCCGACAAGGGCGGGCCGTTGATCGCCGAGGCGCTGACGGCGCTCGGCTTCGCCGTCGACGGCCCCCAGGTGGTCCCCGACGGCGACCCCGTCGAGCAGGCGCTGCGGGCGGGGGTCGAGGCCGGGTACGACGTCATCCTCACCACCGGCGGCACCGGCATCTCGCCCACCGACCGCACGCCGGAGGCCACCCGGCGCGTCATCGACTACGAGGTGCCGGGCATTCCCGAGGCCATTCGCGCGTTCGGACAGGTGAAGGTGCCCACGGCGGTGCTCTCCCGGGGGCTTGCCGGGGTCGGCGGGCGGACGCTGATCGTCAACCTCCCCGGCTCCACCGGCGGCGTCCGCGACGGACTGGCCGTACTGGAGCCCCTCCTGGTGCACGCCGTCGACCAGATCCGCGGCGGCGACCACCCCAGACCCTCCCCCAGTGCCTCAAGGGCCTGGGAGGTACCCCCAGGGGGTGCGAGCTGAACAGCCCATCCTGGCCCGTCGAGCTCAGGGACGGCGACGTCGCTCTCCGCCCCATAAAGCTGCGCGACCAACGGACATGGCGCGAGGTCAACCGGCGCAACCGGGACTGGCTGCGTCCCTGGGAGGCGACCATTCCGCCGCCCACGCCCAGCGGCCCCGTGGCACATCGCCCGACCTACCGTCAGATGGTGCGCCATCTGCGCGCCGAGGCCGGTGCGGGCCGGATGCTGCCCTTCGTCATCGAGTACCAGGGCCGTCTCGTCGGACAGCTGACGGTCGCCGGCATCACGTGGGGCTCGATGTGCTCGGGCCATATCGGCTACTGGGTCGACGAGGCGGTCGCGGGCCGCGGGGTGATGCCGACGGCCGTGGCGCTGGCCGTCGACCACTGCTTCCGCACGGTCGGGCTGCACCGCATCGAAGTCTGCATTCGCCCGGAGAACGGGCCCAGCCGACGGGTCGTGGAGAAACTCGGATTCCGCGAGGAGGGACTGCGTCCACGCTATCTTCACATCGACGGTGCCTGGCGTGATCATCTCGTCTTCGCGCTCACTGCCGAGGAAGTGCCGGAGGGGTTGCTCCGCCGCTGGCACCAGGCGCGTTCCAGGAACAGCGGGCAGAACACCGCCTGAGATGCCGCTCGGCGATGCGAAATAAAATAAGTGTTCGAAAATGATCGGCAGTCGATCGCCTAGGCCATTAAATTTCCCGCTGCCGTGGCGCTGCTGATCGCATGAGTCGCAAAAAAAGCTCGGAATATCAGCCAGATCGTGCGACACACCGGCGGAATTGGCAGATGGCCTCACGCAAACCCCTCTACGGTGTGAGGCGTGAGCAGCAGCGGCCTCATCTACGCAGTCATCGTCGGGGCCTGGGCCGCCTACTTGGTGCCGATGTGGCTCCGTAGGCAGGACGAGCTGAACGAAGCCCGTCCGACGGAACGCTTCAGCACCGCCATCCGGCTGCTGTCCGGACGAGCGGGGATGGAGCGCCGATACGCCAAGGACCTGGAAGCGCGCTCGGCCGGAGAGGCTGAGCCGCGCGTCGACCCGGACGGCGTCACCGACTCGGTGGACGTCCGGGCATTCGCCGTGTCTCCGTCCTCTCCGTCGTCTCCGTCCTCTCCGTCGTCGTCTCCGTCGCGCAAGGACGTGCCCAGGGCACGCAGGGAGACGCGCGACGCGGCCGGCACCGCACGGCGCGACGAGGGCCGGGACGCGGGGCTGCGCGACGGCCGGGGTGTACGACGAGACGCCCGCGGGGACGCGCAGCGGGAGGCCCGCGGGGGCGCGGTGCGTCCCGACGCGGGAGGCCCCTCCAAGGGTCGCTCCAAGGTGCACGCCGAGGCCCGGACCCAGCCGCCCAAGGTGCACGCACACGCCCAGCCCGCGGACCGCCCGCCCGCCAGGCACGCGCCCCGGCAGCAGCCGTCGGCCGCACGCCGCGCCGCCGCGCGGGACGCCGACACGCGTGCCCGGCGTACGAAGGTGCTCGCGCGCCGACGCCGCACGACGGTGGTCCTGTTCCTCGCCTTCACGCTCGGTGCGATCGTCGCCGCGGTCGGAGGACTCGCGTTCCTGTGGGCGCCCGCGGTACCGGCCCTGCTGCTCAGCGGCTACATCGCGTACCTGCGTTCCCAGGAGCGGCGCCGCTTCGCGTACGTCATGGACCGGCGCCGGGCCGAGGCCGCGGCGCAGAGCCTGCGTGAGCGGGCGCGGCAGCCGCGTCGCCGGCCGTCCGCCGACGGGCCGGCCGGCGACGAAACGGAGGAGGAATCGGCGCCCGCCGCCGGCGCCGACCTCTCGTCACTCGCCGCCGACCGCCGCGCCATCGTCGAGCAGACCGACCACGCGGAGTGGCTCGACCAGCAGCGCGAGCGGCCGGGCGGCCCGGGCCACGGCGACAGCTGGGAGCCCGTGCCCGTGCCGCTGCCGACGTATGTGACCGCGCCGGTCGCCCCGCGCGCCACCGGCGGTGTCGACCTGGGCGCGCCCGACGTGTGGAGTTCCGCGCGGTCGAGCGCGGCGGAGCCGACGACGGGCGCCGCCGACCACTCCGGCCGGTCGGATGGCGCTGACCGTTCCGCCCGGGTGCCGGGCCCCGCGTCCGGCGCGGACCGCGATCACGGTGCCGCGGCGGGATCGGACCCGGCGGGGAGCGTCGGCTCAGGCGCGCAGGAGCACACCGAGGCAGGCTCGGCGACGGAGGGGCAGGACGGCGGGGCAGCCCCGCAGGACGCTGCCCCGGGTGACCGGAGCGACGCCCGCCGTGCGGCGTCCGCGCGGCGTTCCCGCGAGCGCGGCCGCACCCCGCTGTTCGATCAGTACGCGGACGGGGACCGGCCCAGGGCCGCCAACGAGTGAGACGCGGCCGCGCAGGAGCGGGCCGTCCGGGACGGTCCAGGGCCCGGCCTGGCTCGGTCAGGGCCCGGCAGCCCCCTCGGCTGACCAGCCAGGGAACGGATTTCCAAGCACCCGGACCGGGATGCTAGAGTTTCACTCGTTGCAAGGGCCTGTGGCGCAGTCCGGTAGCGCACCTCGTTCGCATCGAGGGGGCCAGGGGTTCAAATCCCCTCAGGTCCACTGCAATTCAGAACCCCGTCGGATCCGTCCGACGGGGTTCTTGCGTGTGTGGCCGACGGGTGCCGGCCGCGAGCGCAGCGCGTCAGACCGTGAGCGGCTTGGCGAAGCAGCGGCTCAGCTCGTCGAAGCGGTAGTGGCCGAACTTGGAGCAGGGCTCGTAGCCACTCGACGTGTACAGGCCGATCGCCTCCGGCTGCTTCGTGCCGGTCTCCAGGACCATGCGGACGCGGCCCGCCGCGCGCGCATCGTCCTCCAGGGCGGCGAGTATGCGGCGGGCTAGGCCCAGGCCGCGGGCCTCGGGGGCGACGTACATGCGCTTGAGTTCGGCGTCGCCGTCCGAGTAGCCCTCGTCGTTCAGGTCCTGGGCGCGCCAGCCGCCGGTCGCGAGCGGGGTGCCGTACTCGTCGTAAGCAATGAGGTACAGGCCCTTCGGCGGCTCGAACATCGTGGCGTCGAGCGGTGTGACGTCGCCCTCGTCCTGGTAGCGCTCGGCGTACTCGAGCTGGACGCGGTCGTTGAGCTTGACGGCGTCGGGGTGGTCGAAGGAGACTCGGCGGATATTCATGCGGAGCATGGTACATCTATGCGTCGCCCGGTGTGGCTTGCTTTAACCAGTGTGCCGGTATCGTGCCGGGGTGCTCACAGTGACAAGCGTGAATGTGAACGGGCTGCGCGCCGCCGCCAAGAAGGGCTTCGTGGAGTGGCTCGCCGACACCTCCGCCGATGTGCTGTGCCTGCAGGAGGTGCGGGCCGAGCCATCGCAGCTCCCCGAGGAGGTGCGCGAACCGGACGGCTGGCACGTCGTCCACGCGCCGGCCGCCGCCAAGGGGCGCGCGGGCGTCTCCCTCTATACGCGGCGCGAGCCGGAGCGCATCCAGATCGGCTTCGGGTCGAGCGAGTTCGACGGCAGTGGGCGGTATGTCGAGGTGGATCTGCCAGGCGTCACGGTCGCCAGCCTCTACCTGCCGTCCGGCGAGGTGGGCACGGAGCGGCAGGACGAGAAGATCCGGTTCATGGGGGAGTTCCGCGCGTATCTGAAGGCGCTGAAGGAGCGTTCCGCCGCGGACGGGCGCGAGGTGCTCGTGTGCGGCGACTGGAACATCGCCCACCGTGAGGCCGACCTGAAGAACTGGAAGGCCAACCGCAAGAACTCCGGCTTCCTCCCGGAGGAGCGCGAGTGGCTGGGGGAGATCTTCGGCGAGGTCGGGTACGTGGACGTCGTACGGGCGCTGCATCCGGACGTCGAGGGACCGTACTCGTGGTGGTCCTACCGCGGCAAGGCGTTCGACAACGACAGCGGATGGCGCATCGACTACCACGCCGCCACCCCGGGTCTAGCCGGACGAGCGGTGAAGGCCCTCGTGGAGCGCGCGGCCAGCTATGACCAGCGGTGGTCGGACCATGCGCCGGTGACTGCGGTGTACGAGATGTGAGTGCCGGAGATCTGAGCGCGGCCTAGCCGGGGCCGGCTTGCCCATCCTCGTCCGGCTCAGGTTTCCGGCCGGACGTGAGCCTGCGGTCCAACGCCAGCGACAGCTCCGCCTCCACCACGCTCTTCGCCAGTGGGCGGAGTCGCTGGGCGTCCCCCGGTGAGGCGTGGGCGGCGATGAGCTCGGTGAAGATCTCGGCCAGCGCGTCCGCGTGTTCGCGGACGCGGCGGCCCGCCTCCAGGACGGCGGCCAGGGGGATGCCCTCGCGGACCAGTGCGGACGACACCTCCAGCAGGCGGCGGCTGAGGTGCACGATCTCGCCGCCGTCCGTACCGAGGTAGCCGAGGTCGAGGGCGGCGGTGAGGTTCTCGGGGGTGACCTCGCCCGCGAAGTGGTCGGCCAGCTCCTCGGGGGTGAGGCGGACCGGGGTCTCCTCCGACGGGGCGTTGAAGCCCAGGAGTTCGCCGACGTCGCGGCCGTGGTCGAAGGCCTCGGAGAGTTCGGCGATGCCGTTGAGTGTGTGGCCGCGCTCCAGCAGGCCGGAGATGGTGCGCAGGCGGGCCAGGTGGTGTTCGCCGTACCAGGCGATGCGGCCCTCGCGGCGCGGTGGCGGGAGGAGTTTGCGCTCGCGGTAGAAGCGCAGGGTCCGCACCGTGATGCCGGCCTCCCTGGCGAGCTCCGTCATGCGGTACTCGCGTTCCCCTCGTCCCTCTGCCACGGCAGCAGACTATGTCGTACGGCTGGGTGATACCGCCGGTAACTTTTCCTCGTCCGCCCCCTACCCCTGAGTACGTCGCTGCTCTAACCTCCCCACTGCGCCAGTGTTCACTGGCAGAGTCGCGGGACCGGGGAGGCACAGGCATGGCCGAGCACGAACATGTCCGCGTGGCGGTGATCGGGTCCGGGTTCGGCGGGCTCGGTGCCGCCGTCCGGCTGCGCCGGGAGGGCATCACCGACTTCGTCGTACTGGAGCGGGCCGGTTCGGTCGGCGGCACCTGGCGGGACAACAGCTATCCCGGGTGCGCGTGCGATGTGCCGTCGCACCTGTACTCGTTCTCGTTCGCACCCAACCCGGACTGGCCGCGCGTCTTCTCGGGGCAGGAGCACATCCGCGAGTACCTGGAGCATGTCGCGGACGTGTTCCGGCTGCGGCCGCACATCCGCCTCGACTCCGAGGTGAAGACGATGCGCTGGGACAACGAGAAGCTGCACTGGGAGGTGGAGACCAGCAGCGGCACTCTCACCGCGGACGTCGTCGTCTCCGCCACCGGTCCGCTCTCCGACCCCAAGGTGCCGGACATCCCGGGGCTCGACACCTTTCCCGGCAAGGTGTTCCACTCCGCCCGCTGGGACCACGACTACGACCTGCGCGGCAAGCGCGTGGCGATGGTCGGTACGGGGGCCTCCGCCATCCAGATCGTGCCGGCCGTCCAGCCCGACGTCGCCCGGCTGACGCTGCTCCAGCGGACCCCGGCCTGGGTGATGCCGCGTATGGACCGGGCCATCGGCGGTCTCGAGCGGTGGCTGCACCGGCAGCTGCCGTTCACCACGCAGGTGCGCCGCGGACTGCTGTGGGGCATCCGGGAGTTGCAGGTCCAGGCGTTCACCAAGCGGCCGAGCGAGCTGGGACTCGTCGAGCAGCTCGCCAAGCGGAACATCGCCCGGGCCGTCAAGGACCCGGAGCTGCGGGCCAGGCTCACACCTTCGTATCGCATCGGCTGCAAGCGCATCCTGCTCTCCAGCTCGTACTATCCGGCGCTGGCGCAGCCCAATGTGGACGTCGTCGCGAGCGGGCTTGCCGAGGTGCGCGGGTCGACCGTCGTCGCCGCCGACGGCAGCGAGGCCGAGGTCGACGCGATCATCTTCGGTACGGGATTCCACGTCACCGACATGCCGATCGCGGAGCGCATCGTCGGCGCCGAGGGGAAGACGCTGGCCGAGAGCTGGAGCGCTTCGGGGATGGCCGCGCTGCGCGGGGCGACGGCGCCCGGCTTTCCCAACTGGATGACGATCATCGGCCCGAACACCGGCCTCGGTAACTCGTCGATGATCCTGATGATCGAGTCCCAGCTGAACTACATGGTCGACTATCTGCGGCAGCTCGACGTCCTGGGCGGCCGGGTCGCGCTCGGCGCGCGGCGCAGCGCCGTGACCGCCTGGAACCACCGCGTTCAGGAGCGCATGAGGCGCACCGTGTGGAACACCGGTGGCTGCACCAGCTGGTACCTGGACGCGAACGGCCGCAACACGACGATCTGGCCCGGGACGACCACCGAGTTCCGGAACGCCACGCGCCGCGTCGACCTCTCCGAGTACGAGGTGATGAGGCCGCCGAAATCCACGGAGCAGACTGCCTCTCCGGCCACGGCTCGCGCAGCTCGTACCGAGAAGGCCGAGAAGGCGGAGGCCGGAGCGTGAGCCGACTCATGTACGTGGCCTCCGGGCCCTACGCGCCGCCCGCGCCTGCCCACGAGCTCACTGCCGTGTCCGCCGACGGAGCCCGCCTGCACGTCGAGACGCACGGGCCCGACGGCGCACCCGCCGTGGTGCTGGCGCACGGCTGGACCTGCTCGACCGCGTTCTGGGCTGCGCAGATACGCTCCCTCGCCACCGATCACCGCGTGATCACCTACGACCAGCGGGGGCACGGGCGCAGTCCCGCGGCCGCCGCACCGGACGGCTACAGCACGCGCGCGCTCGCCGACGACCTGGAAGCCGTGCTGGCCGCGACCCTCGAACCGGGTGAGAAGGCCGTCCTCGCGGGGCACTCCATGGGCGGAATGACGATGATGGCGGCGGCCGGGCGGGCCGCGTTCCAGGAGCATGCGGCCGCGGTGCTGCTGTGCAGCACGGGCAGCTCCCGGCTGGTCGCCGAGTCGCTGGTGGTGCCGATGCGGGCGGGGGCGCTGCGCACCCGTATCACCCGGTCGATCCTCGGCGCGCGGGCGCCGCTCGGGCCCGTCAGCGCCCCGGCCAAGCGGATCCTGCGGTACGCGACGATGGGCGCGGGATCGTCGCCCGAGATGGTCGAGGCGTGTGCGCGGATCGTGCACGCCTGTCCGAGCGCGGTGCGGTACGGGTGGTCGCACGTGCTCAATGAGCTCGATCTCGACACGGGCGTACGACGGTTGACGATGCCCACCGCGGTCATCGCGGGGACGGCCGACCGGCTCACCCCGGTCGTACACGCCCGCACCATCGCTGCGGCGCTGCCCGACTGCGCCGGACTGACCGAACTTCCCGGGCTCGGCCACATGACGCCGGTGGAGGCGCCGGAGGCGGTCACCGGCCGGATCCGTGAACTCGTCACGACGTACGCACAGCCGAACGCGACCCAGCCAGAGGTGAAGGGGACAGCATCGCCATGAGCAGCAGGGGCAGTACGGGCAGCAGGGGCAGGGCGAGCCTTGAGGGGCAGGTCGTCGTCGTCACCGGTGCCGCGCGGGGCGTCGGCGAGCTGCTGGCGCGCAAGCTGTCGGCGCGCGGCGCCAGGATCGCGCTCGTCGGGCTGGAGCCGGACGCGCTGAAGCAGGTGTCCGAGCGGCTGCACTCCGACAGCGACCACTGGCACGCCGACGTCACCGACCACGAGGCGATGGCGCGAGTCGCGCAGGAGGTCAAGGAACGGTTCGGGAGGGTCGACGTCGTCGTCGCCAACGCGGGCGTCGCGACGGGCGGGCCGTTCGCGGACTCCGACCCGGTGGCCTGGCGGCGGGTGATCGAGGTCAATCTGATCGGATCAGCCGTCACCGCGCGGGCGTTCCTTCCGGCGCTGACGGAGAGCCGGGGCTATCTCCTGCAGATCGCCTCGCTGGCCGCCGTCACTCCGGCACCGATGATGACGGCCTACTGCGCGTCGAAGTCCGGTGTGGAGGCGTACGCGCACAGCCTGCGCGCCGAGGTCGGGTACAAGGGCGTGCGGGTCGGGGTCGCGTATCTGTCCTGGACCGACACGGACATGGTGCGGGGTGCCGATCAGGACGACGTGATGCGGGAGTTGCGGCAGCGGCTGCCGTGGCCGTCGAACAAGACGTATCCGCTCGGGCCGGCGGTCGACCGGATCGTCGCGGGGATCGAACGGCGGGCCGGTCATGTGTACGGGCAGTGGTGGCTGCGCGGGATGCAGTCGGTACGCGGGTATCTGCCCGGAATCATCGGCACGGTGGGGCAGCGCGAGATGCGGCGGTTCGGGGCGCGGCTCGAGGGCGTGTCGAAGGGGCTTGTCGGGGCGGGCGGCGCGGCGGACGAGCAGGCGCGGGGTGTGCGGGGCGGGTAGGTTTCCGCCGCGGGGCCCTCGGCGCTTGCTCAGACGGCTGATTTTGCCCCTCTCAGCTGGGGTTTGTACGGTCCGTAGTCGTTTGGTTATAGATCGAAATGCGGCGTATGTCCGGGCGTGTCACTCTGACAGAGGCCCCATCCCCTCAGCCATTTGGGAGTGAACCCGCATGGGCACGATGGACCAGTTCAAGGACAAGGGTGAGCAGCTCTCCGAGCAGGCCAAGGAGAAGATCGCCCGGGAGAAGCGTGAGCGTGGGCGGTCTCCGCAGACGCCGGGTGAGCGTGGCAAGCGTGAGCGTGGCTCGCACATGCCCGAGGAGGAGTCTTCGCGGCGGATGCCTCGGGATGCTGACGAGGACCGGTTCGACGAGGTCTGACCTGCGCTGTGCCTGAAGGGGCGCCCCAACTCTTGGGGCGCCCCTTCTGTTTGCGTTGGTGCCCTAGGTGTTGAGGGCGCCCGCCGTCGTGGTGTTGTGCCCACCCTCCCCCAGCTACCGCTGGGAGGTGCCCCCAGCCCTGCGGAACGCCTGCCCACAACGGCAACGGGATTGCGGCGCGCTCGCCGCCCACAACGGTCAATGCCGCGGCGGGAGTTTCGGGCGAGTGCGTTTCGGGACCCTTGAGTAGTCCGGGGGGCTTGCTGCCGGGTGGTGGGTCAGGAGGTCCAGGGCTACCTGGACTGCCTTGTCGAGTTGGGTGTTGCGGCCCTCCGCCCAGTCGACGGGGGTGCGGGCCACCTCGATGTCCGGGGTGACGCCGTGGTTCTCGACCGACCACCCGTAGGCGTCGAACCAGGCCGCGTTCATCGGGACCGTGATGATCGTGCCGTCGCCGAGGCGGTGGCGGCCCGTCATGCCGACCACGCCGCCCCAGGTGCGCTGGCCCACCACAGGGCCCAGTTCCAGCAGCTTGAACGCCGCCGTGATCATGTCGCCGTCCGACGAGGTGGCCTCGTCGGCGAGGGCGACGATCGGGCCGCGGGGCGCGTTCGAGGTGTACGAGACGGGCTGCGCGTTGCGCGTCAGGTCCCAGCCGAGGATGTTGCGGGTGAGCTTCTCGATGACGAGTTCACTGATGTGGCCGCCCGCGTTGCCACGTACGTCCACGATCAGGGCCTGGCGGGACACCTCCATGCGCAGATCGCGGTTGAACTGTGCCCAGCCGGAGCCGCCCATGTCGGGGATGTGCAGGTAGCCGCACTTGCCGCCGCTCAACTCGCGTACGACCGCGCGGCGTTTGGCGACCCAGTCCTGGTAGCGCAGGGGCCGCTCGTCGATGAGCGGGATGATGGCGACCCGGCGGGCGTGGCCCTCGCCCTCCGCCGTGGCGAAGGTCAGCTCGACCGTCGTGCCGCCCGCGCCCGCCAGCAGCGGATAGGGGCCGGTGACGCGGTCGACCGGGCGGCCGTCGACATGGGTGAGGATCTCGCCCTCGCGGATGCCCATGCCTGCCAGCGGCGAGCGCGCCTTGGAGTCGGAGGAGTCGCCGGGCAGGACGCGTTTGACCACCCAGTGGTCGTCCCTGCGGACGAGGTTGGCACCGAGCAGCCCGATCGCGCGCTGGTAGTGCGGCGGGCCCTCGTTGCGACGGGCCGGGGTGACGTACGCATGCGATGTGCCCAGTTCGCCGAGGACCTCGCGCATCAGGTCCGCGAACTCGTCGGGGGATGCGACCCGTTCGACCAGCGGCCGGTACTGATCCAGGACGGCCGGCCAGTCGATGCCGCACATGTGCGGCTCCCAGAAGTAGTCGCGGATGATGCGCCCGGCCTCGTTGTACGCCTGGCGCCACTCGGCGGCCGGGTCGGCCTCGTGCAGGATGCGGCGCAGGTCTATCCAGACGGTCGAGTCGCTGTCGCCGGGCTCGGTGGCGGGTACGGCACGCAGGTCTCCCTCGTCGACCACGACGAGCCGGGTGCCGTCGCCGCTGATGGCGAACGAGTCGAGGTGGACGACCAGTTCCGACTTCCTGGCCTTGGTGAGGTCGAAGTGCTCCAGCGTCGGCCGGCCGGTGGTGTCGCTCGGATTGACGAACGTCTCACCGAGGGCTCCGGAGATGGGCCAGCGCAGCCACACCAGGCCGCCGCCCGCGACCGGGCGCAGCGCCGAGTACTTGGAGGCGGACACCGGGAACGGCGTCACCCGGTTCTCAAGGCCCTCGATCTCCACGATGACGGTGCCGCCGCCCGGTCCGCTCTCGTCCGGATCGAGCCCGCCGGCGGCGGGGCGCCCGTCGGGCGAGAGCGCGAAGGGCGATGGCGTGGCCGACGACAGCGGTACGAGGTAGGGGCGGCAGCCGAGCGGGAAGGACAGGTCGCCGGTGTGCACGTCGTAGACCGGGTCGAAGCCGCGCCAGGACAGGAACGCCAGATAGCGGCCGTCCCGCGTGAACACCGGGTTCTCGTCCTCGAAACGGCCGTTGGTGACGTCCACGATCGCCCGGTCGCTGATCCGCGCGATCTTGATCTGGCGCAGGGAGCGCCCGATGCCCGGGTGGGACCAGGTGATCCAGGCGCCGTCGGGCGAGAAGGCGAGATCGCGCACCGGCCCGTTGATGGACCGGATCAGCTCGGTCACCTCGTCCTTCGGGGCCTCCGTTCCGGAGGCGGCCTCGGTCACCTCGTCCTTCGGGGCCTCCGTCGCGGAGGCGGCCTCGGGCTCCTCGGCGGCCTCCTCGCCGGACACGTCGATCAGCAGCAGCCGCCCGTCGTGCGAGGCGATGGCGATCCGCTCGCCCGCGGGATCGGACACCAGTTCCTGCACACGGCCCAGTCGGCCCGAGGCGAGGCGGCGCGGCTCGCGGGCGCCACTGGCCCGCGGCAGATCGGCGATCTCGACCGCGTCCTCGCCGTCCGCGTCCGTGACGTAGGCGACCTGGCCGCCGGTGCCGAGCATCTCCGGCATGCGCACCCGTACGCCCTTGGTGTCCGTGATCACGCGCGACGGACCGTCCCGGTGCGTGAGCCAGTACAGGCTGCCCCGTACGACCACCGCGCTGGCCCGGCCCGTCGTGTCCACGGAGATCGCGTTGATGTTGTTGGAGGCCGGCACCTGGTAGCGGCGGCGTCCGGCGCGGGGGCCGCCGAGGCGTACGTCCAGGCGGAGCGGCTCGCCGCCGGGGGAGAAGTCGTCGACGAGCCAGAGCTCGCCCGCGCACTGGTACACGACGCGCATGCCGTCCGACGAGGCGTGCCGGGCGTAGAAGGCGTCGTGGTCGGTGTGGCGCCGCAGATCGGAGCCGTCGGGCAGGCAGGAGTACAGATTGCCGACGCCCTCGTGGTCGGAGAGGAACGCGATCCGGCCGTCGACGAACATCGGGGACTCGAGATGCCCGTTGAGGTCCGCGGCGATCTGCTTGCCCTGCAGCCACAGCCGGCCGGTGGCGCCGCCCCGGTACCGCTTCCAGCTGGCCGGCTCGTGCGGCGGCTTGCCGGTGAGGAGCAGGGTGAGGTGTTCGCCGCCCACGTCGGCGATGGCGATGTCGGAGACTGGGCCCCAGGGCAGCTTGTTGCCGGGGGAGCCGTCGGTCGGGAGGCGGTAGGCCCAGGAGAAGTAGGAGAAGGGCTGGCCATGCGAGGCGACGGCCAGGATGTCGGCCCTGCCGTCCTTCTCGGGTGGTGCCCAGCCGCACACGCGTGTGTCGATGGTGCCCCAGTAGGTGAGCCGGCGTGCCGGCCCGCCGTCCACCGGGGCGAGATGGATCTCGGGATCGAGGCTGCGCCACGTCGTGAACGCGACGTGGCGGCCGTCGGGCGAGAAGCGGGGGTGGCTGACCTTGGTCCGGTCGACGGTGAGCCGCCAGGCCCGCTCCGGGGTCTTGCCCTCGGGCGTCAGAGCCGCCATCCAGAGATCGTCCTCGGCCGCGAAGCAGAGGCGATCGCGGTGCAGGTGCGGAAACCGCAGATACCCAGGTGTGTAGTCGCTCTCGTCGCTCACCCAACCATGCTTTTACTCAGAACGGGTCATGGCAAGTTATGCCGTTATGGGGATTTTCGGGCGGACTTCCGGCGCGGCGGTTCGGCGGCTTCGAGGCGGGCGTGATGCGGGACACGTACGAAACGGTTTCGTTTCGCTAGGTCGGGGGGTAGGCTCTCCGCTGTACGAAACCGTTTCGTTCGGAGTGGGAGTGGATGAGCATGGCTGAAGCCGCAACAGTGCGCCGCAGCCGGATCACGCCCGAGCGCGAGGCCGAGCTCTACGCGGCCGTGCTCGACCTGCTCCGCGAGGTCGGCTACGACGCCCTGACCATGGACGCCGTGGCATCCCGCACCCGGTCCAGCAAGGCCACCCTCTACCGACAGTGGGGGAGCAAGGCGGAGCTGGTCGTCAAGGCGCTCAGGCATCAGAAGCCGGTGACCATAGGCGAGATCGACACCGGGAGCCTGCGGGGCGACTTCCACGAGATGGTGACGCGTGAGGATGACTGCCGGATGGAGCAGGACTCCGCACTGATGCGGGGACTGGCCATGGCGGTGCACGAGAACCCCGATCTTCTGCGGGCCCTCCGTGAGTTGCTGATCGAGCCGGAGATGACCGGCCTCGACGGGATACTGCGGCGGGCCGTGGAGCGGGGCGAGATCCGCGCGGACAACCCCGCGCTGAGCTACGTCCCGCACATGCTGGTCGGCGGCCTCGTCGTCCGGGGCCTGATCGACAACAGGCCGCCCACGCAGGACTTCCTCACCTCGTACATCGACGCCGTGGTCCTCCCCGCCCTCGGCGCCTGACACCCCAGGGTCCCCGCAACCCTCCTGCTTCACCTGACGCGACCGCTCACGTCGTCGGGCCGATGCCCCCTGCCCTTCAAGACCCCACGACCTGACCCGGGAGTGCCTCCTCGTGGCCACATTCCTCTACAAACTGGGCCGATTCGCCTTTCGGCGACGACACTTCGTCGCCTTGATCTGGGTGGCTCTGCTGACCCTCGCGGGTGTGGGCGCCGCACAGGCGCCCGCGGCGGGCTCCACCTCCTTCTCGATCCCCGGCACCGAGGCGCAGAAGGCCTTCGACCTGCTGGAGGACCGTTTCCCCGGTGCGAGCGCCGACGGAGCCACCGCGCGCGTCGTCTTCAAGGCGCCCGACGGCGAGAAGATCACCTCCTCCGCCAACAAGGCCATCGTCAAGGAGACCGTCAAGGAGCTCGGCACGGGCTCCGAGGTCGCCTCCGTGGCCGACCCGTTCCAGGTCAAGGCCGTCAGCCAGGACCGCACGATCGCCTATGCGCAGGTGTCGTACAAGGTCTCCGGCATGGAGCTCGAGGACTCCTCGCGCGACGCGCTCGAGGACACCGCGCAGGAGGCGCGTGACGCGGGGCTGACCGTCGAGATCGGCGGTGACGCGCTCCAGGCGGTCCCCGAGACGGGCGCCACCGAGGTCATCGGCATCGGTGTCGCCGCGGTCGTGCTGGTGATCACCTTCGGTTCGCTGATCGCGGCCGGACTGCCGCTGCTCACCGCGCTGATCGGCGTCGGCATCGGTATCTCCACGATCACCGCGCTCGCGAACACGCTCGAACTGGGCTCCACCACCTCCACCCTCGCGATGATGATCGGCCTCGCCGTCGGCATCGACTACGCCCTCTTCATCGTCTCCCGCTACCGCGCCGAGCTCGCCGAGGGACGAGAGCGCGAGGAGGCGGCGGGACGGGCCGTCGGCACGGCGGGCTCCGCCGTGGTCTTCGCCGGTCTCACGGTCGTGATCGCGCTGGTGGGCCTGGCCGTGGTCAACATCCCGATGCTCACCAAGATGGGCATCGCGGCCGCCGGCACCGTCGTCATCGCGGTCCTCATCGCGCTCACCCTGATCCCGGCACTGCTCGGATACGTGGGCAGGAAGGTCAAGCCCGCGGGCCAGAAGAGCAGGCTGCTGGGCGGCGGCCGCAAGAAAGCCAAGGGCGAGTCCGGCGGGCACATCGCGGAGAAGCCGAACATGGGCACGCGCTGGGCGCGCTTCGTGGTCCGCCGTCCGGTCGCCGTGCTGCTGCTCGGCGTCGTGGGCCTGGGTGCCGCCGCGGTCCCGGCCGCCTCGCTCGAGCTCGGTCTGCCCGACGACGGTTCGCAGCCGACCAGCACCACGCAGCGCAAGGCGTACGACCTGCTCTCCGAGGGGTTCGGACCCGGCTTCAACGGGCCGCTGATGGTCGTCGTCGACGCGAAGTCCAGCGACGCCCCCAAGACGGCCGTCAAGGAAGTGACCACGACCATAAAGGGCCTCGACGACGTGGCCGCGGTGACCCCGGCGACGTACAACAAGGCCGGTGACACCGCGATGATCACCGTGGTCCCGGACTCCAAGCCGTCCTCGGCCGAGACCGAGGACCTGGTGCACGCCATCCGTGACGCGGGCGGTGACATCAAGGCGGACACCGACGCGAAGCTGCTGGTCACCGGCTCCACCGCGATGAACATCGACGTCTCGCAGAAGCTCAACGACGCACTGCTGCCGTATCTGGGGCTGGTCGTCGGCCTGGCGTTCCTGCTGCTGATCGTCGTCTTCCGCTCGATCCTGGTGCCGCTCAAGGCCGCGCTCGGCTTCCTGCTCTCCGTGCTCGCCGCGCTCGGCGCCGTCGTCGCGGTCTTCCAGTGGGGCTGGCTCGCCGACCTCATGGGCGTCGAGGAGACCGGCCCGGTGATGTCGATGATGCCGATCTTCATGGTGGGCGTCGTCTTCGGCCTGGCGATGGACTACGAGGTCTTCCTGGTCACGCGTATGCGAGAGGCGTACGTGCACGGGGAGCAGGCCCGGGAGGCGATCGTGACCGGGTTCCGGCACGGCGCCCGGGTGGTGACGGCCGCGGCCATCATCATGATCGCGGTGTTCGCGGGCTTCATCGGCTCCAGCGAGTCGATGGTCAAGATGATCGGCTTCGGCCTCGCCATCGCCGTCTTCTTCGACGCGTTCATCGTGCGGATGGCCATCGTCCCGGCGGTCCTGGCGCTGCTCGGCAAGGGGGCCTGGTGGCTGCCGAGGTGGCTCGACCGCGCCCTGCCGAACGTCGACGTCGAGGGCGAGGGCCTGCGCGACATCCACGACACCCGGAAGGACGCCGACCCGGAGCCCGTCGGGGCGACCGTCCTGTCCTCCGGAGACACGGTGCCCGTGGCCGTGCGCGAGCCCGTGGCCGTGGGTGTGGCCGCGTCCGCGTCCGACTCAGGGCTCGCCGCGGAGCTGCAGGGGTACGCACTGGCCGGTACGGCGGCCGGTTCGGGTGAGGAGCTGTACCTGCCGAACAGCGGTGGGATTCGCGGAACCGTCCGCAACGCGAGCGGTGCCGGCGTGGCGGGTGCCGCGGTGACGCTGATCTCGCCGAGCGGACGGCAGCTGGGCCGTGCCGTGGCGGGCGCCGACGGCTCGTACGCGGTGGACGCCCCCGGGCCGGGCAGCTACGTGGTGATCGTGGCGGCCGAGGGGCACCAGCCGCACGCGTCCACGATCGCTGTGGGCGAGGAGGCGCTGGGCCACGACATCGTGCTCTCGGGTACGAGCGGTCCGGCGGGCGCGTCGGTGCGGGGCACCGTGTGTGCGGGCGCCGGCGCGGACAGCCGGCCGCTGCCGGATGCACGGGTCACGCTGGTGGACGCGGCGGGCCATGTGGTCGCCAGCGCCACCACCGGCGAGGACGGCGCGTACGCCTTCACCGGCCTGGCCGCCGGTGAGTACTCGATCGTCGCCAGTGGCTACCCGCCGGTGGCGAGCGCGCTGCAGGTGGACGGGGCCGGAGTGGACGGCTACGACATCCGGCTGCACCACGCGGACGAGTAGTCCACCCACCACCCCAGGACGCATGACCTCCGGGTCCTCCCCCAGTGCCTTAAGGGCCTGGGAGGACCCGGGCGCGCCGCCCGTGGGGACGGGGCAGGCGCAAGGGGAAGGGCCCGGCGGCAGCGCGAGCGGCGCTGCCGCCGGGCCCCACGCGCGCGTGGAGGCCGGGACGGCCCGGACTACGCCGCCCCGTACGTCCGCCGTTCTCAGTGCGTGATCGGGCCCGTGGCCATGTACGTCCGGCGCAGGAAGCGGATCAGGGCGGACGAGTCGAACTGCACGACCGTCACGCCCTCGCGGGAGTGGAACTCCATCACGGCCTGCACACGGCCGCACGGCCAGATGCGCACGTCACCGCTGTCGGCCGGGGCGCGCAGCCCCTCCTCGAGCAGCGCACGGCGGAAGATCCAGTCGTGCCGCTGCGGGGAACCCGGGACTCCGGGGAGGCTGACCCGTACGGAATCCGGGTCGGACTGCGGGTCGTAGCTCAGTTCCACGGGGAGCGGCTGGTCGTCTGCGGCGTCGGTCACCAGATGGGCTCGTGCGTGCTGCTCGACGGTGGCGGCTGACATCGGAGACTCCTCACGGTCGCCCCCCTTTGTCATCTAATGTCGCATATTTTCCTGAATGTGCCCCTCGGCTATTTGTTTCACCCCGCTCTTGCAAGCTGTTCGCAACAAGGCTCTATCATCGAACGGTTCGCCATGCGTTCCCACGCATGCCGAAACCGAACGGACCCGGAGACGCCGGAGCAGGAGAGAGCCCACCCATGCATGTCCCTGACGGATTCATCAACGCCCCCGTCTCGGCTGCCACCGGCGTGGTCGCCGCGGGTGCCGTGGCGGTCAGCCTCAAGGGCGCCCGGCGGGAGCTTGACGAGCGGACCGCGCCGCTCGCCGGGCTCGTCGCCGCCTTCATCTTCGCGGTACAGATGCTGAACTTCCCGGTCGCGGCGGGCACCAGCGGCCATCTGCTCGGCGGCGCGCTCGCGGCGATACTCGTCGGCCCGTACACCGGAGTCCTGTGCGTCTCCGTCGTCCTGCTGATGCAGGGCGTCCTCTTCGCGGACGGCGGCCTCACCGCGCTCGGCGTGAACATCACGGACATGGCGGTCGTCACCACCGTCGTCGCCTACGCCGTCTTCCGCGGCCTGGTGAAGGTCCTGCCGCGGACGCGCCGGTCCATCACCATCGCCTCGTTCGCCGCCGCCCTGCTCTCCGTGCCCGCCGCGGCCGTAGCCTTCACGCTGATCTACGCCGTGGGCGGCACGACCGACGTGGCGATCGGCAAGGTCGCCACCGCCATGGTCGGCGTGCACATCCTGATCGGCATCGGCGAGGCCGCGATCACCGCCCTCACAGTCGGCGCCGTCGTCGCCGTCCGGCCCGACCTCGTGTACGGCGCCCGCGGGCTCACCACACCGCTCAAGCTCCGCGTGGGCGGCGAGCTGGTCGACGCGCCCGCCGCAGGGCCCCAGCCGGTCGCCGCCCGGTCCACCCGCAAGGTCTGGATCACCGGCCTGGTCACCTCGCTCGTCCTCGCGGGCTTCGTCAGCTTCTACGCCTCCGCGAACCCCGACGGCCTGGAGAAGGTCGCCCAGGACCAGGGCATCGACAAGAAGACCGAGGAGCACGCGACCTCGGACTCGCCGCTCGCCGACTACGGCGTCAAGGACGTCAGCGACGCCCGGCTCTCCGGCGGCCTCGCGGGCGTGATCGGCGTCGGCGTCACGGTCGTCGCGGGCAGCGGCGTCTTCTGGGCGGTCCGCCGCCGCCGTACCGCGGACGCCGGCCCCACCGCCGTACCGCAGCAGGAGACCGTCTGACATGGGCGCAGGCCACGCGCACCGGCTCTACCGGCACGGGCACTCGCCCGTGCACCGGCTGCCCCCGCACACCAAGCTCGCGGCCGTCTTCGCCTTCGTCGTGGTCGTCGTCTCGACGCCGCGCGAGGCGATGTGGGCCTTCGGGCTGTACGCGGTGCTGCTGGGAGGAGTCGCGTATGCGGCCCGCGTCCCGGCCGGATTCCTGCTCAAGCGGCTGCTGATCGAGATCCCGTTCGTGGCCTTCGCGGTGCTGATGCCGTTCGTCGCACAGGGCGAGCGCGTCGACGTCCTCGGCCTCTCCCTCAGCGTCAACGGCCTGTGGGGCGCCTGGAACGTACTCGCCAAGGGCACCCTCGGCGTCGCCGCCTCCGTACTGCTCGCCTCCACCACCGAACTGCGCGAGCTGCTGCTGGGCCTGCAGCGCCTCAAACTGCCACCACTGCTCGTCCAGATCGCGTCCTTCATGATCCGCTACGGCGACGTGATCACGGACGAGATGCGCCGCATGAAGATCGCGCGCGAGTCACGCGGCTTCGAGGCGCGCGGCATCCGCCACTGGGGCGTGCTCGCCAAGTCCGCGGGCGCGCTCTTCATCCGCTCGTACGAGAGGGGGGAGCGGGTGCACCTGGCGATGCTCAGCCGCGGCTACGCAGGTTCGATGCCGGTCATCGACGAGGTGACCGCGTCCCGGGCCCAGTGGTCGTACGCACTGGCCCTCCCGTCCGCCGCCCTCGTCATCTGTCTGCTGGGATGGACCCTGTGACCCCCTCTCTCGAAGTGGCCGGACTGGCCTTCGCGTACCCCGACGGGCACCAGGCCCTCTTCGGGGTCGATCTGCGCATCGAGCGCGGCGAGCGCGTCGCGCTGCTCGGGCCGAACGGCGCGGGCAAGACGACGCTCGTGCTGCACCTCAACGGCATCCTCACCGGCGGCGCCGGGACCGTGACGGTCGCCGGACTGCCCGTCGGGAAGAAGCACATGGCGGAGATCCGGCGGCGGGTCGGCATCGTCTTCCAGGACCCGGACGACCAGCTGTTCATGCCGACGGTGCGGGAGGACGTGGCCTTCGGGCCCGCCGCGGGCGGGATGAAGGGACCCGAGCTCGAGGCCCGCGTGCGGAAGGCACTGGAGCAGGTCGGCATGGCGGAGTTCGCCGAACGGCCGCCGCACCACCTCTCCTTCGGGCAGCGCCGCCGCGTCGCCGTCGCGACGGTCCTGGCGATGGAGCCCGAGATCCTCGTACTCGACGAGCCGTCGTCGAACCTCGACCCGGCGTCCCGGCGCGAACTGGCCGACATCCTGCGGTCGCTGGACGTCACCGTCCTCATGGTCACGCACGACCTGCCGTACGCCCTGGAGCTCTGCCCGCGCTCGGTGATCCTCAGCGAGGGCACGATCACCGCCGACGGGGCGACCGGTGAGCTGCTCGCGGACGACGAGCTGATGCGCGCGCACCGGCTGGAGCTGCCGTTCGGGTTCGATCCGCGGTCGGTGAGCGCACCCACGGGCTGAGTCACGGAAAACGGAAAAGACGGACCGGCTGGGACCACGGGTCCCGGCCGGTCCGTGCGTTTTCACGCCATTACTGGGTGATGGACGCCTCCAGCTGGAAGGTGTTGCCCAGCAGTGGGCTGGTGCGGCGGGACTCCACCACGAACTCCCACACGCCCGCCTTGGGGTTGGTGTAGGTGCGGGTGCCCGGGTTGCAGCCGTTTCCGTCGAGGTAGTTGGCGTAGCAGTAGATGCTGCCGGCGGACGACTTCTCACCGCTCACACCCTGCGGGTTGAACGCCCACCAGCGGGTCTGGCTGCCGTCGGCGAGGCCGGAGAGGTCCACCGTCAGGCTCTTGGTGCCGGCCGGGACGGCCACGGTGTAGTGGACCGTCTCGTTGCGGTTCACGCTGCCGCTCGCCGACCAGGTGGTGCCCACGGTGATCGGGGTGGCGGCCTCGACGGCCAGGAGCGCGGACTGCTCGAGACCGCGGGCGTCGACGTCGTCGATGGTCAGGACGGCGCTGTGCGTGCCCTGGGTCTTCGGCTCGGCGGTGACCTTGATCACCGTCGGTACGCCCTTCTCCAGGGTGACCTGCTCCGGCGCGGAGAAGGTGCCGTCATTGCCCTTGAGGCCGAGCCCGTACGCCTGGGCGCCGTCCTTGCCGCCGTTGCGGGTCAGGGTGACGTCGTACGTACGGGACTCGCCGACGGCCTGGCCGCCGCTGCCCGGGGCGCAGCTGTTGAACAGGCCGCTGCCGGTGTTCGGCGTGGCCAGCTGGCCGGAGAGCACGGTGCAGACCGGCGCGGAGACGGTGATGTCCTCGTCGGTGGACACGCCCTTGGACAGGACCTTCCACGCCTGCTCGACGTCGAACTGGCCGCGGCCCTGGGCGATGGCGTCCACCTGGCTGTTGTAGTCGGCCGAGGTGTAGATGGCCTTGCGCAGCTCGGCCGGGGTGGCGCTGACGTCCTTCTGCTTGGCGGCGGAGAGCAGCAGTGCCGCGGCGCCGGCGGCCTGCGGGGAGGCCATCGAGGTGCCGTTCAGCATGGAGTAGCCGGCCGGCAGGGTGTAGCCGGTGTCGGCGACGTAGGAGCTGGCGAGCCAGTCCGGGGTGGGGGCGACGGCGGAGCCCGGTGCGGTGATGTCGGGCTTCATGCCGCCGTCCTCACGCGGGCCGCGTGAGGAGAACGGGAAGACGCCCTCCTTGAAGTCCACCGCCGAGCCGTAGTTGGCCCACCAGGTCGCGCCGGAGACCGAGGCGCCGACGCTCACGACCTTGTCGGCGGCGGTCGGGTCGCCGACGGTGTTCGTGCCCGCACCCGAGTTGCCGGCGGAGATGAACATCTGGACGCCGGTCTCGTCGATCAGGCGGTTGTAGAGCAGCGCCTGGGCGCTGTTTCCGTCGTTGAGGGCGGGCGAGGAGCCGATGGACATGTTGATGACGTCCACGCCGTGGTCGGTGGCGAGGGAGACCATGCCGTCGGTGAGGGCGGCGCTGGAGCACCCGGCGGCGCCGCAGGCCCGCATGGAGACCAGCTTGGCACCGGGCGCCTGGCCGTCCATGTCGCCGCCGAACATCCCGTTGGCGGCCGTGATGCCGGCCACGTGGGTTCCGTGGGACTCGTCGATCGCGTTGATGTTGACGCCGGAGAGCGTCGCCGAGAACTTCTTGAACTCGACGGTGAACGGCTGCCGCTCGTCGACCGCGGTGTCCGGGTTGTCGGTGCCGACGTAGCCGATGTCCTGGTCGACCTTGTACGGGCGGAGCAGCTCGTCGTCGGAGAAGACGTGGTCGAAGTCCGTGTCCACGAAGATGGCGCCGTCGGAGGGCCGGTACACGGTGCCGAGGTACTGCTTGTTGAGCGTCGGGTCCGCGAAGCTCGTCGAGCTCAGCAGCCGGGTCGACAGGGACAGGTCGTCGCCGGCGGGCAGGGTCCAGGTGATGTTGTTCTTGTCGACGGTCGCCCCGGTGACCTTGTTGCTCGCGGTGAGCAGCGACCAGGTGCGGTCGAAGAGCAGGTCGATGATGTTCGTGGGGTTGGTGCCGCTGACCGTGTCCACCAGCTTGCGCTCACCGGTCGTCGTCTTGGCCAGCGCGGGGTGGGTGGGGTCGATTCCGGTGTCCATGACGCCGATGGTCACGCCCCGGCCGTCGAAGGTGGGGTTGTCGTTCTTGAAGTCCACCGAACCGGTCTCGTTGGTCGGCATGTAGGCGTTGTCGTCCGGGGTCTTCGCGGACGGGGCCGCCGGGAGGCCGGCCGAGTCGGCCGCCTGGGCCGCCGCGGTGGTGGTGCTGCCGGAATCGGCCTCGGTCTCCTCCAGTTCGAGGAGCTCGTCGGCGTCCACGCGCAGGACGTCGTCGAGGGCGGTGACCTTGTCGACGTCGGCGAACGGCACGTTGGCCTTGATGTAGCCGATCTTCGCGTCGCTCCCGGTGACCTCCGCGCCGAGGTCGGTCAGGGCCTGCTTGGTCTCCTCCGTGCGGCCGTCCTTGACGGCCAGCATCAGGGTGACGAAGTCGGGAACGGCCTGCTCGGCGCCGGCCGGAAGGCTGCGGGTGCGGTACTGCTTGGCGTACTGCGCGATCAGGGCACGGTCGTGGTCGCCGAGCTTGTCGACGGTGACGGACTGTGCGCCCGCGGTGTCCGCGTTGGCCGGTACGGAGGCGAGGGATACCCCGCCGGCGGCCAGGACGGCGGCTATCGCGGTGGCGGTCCGCCGGGGTCTCGGAGTGCGGGTTCTGGGACGGAACATCAGCGTCCTTGTGCTCGGGGGTATTCGAACACCGACACCGTGCCACCCGGGGAACCCGTCGATCACTGCTGTGAGCTGGCGGTTTGACGCCTTGTCATAAATGCGCCATGGGCCGAACGGGGACGCCGCGACGGTCAGACCGCGGGTGATCCGTGATTGCTACCCCCGGGTAACTTCCCGCTGTGCGACGCCGATACATTGTGCGCGATGAACTTGCGCACTCTTCTCGCGCCCGCCTTGGGGGAGTTGGAGCCATGACCGACGGTGCCGTTGCCGACACTCGCCCGACAAAGATCGTGTACGTGGCCGAGGCCACCGCGCACGGGGGCCGCGACGGCTATGTCACCAGCCACGACGGGCAGCTGGACCTCAGAGTCGCGATGCCGCCCGCGCTCGGCGGCGACGGGCAGGGCACCAACCCGGAACAGCTCTTCGCCGCCGGGTACAGCGCCTGCTTCCACAGCGCCCTCGTGCTCGTGGGGCGCCGCGCCGGCTACGACCTGACCGGCTCCGCGGTCGCCGCGAAGGTCGGCATCGGCCCCAACACACAGCGCGGATACGGCCTCGCCGTCGCCCTCAACGTCTCGCTGCCCCTCCTCGACCAGGAGCTCGCGACCCAGCTCGTGGACGAGGCGCACGAGGTCTGCCCGTACTCCAACGCGACCCGCGGGAACATCGACGTGTCGATCCTGCTCAGCTAGCAGGCGGGACTGAACGAATCCTCGCGTTCCTTCCGTACGGTCAGCCTGCGCGCAGCATCAGACCGATCCCGACCACCAGCAGACCCGCCGCCGCGATCCTCGGCGCCCCGAACCTCTCCTTGAAGAACAGGGCGCCGATCCCCGCGCCGACGATGATGCTGGACTCCCGCAGCGCCGCGATCGGCGCGAGCTCCGCCCGCGTCTGGGCCCACAGCACCAGGCCGTACGCCAGGACGGAGAGCATGGCGCCCAGCAGACCGAGCTTCGCGAACGGGCGCAGCAGCCCGACGAGTTCGCCGCGCCACCGCCAGGCGGCGTACAGCGGGACGGGCAGGCCCTCCAGGGCCATCAGCCAGGCGATGTAGCCGAGCGATGAGCCGGAGGCGCGTACGCCCAGGCCGTCCACGACGGTGTACGCGGCGATGGACAGGCCCGTCGCGAGCGCCGCCCCGATCGCCGCCCACTCCGGCCTGCGGCCGCGCAGTCCCCACAGTGCGACGCCGGTCAGTCCGGCGCAGGACAGGGCGATGCCCGCCGCCTGCCAGGCGCTCGGCGTCTCCTTGGCGAAGACCGCGGCCAGCACGGTCACCACGAGGGGTGCCGAGCCGCGCGCGATCGGGTACGCCTGACCGAAGTCGCCGAGCTTGAAGGACCGCATCAGCAGGGCGTAGTACACGATGTGCAGCACGACCGAGGCGATCAGATACGGCCAGGCGCCGGGCGCAGGCACGGGGACGAACGGGACTGCGGCGAAGCCGATGAGGGAGCCGCCGCCCGAGATCAGTGTGAAGCCGACCAGTTTGTCCGTGATGCGGTGGGCGATGGCGTTCCAACTCGCGTGGGTGACGGCCGCCAGCAGGACGGCGGCCGCGACGCCCGGCGTCACGCGAGCTGCTCGCGGACGTCCACCAGGGTGGCGCCCGCGGCGGCGATCAGCGACTTGGGATCCATGGGGAAGACGGCGTGCGGGGTGCCTGCCGCCGCCCACACCACGTCGTGGTCGAGCAGGGAACGGTCGGCCAGGACGCGGGTCTTCGTGCGGTGGCCGAAGGGCGGTACGCCGCCGATCGCGTACCCCGTCGTCTCGCGCACGACGTCCGCCTTGGCGCGGCCGACCTTCTCCGCACCCAACTCGCGCCGCACCAGCTCCACGTCGACGCGGGAGGCGCCGTCCATGAGGACGAGGACCGGCACGCCGTCGGCCGCGAAGATCAGCGACTTGCAGATCTGGCTGAGCTCGCAGCCGATCGCGGCGGCGGCCTCGGCGGCGGTACGGGTCGCCTCGGGGAAGCGGCGGATCAGGGGCAGGAGCTCGTCGAGCCCGAGCTCCTGGAGGGCCTCGGCGAAGCGGGGGTGGGCGGCGGAGGCCTCGGCGGCGGCATCGGAAGCGGTCATGAGCGGCACGCTAGCGGTGGGTGTATGGGACACGCTAACGAGTTCCAGCCCCCGAATGTCAGTTCCCCGCTCGCATCAGCCCCCCGCCCGCAGCAGCGCTGCCACCACCGGCCCCGCCGAGTCACCGCCGTGGCCGCCCTGCTGCACCACCGCCGCGGCGGCCAGGTCGCCGCGCCAGGCGGTGAACCAGCCGTTCGGTTCCTTCTGGCCGTCGACCTCGGCGGAGCCGGTCTTCGCGCCGTAGTCGGGACCGAGCCCGGACATGGCCTCGGCGGCGGTGCCGGCGGCGGCCGTGTAGGTGAGGAGTTCGCGGAGCTGGGACACGGTGGACGCGGACATCGTCCGGGACGCCTTGGCCAGCGCGCGGCCGTCCACCGTCGGGGACACCAGGTACGGCTGGTGGAAGACGCCCGTCTTGGCCGTCGAGACGACCGACGCCATGTTCAGCGGGTTCATGCGCACCCCGCCCTGGCCGATCAGCGAGGCCGCCATCTGCGCGTTGCTCTGCACGGGGACGGAGCCGTCGAAGGTCGGGACGCCGATGGCCCAGTTGTTCATGCTCAGCCCGAAGACCTGCTGGGCCTGCTTGGTCAGGTCGTCATCGCTGAGTTCCTTCGCCTGGCTGATGAAGGCCGTGTTGCAGGACGCCGCGAAACTCGACTTGAAGGTGCCGTTCTTGATCTCGAACTTGTCGTCGTTCTGGAACTTCCAGCCGCCGTACGTCACGTACTTGGGGCACGGGTGCGCCTTGTCGGCCTCCGCGAGTCCCTTCTCCAGCAGCAGTGACGACGTCACGATCTTCATCGTGGAGCCGGGCGCCAGGGAGCCCTGGAACGCCGTGTTGAAGTTCGGGTTCGAGTTGGCGACGGCGAGGATCTCGCCGGTCGACGGCCTCATGACCACGACGGACGCCCGCTCCCGGCTGCTCACCTGCTGCTCGGCCGCGGCCTGCATGGTCGCGCTGAGCGTGGTCTTCACCGTGCCGGGCGTGCCCTCGGAGAGCGTGAGCAGCGTCTTGTCGGGGGTCTGCTCGCTCTTCTTCTTGGTCTCCTTGCGCACGATGCGCAGCTCGATCCCCGCCGTCCCCCCGGCCTTCTTGCCGTACTTCTCGCGCAGCCCGTCCAGGACGGTGCCCAGTGAGGGGTACTTCGCCGCGGTGAGCTCGGCGCCGCCCCGGTCCACCGCCTTGATCGGCGGGTCCCCGGCCGCACCCGTGACCAGCGTGTCGCCGTCCTTCAGGTCCGGGTGGACGACGGACGCCTGCCAGCGGACCAGCGGCTTGCCGTCCTTCGCCCGGCGCACCACGGTGAAATCGGACTCGTAGGCGAGGGGCTTGCTCTTGCCCTTGTACGCGACCGTGCCGGCGACCTTGAACGCCACCGTGGCGTCGGACACCTTGCCGCGGGTCAGCGTCACCTCGTCGATGTGCGCGTCCTTGCGGTACCCGGTCAGCGCGGTCTGGGCCGCCGCTGAAGCGTCCGTGTACGCGGCGGCCTTCGCGGCGTCGCCCGACTGCCACGCGGTGAGGAACCCGTCGGCCGTGGCCCGGACCTCGGCGGTCGTCACCGGGCCCGTCTTGACCTTCTTCACGACGCTGCCGGCCGCGGTGCTCTCGTCCTTCGGCGCGTCGGACAGAAGGCTGTACGCGGCGAATCCCGCGCCGCCCACGACCACTGCGACCACCCCGCCGATCACGGCGGGGTGCGTTCTTCTGCGCGCGGCGCGCCTTCTCTTCCCCACGGGTCCTCCGCTGCTCTGGTCCCCCAAACGCCTCACCGAGGCACCCACACTAAGGCCCTGTGGCCAAACCCCCCTACTCCCGCCCGAAGGGTGGGCAAGAGGAGGGGGGAAGCAAGGGGCGGCCGTCCCTCGGCCTCAGCCGCCCGCCCGCAGCACGTCCGCCACGATCGGTCCCGCCGCGTCGCCGCCGTGCCCGCCCTCCTGGGTGACGGCGGCCGCGGCGATGTCACCGCGGTATCCGGTGAACCAGCTGTTGGACGTGGCCTGGCTGTCGACCTCCGCGGAGCCGGTCTTCGCGCCGATGTCGCCGCTGAGCCCGGCCATCACACGCGTGGCGGTGCCGGTGGCGCTCGTGGCGGTGCGGTGCATCATCGCCTTGAGCTGCGCGACGGTGTTCGCGTCAAGGCCCCGGGCGGTGGCGAGCTCACGGTCGTCGAGCTCCTGGGGGACGATCACCGGCTGCCGGAAGTCGCCGGTGATGGCCGTCGCCGTGACCGAGGCCATGTTCAACGGGCTCATCTGCACCTGACCCTGGCCGATCGCGTTGGCCGCGCGGTCGGGCCCTGGGGAGGCGGGCACCGAGCCGTCGAACGACGCGATCCCCGTCTTCCAGTTGTCCTGCCCGAGCCCGAAACGGTCCTGGGCCTCGCGGGTCAGCGACTCGTCCGTGAGGGGCTTCTCGTCGATGAGCTTCACGAAGGCGGTGTTGCACGACCGCGCGAAGCTGTCGGCCAGCGTGGCGTTCTCGTTCGGCGCCATGCCCTTGAGGTTGTGGAAGGTCTGGCTCTGCCACACCGCGCTGTCGTCGCAGGGTGCCGGGCCGTTCATCGAGGTGACGCCGTTGTCGATCAGCATCGCCGCGGTGATGATCTTCATCGTGGAGCCGGGTGCGAGTTCCCCCTGGAACGCCGCGTTGAACTCGTCCCCGCGGTTGTTCGCCACCGCCAGCACCTCTCCGGTGCTCGGCTTCACGGCGACCACCGACGACTCGGCGTACCGCTTCACGGCCTTCTCGGCCGCGGCCTGGACGCTCGCGCTGAGCGTCGTCTGCAGCTTGCCGGGCGTGCCCTTGTCGAGCGTCAGCAGCGTCTTGTCCGGCACGTCCTCGCTCTGGTGCCGCACGACCAGCTCGATGCCGGGCGTGCCGCCCGCCTCGTCGCCGTACCGCTTGCGCAGCTGCTCGATGATCGGGCCCAGCGAGGGGTACTTCTTCTCGCTCAGCACCGTGCCGTTGCGGTCCACCGCCTCGATCGGCGGCGCCGACGCCTCGCCCGTGACGAGTTCGTCGCCCTTCTCCAGGTCCGGGTACACGACGGACGGCTGCCAGTCGACGAGGGGCTGACCGGTGGTGAGGCCGCGGACGACGGTCAGCCCGGTCTTGTACGACAGGGGCTTGGTCTTCCCCTCGTACGAGACGGTGGCCTTGACCGAGAACGGCACGTTCGCGCCGCTCGCCGTGCCCGGTGTGACCTTCACCTCGGTGATGTGCGCGTCGTCGCGGTAGCCCGTGAGCGCACTCTCCGCGGCCTTGTCGTTGTTCGTGAGGGCCGCGGCGCCCGCCGCGTCGCCCTTCTCCCATGCCGCGAAGAATTTCCGCGTGGTGTCGCGGATCTCCTCGCGGGTGAGCGGCCCGGTCTTCACCGCGCCCGCCTCTTCCCCGGACGTGTTTCCCCCGGTGACCGCGGTCACCAGGTTGTACGCGCCGTACCCCGCGCCCCCGACCATGACGGCGAACACCCCGCCGACCAGGGCAGCCTTTGCCCCCTTGCGCATGACGCGCTCCCCCTCCCCATTGCCCCGGCGACCGTCGCAAAGACGTTCACAAGGGCGATCCCGAGGCAGCACTGTAAACGCAGGGGTGATGAACGGGACGTGAGTTGCCGGATGTTGTCCGAATAGAGGTCAGATCCAGGTAGAGGTCAGATCCAGGTGTCCAGCCACATCCGGGATCGCCAGGAATCCATCGGAATTGCCTGGCCGGTATAGATCGGCCAGAAATAGATGAAATTCCAGGCGATGAGCAGGACCAGCACGCCGGAGGCCGCGGCGCCCACGACCCGGCGCCGTTCCGACGATCCCGGCGGCCCGAGGATCGCGCCGATCATCATCGCGACGGCCAGACACAGGAACGGCACGAAGACGACGGCGTAGAAGAAGAAGATCGTCCGCTGCTGGTACATGAACCACGGCAGATAACCGGCCGCGATGCCGCACGCGATCGCGCCCGCGCGCCAGTCGCGCCGGAAGAACCAGCGCCACAGCACGTAGAGGATCGCGAAGCAGGCGGCCCACCACAGCAGCGGGGTGCCGAGCGCCAGGACCTCGCGGGCGCACTTCTCGCCCGCGTCGGCGGGGCAGCCGTCGCTGCCGGCCGACGGGTCCTCGTAGAAGTACGAGACGGGGCGGCCGAGGACGATCCAGCTCCACGGGTTCGACTGGTAGGTGTGCGGGGAGCTCAGGCCGACGTGGAACTCGTACACCTCGTGCTCGTAGTGCCAGAAGCTGCGCAGCCAGTCCGGGAGCCAGGTGAAGCTGCCGCCCTTGCCGTCCGTCACCGCCCAGTTGCGGAAGTACCCGCCGGTGCCGTCGTCCGGCGAGAGGATCCAGCCCAGCCAGGACAGCAGATACGTCGCCACGGCCACCGGCACGGTCGACAGGAACGCCCAGCCCAGATCCCGCCTCAGGACCGCGGCGTACGGCCGCTCGGCGCCGGCGACCCGGCGTGCGGCCACGTCCCAGAACACGGACATCAGCGCGAACGCGGCCAGGATGTAGAGGCCGTTCCACTTCGTGGCGAACGCCAGTCCGAGGCAGAGCCCGGCCGCCAGCCGCCATGGCCGCCAGCCGTGCCGCAGCGACTCGGCGATCCCGGCATCGGGGCGGGCGACGCCGTCCGGACCGACGGGCAGGGCGGCGGCGAGCCGCGCCCGCGCCTTGTCCCGGTCGACGACGAGGCAGCCGAACGCCGCCAGCACGAAGAACATCAGCACCAGGTCGAGCAGCGCGGTGCGGCTCATCACGAAGTGCAGCCCGTCCACGGCCATCAGGGCGCCCGCAAGGCACCCCAGGAACGTGGAGCGGAAGAGCCGCCGCCCGATCCGGCACAGCAGCAGCACGGACAGCGTGCCGAGCACGGCCGTCATGAACCGCCAGCCGAACGGGTTGAACCCGAACAGCCACTCGCCGATCCCGATGACGTACTTCCCGACCGGCGGATGCACGACATAGGCCGCGTCCGACGGCAGGGTGACGGCATCGCCGTTCTGCAGGATCTGGTCGTTGGCCTCCTTGGGCCAGTTGACCTCGAACCCGCGGTGGATGAGCGCCCACGCGTCCTTGGCGTAGTACGTCTCGTCGAATATCACGGCCTTCGGGCTGCCGAGATTCCAGAACCGCATCAGGCCCGCGACGAGCGTGACCAGCAGCGGACCCAGCCAGCCCGACCAGCGCACCAGCAGGTCCGCGAGGTCCTTCGGCACCCCGAGCGCAGCCCACAGCCGGGGGCCGGGCCGGGTGTAGGGAGGCACCAGCCGGTCGCGGACGTCGGTCGTGGTCCGCGGTGTGTAGCCGAATCGGCGCAGCCGGAGCTGCCACGACGGCGGTCGCTGTTCGGTGGCCTGGCCCTGCCGGGTGTCCGTGGAGGACGCGGTACTGGTCACCGCGCCATCGTAGGGAACCGTTCTGTGCGATACCCGTGGACGGGCCTGATCCGGCCCAGACCGGTCGGCGTCCGGCCTGACCGGCGGGGCCCGGTCCGCCCCTGCGAGGATGGAACGGTGACAGCAACCAGCCCCCACGGCACCCTCGTACTCGCCGGCACCCCCATCGGGGACGTGGCCGACGCGCCGCCCCGCCTCGCCGAGGAGCTGGCCTCCGCGGACGTCGTCGCGGCCGAGGACACCCGGCGGCTGCGGCGGCTCACCCAGGCGCTCGGCGTGCAGCCGGCCGGGCGGATCGTGTCGTACTTCGAGGGCAACGAGTCGGCGCGCACCCCCGAACTCGTCGAGGCCCTGGTGGGCGGCGCGCGGGTGCTGCTGGTGACCGATGCGGGGATGCCGTCGGTGTCGGACCCCGGGTACCGGCTGGTCGCGGCCGCCGTCGAGAAGGACATCCGGGTCACCGCGGTCCCGGGGCCGTCCGCCGTGCTCACCGCGCTCGCGCTGTCCGGGCTGCCCGTCGACCGGTTCTGCTTCGAGGGCTTCCTGCCGCGTAAGGCCGGCGAGCGGCTCTCGCGGCTGAGGGAGGTCGCCGACGAGCGCAGGACCCTCGTCTACTTCGAGGCGCCGCACCGGCTCGACGACACCCTCGCCGCCATGGCCGAGGCCTTCGGCGCGGACCGCCGCGCCGCCGTGTGCCGTGAGCTCACCAAGACGTACGAGGAGGTCAAGCGCGGACAGCTGGGCGAGCTCGCCGCGTGGGCGGCCGAGGGCGTACGAGGTGAGATCACCGTCGTCGTCGAGGGCGCACCCGAGAAGGGCGCGGAGGAGCTCGACGCCGATGAGCTGGTGCGCAGGGTGCGGGTGCGCGAGGAGGCGGGGGAGCGGCGCAAGGAGGCCATCGCTGCCGTCGCCGCCGAGGCGGGGCTGCCCAAGCGCGAGGTCTTCGATGCTGTGGTCGCGGCAAAGAACAGCTCACAACTCGGCTCGGCCCGTGCATAGGTGAGCAAAGGGCCGTCACGGGCTTCAGGGCCGCCCGGAGACCTTGATCGCGGCTCCGCGTCGCCACTGTCCGTCACGGAGCCGCCCGCGACTCCTCGCAGCTGAGGCGCCTGATATCGGTCAGTCTCACGCTCTGTGACCGAGAACATAGGTGTTCGAAGCCGGGCAGCCCGCCGAAAGCGAAAACTTCGTCCAGCATCCAGTAAAGGCGCGGTGCCTTCCCGGCTCTGCGGGTGTCTCCTGGAGAGGACGACCTTGGACCATTTGGTCCAGGTCACTGCTGTCCAGCGGACCAGAGGAGCTGGCATGAGTGAGAGCGCTGGGACCACCGGCCACCACACCTCGGCGACCCCCATCGTCCACGAGTCGTACTCGTTCGCGTGCATGCGCTGCGGACACGGCTGGGAGCAGTCGTACGTCATAGAGCACCACTTCGACGTCGACGGCACCGAGTTCCTGATGTACACCGTGGACGGAGAGCGTGTCCCGTCACCGCTGACCAGGCCCACCTGCCTGAACTGCGACGGACACGTGGTGCGGATCATGCGGGCGGGGCAGGTGTCCTCGGTGCTGGACTCGATGCGCCGGCACCACGTCCCGCAGCACCCGGAGGAGGCCTCGGGCGAGGAGGCCCCGGGCGTGGAGGGTGACCCCAAGGACCACCACTGGCACCTCTCCGATCTGCTGCACGCATTCCACCGCAAGGCCGGGTGAACCGGCCGGCGAGGCGCGGGGGCGGCCCGGGCGACGTGAGGGCCTCGCGGCCCTCTTCGCAGGACTCACGGACCTCTTCGCAGGACCCCCGGCCCCCTTCGTAGGATCGGGGACATGCCTTCGAAAGCCGCCGCAGACGCCGCTCCACCGCTCCCGGAGCCGCTCCGGGTGCCCGTCGCGGATTCCCACACCCATCTCGACATGCAGTCCGGCACGGTCGAGGAGGGCCTCGCCAAGGCCGCCTCGGTGGGCGTGACCACGGTCGTCCAGGTCGGCTGCGACATCCGCGGCTCACGGTGGGCGGCCGACACGGCGGCCGCCCACGCGAACGTATGGGCGACCGTGGCCCTGCACCCGAACGAGGCGCCCCGCATCGTCCTCGGTGACCCCGACGGATGGTCCAGGCAGGGCGCACGGCAGGCGGGCGGTGACGCGGCCCTCGACGACGCGCTCGCCGAGATCGACCGGCTCGCGGCGCTCCCCCAGGTCAGGGGCGTCGGCGAGACCGGCCTGGACTACTTCCGCACCGGGCCCGAGGGCAAGGACGCGCAGGAGAAGTCCTTCCGCGGCCACATCGAGATGGCCAAGCGGCACGGCAAGGCTCTCGTCATCCACGACCGCGACGCCCACGACGACGTGCTGCGCATCCTCAAGGAGGAGGGCGCGCCCGAGCGCACGGTCTTCCACTGCTACTCCGGCGACGCGGAGATGGCACGGGTCTGCGCCGAGAACGGCTACTTCATGTCGTTCGCCGGCAACGTCACCTTCAAGAACGCCCAGCCTCTGCGCGACGCCCTCGCCGTCGCCCCGATGGAGCTCGTGCTCGTGGAGACCGACGCCCCCTATCTGACCCCCGCGCCATACCGCGGACGGCCCAACGCGCCGTATCTCATTCCGGTCACTTTGCGGGCCATGGCGGACGTGAAGGGCGTCTCGGAGGACGCCCTCGCGACGGCCGTATCCGCCAATACTGCCCGTGCGTTCGGCTACTGACGGACCGTTTGCCGGTCCCGCCTCCCGGCACGCGAGCGTGCGGCGCGGCCGCGACACCGCGTATCCGCGTTGCTTTGGAGAGTGACGATGCTCGGTTAGGTTCTGACCCCACATCAGGACCCCGGGAGCGTCACGTGAGCAATTCGCAGGACGAGACGTACGGTACGGCGGGGGGATACGCCGAATTCGCGGCCCGGTGCGGCCCGCGGCCCGGCGGACGCGTGGCGGCGCGGCAGGCCGCGCGCCACAGGAGGACAACCGATCGGCATGACACGCTGCGCCGCATCGTGCCGCAGGCGCTGGTCGTGGCCTTACTCGCGGGCGGCACCACCGCGTTCGTCGCCGACGACAAGGTGGTCCACCTCACCGTCGACGGCAGACCGCGCACCCTGCACACCTTCGCCGACAGCGTCGGCGAGCTGCTCGCCGGTGAAGGACTGGACGTCGGCGACCACGACATCGTGGCGCCCACACCCGCGACGGCGCTGGCCGGCGGTGACGAGGTCGTCGTCCGCTTCGGCCGGCTGATGCATCTCACCCTCGACGGACAGCGGCGCAGCTTCTGGACCACCGCAGGAAGCGTCGACGAAGCCCTCAGGCAGCTCAGGGTGCGGGCGGAGGGCGCGTATCTGTCCGTCTCCCGCTCCGAGCCGATCGGCCGGAGCGGCCTGCGGCTCGACGTACGCACGAAACGTACGGTCACGATCATGGCTGACGGGCTGGAGTGGAACTTCCGTACGAACGCGGCGACGGTCCGCGAGGCGGTGGAGGAGGCCGGGATCCTGCTGAGCGGCCAGGACACCACGTCCGCTGCGCCCGACAGCTTCCCGGACGACGGGCAGACGATCACGGTCCTGCGCGTCATCGGCGGCCGGGAGGTGCGCGAGGAACCCATCCCGTTCGAGGTGCACAGGACCTCGGACCCCACGCTGTCCCGCGGTACGCAGGTCGTGGAGCGGGCCGGGCGGCAGGGCACGCGGCGGGTCACCTACGCCCTGCGCACCGTCAACGGCGTCAAACAGCGGCCCCGGCCGCTCAACGCCGAGGTGCTGCGGAAACCCGAGACGCGGCAGGTGAGGGTCGGTACCAGGGCCCTGCCCAGGTCCGTCGAGGGCGCCGAGGGGCTCAACTGGGACGGGCTCGCCCAGTGCGAGTCGGGCGGGCGCGCCCGCGTGGTGGACGCGTCGGGCACGTACGCGGGCCTCTACCAGTTCGACCGCCGCACCTGGCGCTCGGTCGGCGGCACAGGCCGCCCCCAGGACGCCACACCCGCGGAACAGACCTACCGAGCGAAGAAGCTGTACGCAAACCGAGGCGCCGCACCGTGGCCGCACTGCGGCCGCCGCCTGTACAGGTAACAACCGCCGTGTCCACCCCACGTACCCTGGGGCGGTGAGCACGCCCCACCCCGACGCCCTCCTAGGCGCCGCAGACATCCGCGAGCTGGCCGCCGCCCTGGGCGTACGCCCGACCAAGCAGCGCGGCCAGAACTTCGTCATCGACGCCAACACGGTCCGCAGGATCGTCCGCACCGCGGACGTCCAGCCGGACGACGTCGTCGTCGAGGTCGGCCCGGGCCTCGGCTCACTGACCCTGGCGCTGCTCGAGGCGGCGGACCGCGTCACGGCCGTCGAGATCGACGACGTCCTCGCGGCCGCACTCCCCGCGACGATCGCCGCCCGTATGCCCGCGAAGGCGGACCGCTTCGCGCTGGTCCACAGCGATGCGATGCACGTGACCGAGCTGCCGGGCCCCGCCCCGACCGCCCTCGTCGCGAACCTTCCGTACAACGTGGCCGTCCCCGTGCTGCTGCACATGCTCGACACCTTCCCGACCATCGAGCGCACGCTCGTCATGGTCCAGTCGGAGGTCGCCGACCGGCTCGCCGCCCCGCCCGGCTCGAAGGTGTACGGCGTGCCGTCGGTCAAGGCCAACTGGTACGCCGAGGTGAAGCGGGCGGGCGCGATCGGGCGCAACGTCTTCTGGCCGGCGCCGAACGTGGACTCGGGCCTTGTGTCACTGGTGCGGCGCGCGAAGCCGCTCGACACGACGGCCTCGAAGCGCGAGGTCTTCGCCGTCGTCGACGCGGCCTTCGCCCAGCGGCGCAAGACGCTGCGGGCCGCGCTGGCGGGCTGGGCGGGGTCGGCCGCGGCGGCCGAGGCGGCCCTGGTCGCGGCGGGCGTCTCGCCGCAGGCGCGCGGCGAGTCGCTGACGGTCGAGGAGTTCGCGCGGATCGCGGAGAACAAGCAGCCCCTGGACAGCGAGGGAAGCGCGTAAGTGAAGGGCAACGTGAGCGTCACCGTACGAGTACCGGCGAAGGTCAACGTCCAGCTGGCCGTGGGCGCCGCCCGACCCGACGGCTTCCACGACCTGGCCAACGTGTTCCTCGCCGTCGGGCTGTACGACGAGGTGACGGTGACGGCCTCGGACACGCTGCGGGTGACCTGCTCGGGCCCGGACGCGGACCAGGTGCCGCTCGACCGTACGAACCTGGCGGCCCGGGCGGCCATCGCGCTCGCCGCCCGCCACGGCCTCGGCGACCCCGGTGTGCACATCCACATCGCGAAGGACATCCCCGTCGCGGGCGGCATGGCGGGCGGCAGCGCGGACGCCGCGGGGGCGCTGGTGGCGTGCGACGCGCTGTGGGGCACCGGCGCCGGCCGGGACGAGATGCTGGAGATCTGCGCCGAACTGGGCAGCGACGTGCCGTTCAGCCTGGTCGGCGGGGCCGCCCTCGGCCGCGGAAGGGGCGAGCTGCTGACCCCGCTGGAGGTGGGCGGCACCTTCCACTGGGTGTTCGCCGTC
This sequence comes from Streptomyces sp. NPDC002896, assembly GCF_040295225.1. Lineage (NCBI taxonomy): Bacteria > Bacillati > Actinomycetota > Actinomycetes > Kitasatosporales > Streptomycetaceae > Streptomyces > Streptomyces sp. NPDC002896. Next base: position 136,773 of record NZ_JBEOVA010000014.1, on the reverse strand, counting down.
GCGGACGGCGGGCTGTCGACCCCGGCGGTGTACGCGGAATTCGACCGGCTCACCGAGGGCGTCGCCGTCCCGGAACCCGAGCCCTCGCCCGCCCTGCTCGAAGCCCTGCGCACCGGCGACCCCTCCGCGCTCGCCGCCGCCCTCGCCAACGACCTTCAGCCCGCCGCGCTTTCGCTGCGCCCATCCCTCGCCGAGACCCTGCGGGCGGGGACGGAGGCCGGTGCCCTGGCGGCGCTGGTGTCGGGTTCCGGCCCGACCACCGCGTTCCTGGCGAAGGACGCGGAGTCGGCGACGGCGGTGGCGGAGGCGCTGACCGCCTCCGCCACCTGTCGTACGGCACGGGTCGCGGTGGCCCCCGCGCCCGGAGCGACCGTCCTCTGACTCAGCAGATCCGAGGATCGGTCAGAAGGTCAGCTTCCAGCTGTTGATGTAGCCGGTGTCCGCGCTGTAGACGTCCTGCACCTTGAGCTGCCAGGTGCCGTTCGCCGCCTCGCTCGACGCGTTGACCGTGTAGGTGGCGCTCACGTTGTCCGCGGAGTCGCTGCTGCTGCTGTTCTTCAGCCGGTACGTCGAACCGTCCGGGGCGACGAGGTCGATCACCAGGTCACCGCGGTAGGTGTGGACGATGTTCACGGACACCGACAGGTCGCTCGGCGCGTTGCCGCTCAGCCCACTGACCGTGATGGGCGAGTAGACCGCGGAGCCCGCGTCCGGGACCGAGACGTCGGTCGTCGACTCGAAGCTCGTACCCGGGTCCGTGCCGCCGCCGGAGCCGCTCGGGGTGATCTGCAGCAGCCGGTTGGGGCTGCCGGTGCCCGGGCTGGTGATGACGCCGGTGGCCGCGGCCGAGGTCAGCGCCGAGGCGACCTGGGACGGGGTGGCCGAGGGGTTCTCGCCCAGGTAGACGGCGGCCGCGCCCGTGACGTGCGGGGTCGCCATCGACGTACCGGACAGCGTTGAGGTGGCGGTGTCCGACGTGTTGTACGTCGAGAGGATGCTGGAGCCCGGCGCGAAGATGTCGACGACGCTGCCGTAGTTGGAGAACGACGACCGGGCGTCCGAGCTGGTGGTGGAGCCGACGGTGATGGCCGAGGCGACCCGGGCGGGCGAGTACGAGGAGGCGTTGGCGTTGTCGTTGCCCGCCGCGACGGCGTAGGTGACGCCGGAGGCGATGGAGTTGGCGACGGCCGTGTCCAGCACGGTGTCGGCGCCGCCGCCCAGGCTCATGTTGGCGACGGCGGGCTTGACCGCGTTCTGGGTCACCCAGTCGATGCCCGCGACGACCCCGTCCGTCGTACCGGATCCGTCGTCGTCGAGCACGCGAACGGCGACGATCTTCGCGGCCTTGGCGACACCGTAGGTGGTGCTCGCGACCGTGCCCGCGACATGCGTGCCGTGGCCGTTGCCGTCCTGCGCGGTGCTGTCGTTGTCGACGGCGTCATAGCCGTAGGAGGCGCGGCCGCCGAAGTTGGAGTGGGTGATCCGGACGCCGGTGTCGATGATGTACGCGGTGACGCCCGCGCCCGCGCTGGCCGGGTAGGTGTAGGACGAGCTGAGCGGCAGGCTCGGCTGGTCGATCCGGTCCAGGCCCCAGGTGGGGTTGGTCTGGGTGTCGGTCGTGTGGACGGTCTTGTTCTGGACCACCTTGGCGACCGCGGGGTCGGCGGCGAGCTGCTTGGCCTCGGTCTCGCTCATCTCGGCGGCGTAGCCGTTGAGCGCCTCCTTGTAGGCGCGCTTGACCTCGCCGCCGTACTTCGCGGCCAGCGCCTTGCCCTTCTTGGAGTCGCCGCGGAAGCCCGCGTCGTCCTTGAGCATGACGATGTAGCTGTCCTTGATGGCGCCTGCCGCGTCGGCGCCGATGATCACGCCCTCGGCCGAGGTGGCTGCCGCGGCCGAGGGGGCGACGGCCGCGGCGCCGAGCGCCATGGCGGCGGCCGCGGCGATGAGACCCGCCGCGGTGGTGGTCCGTCTGCGGCGGCGTGTGGGGGGATTCGCGGGGGAGTGCATCACTGACATGGGGGAGGTCCCCTCTCGTTCGGTGGTGCCCGGATGAGGTGTGGGGGGTGGCCGGACGCGTCGCGGGGCGGCCGGGTGCGGTGTGGGGGGTAGCCGGTTCCCGTCGGTAACAGAGTGATGGTTTTGGCAGGTCCGCATCAATGAGGGGAATCCCTAAACCCTCGTCGGACGTCCGGTAGGGGCTGCAGCAAGGGCGAGGGATCGGCCTGGTCCGTCGCACCCGTACTCTGGGAAGTCGGTCGATCCCCAGAGCAGGAGCGAAATGGCGGTCAATCTCGTCAATGTCGAAGCAGTCAGCAAGGTGTACGGCACCCGTGCACTGCTCGACGGCGTGTCCCTCGGCGTCTCCGAGGGGGATCGGATCGGTGTCGTCGGGCGCAACGGCGACGGCAAGACCACGCTGATCCGGATGCTCGCCAAGCTGGAGGAGGCCGACACCGGGCGCGTCACGCACAGCGGCGGCCTGCGCATCGGCGTGCTCACGCAGCACGACTCGCTCGACCCCGAGGCGACCGTGCGCCACGAGGTCATCGGCGATCTGGCCGACCACCAGTGGGCGGGCAACGCCAAGATCCGCGACGTCCTGACCGGCCTCTTCGGCGGTCTCGACCTGCCCGGGTTCGAACGCGGCCTGGACACGGTCATCGGCCCGCTGTCCGGCGGCGAACGGCGGCGTATCGCGCTCGCCAAGCTGCTCATCGCCGAGCAGGACCTGATCGTCCTCGACGAGCCCACCAACCACCTCGACGTCGAGGGCATCGCCTGGCTCGCCGGTCACCTGCGGGAACGCCGCTCGGCGCTCGTCTGCGTCACGCACGACCGCTGGTTCCTCGACCAGGTCTGCACCCGCATGTGGGACGTGCAGCGCGGCACGGTCTACGAGTACGAGGGCGGCTACTCCGACTACGTCTTCGCGCGGGCCGAGCGCGAGCGCATCGCGGCGACCGAGGAGGTCAAGCGGCAGAACCTGGTCCGCAAGGAGCTCGCCTGGCTGCGGCGCGGCGCCCCCGCCCGTACGTCCAAGCCGCGGTTCCGCGTCGAGGCCGCCAACGAGCTGATCAAGGACGTGCCGCCACCGCGCGACACCAGCGAGCTGATGAAGTTCGCGTCGTCCCGGCTCGGCAAGACCGTCTTCGACCTCGAGGACGTGACCGTGCAGGCCGGTCCGAAGGTGCTGCTCAAGCATCTGACCTGGCAGCTGGGCCCGGGCGACCGCATCGGCCTGGTGGGCGTGAACGGCGCGGGCAAGACCTCGCTGCTGCGGGCCATGAGGGACGCGGCCCGCTCGGACGGCGAGACGCAGCCGGTGGCCGGCCGGGTCGCCGTCGGCAAGACCGTGAAGCTCGCCTACCTCTCGCAGGAGGTCGCCGAGCTCGACCCCAGCTGGCGGGTGCTGGAGGCCGTGCAGCAGGTGCGCGACCGGGTCGACCTCGGCAAGGGCCGCGAGCTGACCGCGGGCCAGCTCTGCGAGACGTTCGGCTTCGGCAAGGAGAAGCAGTGGACGCCGGTCGGCGACCTCTCCGGCGGTGAGCGGCGGCGGCTGCAGCTGCTGCGCCTGCTGATGGACGAGCCGAACGTCCTCTTCCTCGACGAGCCGACCAACGACCTCGACATCGAGACGCTCACCCAGCTCGAGGACCTCCTCGACGGCTGGCCCGGCTCGATGATCGTGATCTCCCACGACCGGTTCTTCGTCGAGCGGACGACGGACCGGGTGTTCGCGCTCCTCGGCGACGCCACCCTGCGGATGCTGCCCCGCGGCATCGACGAGTACCTGGAGCGGCGCCACCGCATGGCCGAGGCGGCCGCGGCGGCCACCCCGGCTCCCCAGCCGTCGACTCCCCAGGAGAAGACCGTCTCCGCCGCCGAGGCCCGCGCCGCCAAGAAGGAACTCCAGAAGATCGAGCGGCAGTTGGACCGGATCTCGGAGAAGGAGTCCAAGCTGCACGCCGCCATCGCCGAGAACGCGACGGACTTCGAGAAGGTCGCCGGACTGGACGCCGAGCTCCGCGAACTGGTGGGGGAGCGCGAGGACTTGGAGCTGCGTTGGCTGGAGCTCGCAGAGAACGCGTGAGCTCGCGGAGAACGCGTGAAGTTTTGATACCAGTGCCGTCACGGGCCGGTCCGTCCTTGGGTACAGGGGGCGAACCGGCCCGGTGTGCTTGGGCGTCATGGTGATAGAAAGGGCGGCCTGAGAACAGAAGTCTGAGTTCGACCAGGCGCGCCGAAAATCAGTGCTGTGCTCTCCGGGGGCTGTGTCACCGACGGCTGCCGCCGCGGCCGTTGGGCTGCTGTCGGCCAGGCCGGGGGCGGCGTCCGGCGAGCGCCGGGCGTGGCAAGAGTCAGTGACAGAGGGGGGAAGCGCTGATGAGTCAGCCGCCCAGTCAGCCGCCGCAGGGCGGTTTCGGAGCACCGCAGGACCCGCAGCAGCAGCCGCAGTCGCAGCAACCGCAGCAGGGCGTGCCCCAGCCGCCCGCCGGGCCTCCCGCCCAGCCGCCGCAGATGCCGCCCGCGCCGCCGTCCGCTCCGGCGAACCCGCCCGCGCCCCAGCCCGGGTACGGCTACCCGCAGCAGCCGCCCGCGGACGGCAACCCGTACGGGCAGCAGCCGGGCCCCTATGGCCAGCCCAACCCGCCCGGTCAGCCGGGCCCTTACGGCCAGCCGCAGCAGCCGGGCCCGTACGGACAGCCCCAGCAGTCCGGCCCGTACGGGCAGCCGCAGCAGCCCGGCCCGTACGGCTATCCCCAGCAGCCGGGTCCGTACGGACAGCCGCAGCAGCCGGGCCCGTACGGCCAGCCCGGTTACGGCTATCCGCAGCAGCCGCAGTTCCCGGGCGCGCCGGGCGGCAGCGGTGGCGGCGGCAATCCGTTCAAGGGCAAGCCCGCCGTGATCATCACCGCGGCCGTGGCAGCGCTGCTCGTCGTCGGCGGCACCGTATGGGCCGTCACCAGCGGCGGGGACGACGACAAGAAGCCCGTCGCGGAGAAGAGTTCGGACCCGAAGGCCACCGGCTCGGCCTCCGAGAACCCGGGTGACGGCAGCGGCAACGGCGGCGAGGATCCGGAGGATCTCAACGCGGGCCGCCAGCCCGGCGAGTCGAAGGTGCTCTGGTACAAGGAGGCGCCGGACGCGCCGGCTTCGGGCGCCGACGCCCCCGGCATGTGGATCACGGACAAGGTCGCGGTCAAGGCGGCGTACAAGCAGGTCTTCTCCTACAACGTCGCCGACGGAAAGACGGTCTGGGACCCGATTACATTCCCGCAGAAGATCTGCGCGGTCTCTCCGCAGAAGTCGGCCGACGACAAGGTCGTCATCGCCTACATGAGCGGCACCAGCGACCGCGCCAAGTGCAACCAGCTGGTGCAGATAGACCTCGGGACCGGCAAGCAGGGCTGGACGAAGAAGGTCGAGGAGGGCGGGCTGTTCGACAGCACCCTCAACATCGAACTGTCCATCAGCGGCGACACGTTGATGGTCGGCCGCGACCTGTCCGGCACCGCGTACAAGGTCAGCGACGGCAGCAAGATGTTCACCAAGGAGAAGTACGGCGCCGCCTGCTTCCCCAGCGCCTTCACCGGCGGCGGGAAGCTGCTGTCCGTAGCCTCCTGCGCCGCCGGCCAGTCCAACGAGCACGACGAGATCCAGGAACTCGACCCCACGACGGGCAAGGCCAAGTGGACCAAGGCGATCCCCAAGGGCTGGAAGGTCGCCCGGGTCTACTCGATCGATCCGGTGATCCTGTACCTCACCAACGAGGACAAGAAGCAGTGGAACATCAGCACGCTGAAGAACGGCAGTGCCGCGGTCCGCTCGGAGGTCAGCGTCGACGAGTCCTTCGCGCCGGAGTGCGGCTGGGCGATCCTGGAGCGTGATCTGCAGGGCTGCACGGGCGTCGCGGCGGACGCGAACACCCTCTACCTGCCGACCGAGGCGAAGAGCGGCGCCAATGAGATCGTCGCCATCAGCCTCGACACCGGCAAGGAGAAGTGGCGCGCCAAGCCCTCCGGCGACCGCAGCATGCTCCCGCTGAGGGTGGAGGGCGGCTCGCTGATCGTGTACGAGGAGCCGTCGTACGACCAGGGCGGCACCATCGCCTCGATCGCGACCGGCGCCGGCAGCCACACGCCGAAGAAGCTGCTGCAGAACCCGCAGTCCACCGCGCGGATCGAGAACGGCTTCTACTCGAAGGCGATCGACTACGTCGACGGGCGCTTCTACATCTCCACCACACGGCTGACAGGCAACGACGACTCGAAGGAAAAGCTCATGCTGGCCTTCGGCAAGTGACCGCGCCCGGCATCCCCAACTCCCCGTCCCCAGAGGTAGAGACGTCATGACGCAGCCGCCCCAGCCGCCCAACGAGCCGCCGCAGGGAGGCTTCGGCGCACCGCAGGACCCCCCACCGGGTGGTTTCGGCGCACCGCAGGATCCCCCGCCCGGCGGTTTCGGCGCGCCCACTCCGCCGCCGGCGGGCGGCTTCGGCAAGGACCAGGCGCCGCCCGCACCCCAGCCCGGTTACGGCTACCCGCAGCAGCCCCCGGCACAGGCGCCCGGTACCCCGCCGCCCCCGGCCCAGGCCCCCGGCCCGCCGCCGCCCCCGGCTCAGGCCCCGGGCACCCCGCCGCCCCCCCACCCCCAGGCGGGCCAGCCGCACTACGGCTACCCGGGCGCACCCCAGCCGCCCGCACCGGGCCAGCCGCCGACGCCCCCGATGGGCCAGCCGGGACAGCAGCCCGGGTACGGCTATCCGGGCCAGTACGCGCAGTACGGCGCGTACCAGCAGCCGACCACCATGCCCCTGGGGCCCCAGGCCGCAAGCGGCGGCAGGAAGATCAACGCCCAGGTCGCCATCATCGTGTCGGCGGTCGTCGCGATCGCGCTGATCGTCGGCGGCGGCGTCTGGTACTCGTCGTCGTCCGGGTCCGACGACAGGGAGCAGAGCTCAGCGGGCCCGACGGGCGGCGGAGACGACGACAACGGAGGCGGCGAGAACAACGCGGGCGGCGGCGGCAAGGAGAAGGTGCCCGCCAATACCAGCGCCAAGGTGCTGTTCCAGCTGCCGGCTCCGGAGGTCGGCAAGGACCAGGTGAGCAGCGTCACGGGCTCCTGGCTCACCGAGAAGGTGTACGCCAAGGCCGGTATCAACGAGATCGTCGGCTACGACGCGGCCACCGGCGCGAAGCAGTGGACGCTGCCGCTGGCCGGCCAGACCTGCGCGGCCTCGCCCGAGGTCAGCAAGGACGGCGTGGCGGTGGTGATCCACGAGGAGGCCAAGCGCAACAAGAAGGGCGACTACCAGGCCTGCACCAACGTCACCGCGTTCAACGTCGACACCGGCGAGAAGCTGTGGACGAAGACCGCGTCGGTCGGCGACCAGACAGAGAAGATCAGGTTCGACGAGGTCACCATCAGCGGTGCGACCGTGGGAGTCGGCGGCATCTACGGCGGTGCCGCCTTCGATCTGCAGTCCGGCAAGGAGCTGTGGGCCCCCAAGTCCTCCGACACCTGCCGGGACCAGGGCTACGCGGGCGGCGAGCAGCTGGTCGCGGTCCGCGCCTGCGGCAACTACGACAACGAGCGGCTGGAGGTCCAGCTGCTGAACCCGGCGGACGGCGCGGTCAAATGGACCTACAAGCTCCCCGCCGGCGTCGACAACGCCAAGGTGATCTCCACGAAGCCGGTCGTGTTCGGCGTGGACTCCGGTGACGGCGACGACTCCGTCAGCTCGACGGGTGCCACGGACATCTTCTCGCTGGACGACAGCGGCAAACTGCGCATCAAGATCACGCTCGAGGACGGCAAGTACGACCACGACTGCGAGGTCAATCAGGTACACGCCTGCCATGGGATCGTCGTCGGCAACGACCGTGTCTATGTGCCGACCCGCGAGCACGACGGCAGCAGCGACTACGGCATGACGAACGAGATCGTGTCGTTCTCGCTGGCCACCGGCAAGTCCACGGGTGACAGGGCGGACGCGGGCGAGCGGTACACGATGTTCCCGATCCGGATGGACGGCGGAAACATCCTCGCGTTCAAGAACGGGCCGTACGACAAGGGCAGCCAGGTCGTCTCCATCAACGGAAAGACGATGAAGGAGACGACGCTGCTGGAGACGCCCGCGGCCGAGGCCGTCCAGTCCGCGGTGAGCAGCATGGTTCCCGATTCCAGTGAGCTGCTGTACTCGAACGGCAGGCTCTTCATGGGCAAGAAGCTGATCAGCAAGCCGTACTCGGACGACGACAAGTCGTACACGGCGATCGGCTTTGGAGCCCAGTAGCGGGTTTCCGAGCCGTCGTCCGGAGCGGTCCCGCCCTCGCAGGGCGGGGCCGCTCTCGTGTTCCTGGGCGCTGCCTCGAAAGGAAGGGATTCCGAGCCCCTCACTCCCCAATGCGAGGAATCTCGGTATTCCGGGGCACTTATCACCGGTAGGGGAAGCGCAATGTAGAACGAGCGTGTAGCTTCCGATGAACGGAGACCGGGGGGCCTCCGGATCCTGGGGGGATCAGTGGGGGGAACTGGGGGGTTCTCGATGGGCGTGCGTCTCATGGTGGTCGACGATCACCGATTGCTCGCCGAGGCGCTCGCCTCGGCGTTGAAGCTGCGCGGGCACCGGGTGCTCGCCGCCGCCGCGCCTGCGGCTGGGGCGGCGGAGCTGGTCATCAGCAGGGCGCCGGAGGTGTGCCTGCTGGGTACGGCGACGCCTGCGGAGCCGGGCATCTTCGATCCGATACTGAAGATCAAGCGGGAGCGGCCGCAGGTGGCGGTTCTGGTCCTCGGTCCCGTGCCGTCGCCGCGCGGGATCGCCGCGGCCTTCGCGGCCGGCGCCTCCGGTTACGTGCGGCATGACGAGCGGATCGAGGGTGTCGAGCGGGCGATCATGAAGGCGCGGGCGGGAGAGGCGGCGGTGGCGCCGCAGCTGCTGCAGGGGGCCTTCAGCGAGTTGCTCAATCCGGCGGCGCAGCCGGACGACGAGGGGCAGCGCCTCCTTGAGATGCTCACTCCGCGCGAGATCGAGGTGCTGGTGCGGGTCGCGGACGGTGAGGACACCCGGCTGATCGCGGCCGGAATGGGGATAGCGCCGAGCACCGCGCGTACGCATGTGCAGCGGGTGCTGATGAAGCTGGGGGTCGGCTCGCGGCTGGAGGCGGCGGCGCTCGCGGCGCGCACAGGGCTGCTGGACCGTGCGGGCCCGGCGACGGGCGTCCTGCCGGACCTGCCCGGTACGCCGGGTGCCGGGGATACGCCGACGGGGCCGGAGTCACCGTCAGCGCAGTGAACTCCGGCCCCGCCAGGGGACTTCCGGGGACTACTCCTCGTCCGGCGTCGGCGGCGCCGTCGGGCGCAGCTTCACCCAGACCAGGAAGAACAGGCCCAGGACCAGCATGCCGATGCCGGTCCACAGGTTGATGTGGACGCCCTGCGCCTTGGCCAGGTCGGCGTCGGACGGGTTGATCCCGGCGATCGTGACGATCACTCCGTAGAGCACGAACAGGTAGCCGATGATCCGGCGGAGGTCGAAGAGACGGGCGGCGGTCGCCGACTTGCTCTCCAGCTCGGAGACTTCGCGCTGCAGGTCAGACATGATTCAGTGCCTCCGATCAGGTCAGAACGAGTAGGGGATGTAGCAGGCGGCGGCGATCACGATCGCGCCCCAGCCAAGCAGGGCCGGCTTGCGGTACCAGGCGTCGTCGCCCTTCCCGGGCAGCTCCTCCATGCCGGGGGAGCGTGTTCCGTAGACCAGACCGGCCAGTTCGGCCTTCGGCTTCGGCTTGGTGAAGAGCGAGACGACGACCATGACGACCGCACCGGCGACGAAACCGGCGATCGCGGAGACGAAGTTGGCGCCCTGGTCGGTGGGGATGTCGATGATGCCCTGCTTGTAGATCACGAAGTAGTTGACCATCGCGGCGACGGTGCCCGCTATCAGGCCCCAGAAACCGGACTTCATGGACGCGCGCTTCCAGAACATACCGATGATGAACACCACGAACATCGGGACGTTGAAGAACGAGAACAGGGTCTGCAGGTACCCCATGATGTTGGAGAAGCTGGACGCCAGGAACGCCGTGCCGATGGAGGCCAGCACACCGATCGCGGTGATCAGCCGGCCGAACTTCACGTAGTACGCGTCCTCGCGGTCCTTGACCACGTACTTCGCCCAGATGTCCGTGGTGAACACGGTGTTGAACGACGACACGTTGGCCGCCATGCCCGCCATGAAGGCGGCCAGCAGACCGGTGACGGCGATACCGAGCACGCCGTTGGGCAGCAGCTCCTGCATCAGGTAGGGGATCGCGTCGTTGTACGTCAGATCCGAGCCGGCGGTGCCGATCTTCGGGACGAGGACGGCGGCGACGAGGCCCGGGATCATCACCAGGAAGACGATGAAGATCTTCGGGAACGCGGCGATCAGCGGGGTGCGCTGGGCGGCGGACAGGTTCTTCGCGGACAGGGCGCGCTGCACCTCGGCGAAGTTGGTGGTCCAGTAGCCGAAGGAGAGCACGAAGCCGAGGCCGAGGACGATCGTCAGCCAGTTGGCGCCCAGTGCGTTGGCCTCACCGATGCCCGTACCGCCCCAGGCGGAGAGGAAGTTGTCGCCGTGGCTCTTCTGCAGCGAGTCGGTCAGGCCGTCCCAGCCGCCGACCTTCTTCAGGCCGAGGATGGTGATCGGGATGAGCGCGGCGAGGATCACGAAGAACTGCAGCACCTCGTTGTAGATCGCCGAGGAGAGGCCGCCGATCGTGATGTACGCGAGGACCAGGAAGCCGGCGACGACGATCGCCATCCACTGCGGCCAGCCGAGGAGCGCCTCGACGACGATCGCGAGGGCGTACAGGTTGACGCCGGCGATCAGGACCGCGGCGAACGCGAACAGGATCGAGCTCAGCAGGTGCGCCGACTTGTCGAAGCGCTGCAGCAGGAACTCCGGCACCGACCGGACCTTGGAGCCGTAGTAGAACGGCATCATCACCAGGGCCAGGAAGACCATCGCCGGGATGGCGCCTATCCAGTACCAGTGCACGACGGCGACGCCGTACTGGGCGCCGGTGGCGGCCATGCCAAGGAGCTCCGTGGCCCCGAGGTTGGCGGCGACGAAGGCGAGGCCGGTGATCCAGGCGGGCATCGAGCGACCCGAGAGGAAGAAGTCGAGGCTGGTCTTCACGGAGCGCCGGGCGGCGAAGCCGATGCCCAGAACGACGATGAAGTAGATCGCCAGGATCGTGTAATCCAGCCCGTTGGTGGGGAGCCGGAGCCCGTCGGCGAGGTAATGCATGGGGGAACTCGCTTCGTTGCGCGAACTTAACTCGCCGAAACCTACGCCGAATCTTTCAAGATCTGAACAGTTCAGCTGATGTTCTCTGTTTGATTGTGAGCGACCTCACGGCTTTGTCCGGATTTTCCGTGGCAGATGCATGCACCTTGTAACGCGGGTCTCACCTCGGGGGTATGGCGCCCGCCCGGGTCTTCCGGCCGCTCTGCATGCCCATTGACGCTGCTGTTGCATTGTGGTTTGTTATGTGTAGTTCTGTTTGAGGGTGTGGTGAGGAGCCCGCTAGTGAAGAAGACCTCGACCCGGCTCGCCGACGGTCGTGAGCTCATCTACTACGACTCGCGTGACGACGTCGTACGCGATGCCGTGGACCGGAGGCCGCTCGACCCGACCTCCACCACGTCGGAGATCCGCCACGACCCGCTGCTCGGCGACTCCGTCGCCATCGCCTCGCACCGTCAGGGCCGCACCTACCACCCGCCGGCCGACGAGTGCCCGCTGTGCCCCTCCGAGGGTGACCGGCTGAGCGAGATCCCCGACTCGTCCTACGACGTCGTGGTCTTCGAGAACCGCTTCCCGTCGCTCGCGGGCGACTCCGGCCGCTGCGAGGTCGTGTGCTTCACGTCCGACCACAACGCGTCCTTCGCGGAACTCACCGAGGAGCACGCGGGCCTCGTCCTGGACGCCTGGACGGACCGCACCGCCGAGCTGTCGAACCTGCCGTCCGTCCAGCAGGTCTTCTGCTTCGAGAACCGCGGCGCTGAGATCGGCGTCACCCTCGGCCACCCGCACGGCCAGATCTACGGCTACCCCTTCACCACCCCGCGTACGGCCCTGATGCTGCGCTCGGCCGCCGCGCACAAGGAGGCCACCGGCGGCGGCAACCTCTTCGACCACGTCGTCGCGCAGGAGCTGGCCGACGGCTCCCGGATCGTCCTGGAGGGTGAGCACTGGGTGGCCTTCGTGCCCTACGCCGCCCACTGGCCGTACGAGGTGCACCTCTACCCCAAGCGGCGCGTGCCCGACCTGCTCGCGCTGGACGAGGGCGCACGCACAGAGTTCCCCAAGGTCTATCTGGAACTCTTGAGGCGCTTCGACCGGATCTTCGGTGAGGGTGAGCCTCCGACGCCGTACATCGCCGCCTGGCACCAGGCGCCGTTCGGTGCGCTGGAGGAATTCGATGGAGACGCAGCTGTCAGCCGTGACGACTTCGCGCTCCACCTCGAGCTTTTCACCATCCGCCGCACTTCCGGCAAGCTGAAGTTTCTCGCGGGTTCCGAGTCCGGCATGAACGTGTTCATCAACGACGTGCCGCCGGAGGCCGCGGCCCAGCGACTGCGAGAGGTAGCGAGTTCATGAGTGGGAAGTACCTGGTCACGGGTGGTGCGGGCTATGTCGGCAGCGTGGTCGCCCAGCACCTGATCGAGGCCGGTCACGAGGTCACCGTCCTCGACAACCTCTCCACCGGCTTCCGCGAGGGCGTCCCGGCGGGCGCCGCCTTCATCGAGGGCGACATCCGCGACGCCGCCAAGTGGCTCGACGGCTCCTACGACGCCGTGCTGCACTTCGCCGCGTTCTCGCAGGTCGGCGAGTCCGTCGTGAAGCCCGAGAAGTACTGGGACAACAACGTCGGCGGCACGATGGCGCTGCTCGCCGCGATGCGCGAGGCCGGCGTCCGCAAGCTGGTCTTCTCCTCCACCGCGGCCACGTACGGCGAGCCGGTCAACACGCCCATCACCGAGTCCGACCCGACGGCGCCCACCTCGCCGTACGGCGCGTCGAAGCTCGCCGTCGACCACATGATCACCAGCGAGGCGGTCGCGCACGGGCTCGGCGCGGTGTCGCTGCGCTACTTCAACGTCGCGGGTGCCTACGGCGCCTACGGCGAGCGGCACGACCCCGAGTCGCACCTCATCCCGCTGGTCCTCCAGGTCGCGGCGGGCAAGCGCGAGGCCATCTCCGTCTTCGGCGACGACTACCCGACGCCCGACGGCACCTGCATCCGCGACTACATCCACGTCGCCGACCTGGCCGAGGCCCACCTCCTCGCCGTGGACGCCGCGACGTCCGGCGAGCACCTGATCTGCAACCTCGGCAACGGCAACGGCTTCTCGGTCCGCGAGGTCATCGAGACCGTCCGCCAGGTCACCGGCCACCCGATCCCCGAGGTCATGGCCCCGCGCCGCGGCGGCGACCCGGCGGTCCTGGTCGCCTCCGCCCAGACGGCGCGCGAGCGCCTCGGCTGGAACCCGTCCCGCGCGGACCTCGCGGGAATCGTCGCCGACGCCTGGGCGTTCGCGCAGGCACGTCAGGAGGAGAGCGGATCGTGAGCGAGAGTGTCGCGGCGGCTGTCGCCGAGGGCTTCGAGGGGCTGTACGGGGCCGCGCCGCACGGTGTGTGGGCGGCGCCGGGCCGGGTCAACCTGATCGGCGAGTACACGGACTTCAACGAGGGGTTCGTGATGCCGCTGGCGCTCCCGCACACCGCGGTCGCCGCCGTCTCCCGCCGGGAGGACGGGGTGCTGCGGCTGCACTCCGCCGACATCGACGGCCCCATCGTCGAGCTGCGCGTCGACGAGCTCGAGCCGGGCACGGACACCGGCTGGGCGGCGTACCCGGCGGGCGTCGTGTGGGTGCTGCGCGGGGCGGGCCACGCCGTCACCGGCGCGGACATCCACCTCGCCTCGACCGTGCCGACCGGCGCGGGCCTGTCGTCGTCGGCGGCCCTGGAGGTCGTCACCGCCCTCGCTCTGAACGACCTGTTCGAACTCGGTCTGTCCCGGCCCGAGCTGGCGAAGCTCGCCCAGCGCGCCGAGAACGACTTCGTCGGCGTCCCCTGCGGCGTGATGGACCAGACGGCATCGGCCTGCGCCACCGAGGGCCACGCCCTGCACCTCGACTGCCGCGACCTGTCGATCCGCCAGGTCCCCTTCGACCTGGCCGCCCAGGGCCTGCAGCTGCTCGTCGTCGACAGCCGCGTGAAGCACGCGCTCGGCGACGGCGCGTACGCCGAGCGGCGCGAGGGCTGCGAGACGGGCGCGCGGACGCTCGGCGTCTCGCACCTGCGCGACATCGCGTACGAGGAGCTGCCGGCGGCCCTGGCCAAGCTGGACGACGAGCGGGTCCGCCGCTACGTACGCCACGTCGTCTCCGACGACCACCGCGTGGACCAGGTCATCGCACTGCTCGACGCCGGTGACGTGCGCGCCATCGGCCCGGTCCTCACCGAGGGCCACGCCTCGCTCCGCGACGACCTGCGGATCTCCTGCCCCGAGCTGGACCTCGCCGTCGACACGGCGAACGCGGCCGGCGCGCTGGGCGCCCGCATGACGGGCGGCGGCTTCGGCGGCTCGGCGATCGTCCTCGTCGAGACGACCGACGCGGACACGGTGACCAAGTCGGTCCTGGAGGCTTTCGCGACGGCCGGCTACACGGCACCGCGGGTGTTCCCGGCGGTGCCTTCGGCGGGGGCGCGCCGCCTTCGCTGAGCGGCCTGCTCAGCCGAGTCGCTTGGTCAAGGTGTACTCAGTGATCCCCGCCGGATAGTCGGGGATCACGCACACCACTTCATACCCGTATCTACGGTAGAAATCCGGCGCCTGGAAGTCCCATGTCCAGACACGGGAGTTGACGCAGCCGCGCTCCTCGCGAGCCGTTCGTTCGGCGTCCGCGAGGAGCTGCGAGCCCAGCCCCGTACCGCGGTGGCGGGCGTCGACCTACAGCAGGTTCACGTGCAGCCACCGCCCCCACGTGTGCGCGTCGAGACCCGCGACGAGCTCGCCGGACTCGTCCAACGCCCAGACCTGCAACGGAGCTTCCCGATCCAGCTCTGTTCCGCGCAGCGCCCGGAGCACCGGTGATGCCTCCGTGTTGGTGTCTCGCAGCCGAGTTCGGAGCAAATCACGTCGCTGTCTGTCGACTTCTGTCTCTATACGAAACATGCGGCTCACGATAAACGCGCTGGCCACCCAGTTTTGCGAATTTCCTTCCGCTCCGGCCGCCCGCCCGTACCCTGATGGCAGCGCCGGTGGGGGCCGGTGCTGATCAGGGGGCGAGACAGTCGGGTACGACGCCCGGAGTGGGGTAGCAGTGTGAGCACGGCGGCGGCCGTGCTGCTGCGGTGATCCTTTCTCCGGGCGCCGTACCTGCGCCGGCCGTCCCCCTACGATCGTTCTCCCCTGCTCCTCAAGGAGCTTGGGGAAGGGGGTTTCACGTGGTTCGCATCCGAGTCCTGGTCGTCGACGACCACCGTATCTTCGCCGAGTCGCTCGCCGCGGCTCTCGCCGCCGAGCCGGACGTCGACGTCTCCGCAGCCGGCAGCGGCCCGGCCGCGCTGCGCTGCCTGGAGCGGGCCGCCGCCGAGGGCCGCAGATTCGACGTACTGCTCGTCGACGCCGACCTGGGAGGCATGGTGCCGGGCGGACGCCCCGCCGTGCCCGTCCAGGAGTCCAACGCGGACGGCCTGGTCGACGGCATCTCGCTGGTCGCCGGCGTCCGTTCGGCCCAGCCCGCGGTACGCACGGTCGTGCTCGCCGAGAAGGACGACCCGCGGCGCGCCGCGCTCGCCCTGGGCGCCGGCGCCTCCGGCTGGGTCGCCAAGGACTGCTCGCTGGCCCGGCTGCTCACCGTCATCCGCGGCGTCCTGCGCGACGAGACGCACCTGCCGCCCGCCCTGCTCACGGGCGTACTGCGCGAGCTGACGGCGGCCCGCAAGCACCGCACCGAGAGCGAACGCCTCGTGGAGGCCCTCACCCCGCGCGAGCGCGAGGTGCTGCGCTGCATGGTTGCCGGCCTGGGCCGCAAGGCCGTCGCCGAGCGGCTCTTCCTCTCCCCGCACACGGTGCGTACGCACATGCAGAACGTGCTGGGGAAGCTCGGCGTCCACTCCACGCTGGCCGCCGTGGCGCTGGCGCGCCGGGCCGGCGTCGGCCCGGTCGATCTGGCCTCAGCCGGGAATGTTGTCGAACGGGGCGGTCAACTGGCGTAGCAGCGCGGCCAATTCGATGCGCTGGGCGCGCGACAGCTCGCTGAGGATCGCCCGCTCCTGGTCGAGCAGCCCGGCGAGCGCCTGGTCGGCGCGGTCGCGCCCCTCGTCCGTGAGCCGCACCAGCACACCGCGCCGGTCGCTGGGGTCCGGCAGCCGCTCCACGAGGCCCTTCTTCGTGAGCCGGTCGATGCGGTTCGTCATCGTCCCGGACGTGACGAGGGTCTGTGTGAGCAGCTGCCCGGGCGAGAGCTGATACGGGGCTCCGGCGCGCCTCAGCGCCGTCAGCACGTCGAACTCCCACGGCTCGAGATTGTGCTCGGAGAACGCCAGGCGGCGGGCGCGGTCCAGATGCCGGGACAACCTGCTCACCCGGCTGAGCACTTCCAGCGGTTCCACGTCGAGGTCAGGGCGCTCCCGGCGCCATGCTGCGACCAGCCGATCGACCTCGTCCTCCATGCGATCAAGTGTAGAGGGTCTGTCGACATGAAGTCTCTTGACGTCAAGATATCTGGGCGTGAGGATGGTCTTGCGGCGCCCCGGACCCCCGGGCCGCCGGACTCCGCCGACCCTGTTGTACGCCGACGCTGTTGTAGGCCGACCCCATGGAGGCCGACCCCATGGAGGTTGGCGCGAAGGAGGCCTCGCCATGCCCGCTACCGTCCCCGTCTGGGATCCGCGCCAGTACCTCCGCCACGAGGGCCACCGCGCCCGGCCCTTCGTCGACCTGCTGGCGCGTGTGCCGGAACTGCCGGCCGCGGGGGCCGCTGCCCGCCCGCCCCGTATCGCCGACCTGGGCTGCGGCCCGGGCAACGTGACGCAGCTCATCGCGGACCGCTGGCCCACGGCCCACATCACCGGCTTCGACAACTCGCCGGAGATGCTCGCCCGCGCCGAGCCGCTGGCGGGCCCCACGGCGGGCGGCGGCCGCCTGGACTTCAGGCCGGCGGACGCGCGCACCTGGGCGCCATCCCCGGACGAGCCGTACGACCTGATCATCTCGAACGCGACCCTCCAGTGGGTGCCGGACCACGCGCAATCCTTCGCTGCGTGGATCGCCGGACTCGCCCCCGGCGGCACGCTCGCCTTCCAGGTACCGAGCAATTTCGACGCGCCCAGCCACGTACTGATGCGGGAACTGGCGGAGTCGGAGAAGTGGAAGGACCGCCTGGCCGGGGTCCTGCGCCATGCGGACGCCGTACTGACGGCGTCCGACTACCTGGAGCGGCTGGTGGCCCTCGGCTGCGAGGCCGACGTCTGGGAGACGACGTACCTCCACCTCCTGGAGGGCGAGGACCCGGTCCTGGACTGGGTCAAGGGCACGGGCCTGCGCCCGGTCCTCACGGCCCTCGCCGACGACCCGTCGGCCTCGGAGTCCTTCGTCGCCGAATACCGCGCCCTGCTCCGCGAGGCCTACCCGGCGACGCCGCACGGCACGGTCTTCCCGTTCCGGAGGCTTTTCGCGGTGGCGCGGATGGCGGCCGCCTGATGCTGGTGGCGGTCGATCATGTACAGCTGGCGGCCCCACCTGGCTCGGAGGACGAGCTGCGGACGTACTACGTGGACGTACTCGGCATGACGGAGATCCCCAAACCACCCGTGCCGGCGGCCCGGGGCGGCTGCTGGTTCCAGGCGGGGGAGGTACAGCTTCACCTGGGCGTGGAGGCGGACTTCCGGCCCGCGAAGAAGGCCCACCCAGGGCTGCGAGTACGCGACATCGAGTCGTACGCGACCCGCCTCGCGGACCGCGGGGTGGAGGTGACCTGGGACGACGACCTCCCGGGTCACCGACGCTTCTACTCGGAAGATCCGGTGGGCAACCGGCTGGAGTTCCTGGAGCGGGTCACAGCCGATTGAGCGCGGCGGACGTGATGTCGAAGTCGACGTCGTACGGGACGCCGACCTTGAGCCGGTCATGGTGGATGCCGGTGAGCGCCGATCGCGGGTATCGCGGAACGCGGTCAGTTCTTCCGGTGCCCTATCAACCGCGGCTTCTGCTCCAGACCGTCCAGGCCGTGCCATGCCAGGTTCACCAGATGCGCCGCCACCTCCGCCTTCTTCGGCTTGCGGACGTCCAGCCACCACTGGCCGGTCAGGGCGACCATGCCGACCAGGGCCTGGGCGTACAGCGGGGCCAGTTTCGGGTCGAAGCCGCGGCTTTTGAACTCGCGGCCCAGGATGTCCTCGACCTGCGTCGCGATGTCGGAGATCAGAGAGGCGAAGGAGCCCGTCGACTGGGGAATGGGGGAGTCGCGGACCAGGATGCGGAAGCCGTCCGTGTACTCCTCGATGTAGTCGAGGAGGGCGAAGGCGGCCTGCTCGCACAGCTCGCGGGGGTGGCCGGCGGTGAGGGAGCCGGTGACCATGTCGAGGAGGCGTCGCATCTCGCGGTCCACCACCACCGCGTACAGCCCTTCCTTGCCGCCGAAGTGCTCGTACACGACCGGCTTCGAGACCCCGGCGCGGGCCGCGATCTCCTCCACCGATGTGCCCTCGAACCCCTTGTCGGCGAACAGCGTGCGGCCGATCTCCAGCAGCTGCTGACGGCGCTCGGCACCGGTCATGCGGGTACGGCGCGTGCGCCGCGGCTTCTCGTTGCTCGGGGTGCTGCTGGAGTCGGTCGCCACGCCGTCAATCATGCCCGGTCGGCGGCCTCGGCCTTGCGGCGGGAGTCGGACTCGGGCCGGGCAGGAGCATCGGTGCCCGGCTTGCGGCGGGAGTCGATACGGGACTTCGACGGCCAGCGCACGTCATACGCCCAGCCCAGCTGTTCGAACCAGCGGATGATCCGGGCCGACGAGTCGATCTGGCCGCGCTCGACCCCGTGACGGGCCGAGGTCGGGTCGGCGTGGTGGAGGTTGTGCCACGACTCACCACAGGAGAGGGCGGCCAGCCACCACACGTTGCCCGAGCGGTCGCGCGACTTGAACGGCCGCTTGCCCACCGCGTGGCAGATCGAGTTGATCGACCACGTCACGTGGTGCAACAACGCCACCCGTACGAGTGAGCCCCAGAAGAACGCCGTGAAGGCGCCCCACCAGGACATCGTCACCAGGCCGCCGATCAGCGCCGGCAGCAGCAGCGAGAGGGCCGTCCACAGGACGAACTGACGCGAGATCGCCCGGATCGCACCGTCCTTGATCAGATCCGGTGCGTACTTGTCCTGCGGAGTCTGCTCCTCGTCGAACATCCAGCCGACGTGGGCCCACCACAGGCCCTTCATCAGCGCCGGGACCGTCTCGCCGTAACGCCAGGGCGAATGCGGGTCGCCCTCGGCGTCCGAGAACTTGTGGTGCTTACGGTGATCGGCCACCCAGCGCACCAGCGGGCCCTCCACGGCCAGCGAACCCGCGACCGCCAGCGCGATACGCAAGGGGCGCTTGGCCTTGAACGAGCCGTGCGTGAAGTAGCGGTGGAAGCCGATCGTGATGCCGTGGCACCCGAGGTAGTAGAAGAAGACCAGGAGACCGAGGTCGAGCCAGCTCACGCCCCAGCCCCAGGCCAGCGGCACCGCCGCAAGCAGGGCAAGGAAGGGCACCGTGATGAACAGCAGCAGCGTGATCTGCTCGATCGACCGCTTCTTCTCACCGCCGAGCGTGGCCGATGGGAGTGGAGTCCCGGACTTGTCAGACGACGCCTGCGGGGCGTCTCGGATCACATCGGAGCTTGTGGTCATGGGGCGTCCCCTATGGGATCGAGATGGTGGCAGGTGTTCCGGCGGGTGTCCTGGATAACAGTTTCCTACGCTTCCGTAACCTACGGCATCGTAAGTGTGGCGTCCCGCTGGCCTCCCGCGGTCCGGTGAGAGGCCTCGAGACGGCGCGCCCGCAAGGACACCTATCCTTGGACTCGGTCGGACAGCGCGGTCCGCTCTGTTTTCTTCCCGGGCGCCCGGTCCCTGATGCGGCCCACGCCGCGGCAGGACCCGGGTCCCCTCCCCGAAGTGCTTCAACACTGCAAGGAGCCGCACCTGTGAGCAGTGCCGACGACCAGACAACGACGACGAGCGCGGAGCTGCGCGCCGACATCCGCCGACTGGGTGACTTGCTGGGCGAGACGCTCGTACGGCAGGAAGGCCCCGAGCTGCTCGAGCTCGTCGAGCGGGTACGCCGGCTGACCCGCGAGGACGGCGAGGCCGCCGCCGAGCTGCTGCGCGGCACGGAGCTGGAGACCGCAGGCAAGCTGGTGCGCGCCTTCTCCACGTACTTCCATCTGGCGAACGTCACGGAGCAGGTGCACCGCGGCCGCGAGCTGCGCGCCAAGCGCGCCGCGGAAGGCGGCCTGCTGGCCCAGACCGCGGACCACCTCAAGGACGCCGACGCCGAGCACCTGCGCCAGACCGTCGAGCACCTCAACGTCCGGCCCGTCTTCACCGCCCACCCGACCGAGGCGGCCCGGCGCTCCGTACTGAACAAGCTGCGGCGCATCGCCGCGCTCCTGGAGACCCCGGTCACCGAGGCCGACCGGCGCCGCTACGACACCCGGCTCGCCGAGAACATCGACCTTGTGTGGCAGACCGACGAGCTGCGCGTCGTCCGCCCCGAGCCCGCCGACGAGGCCCGCAACGCCATCTACTACCTCGACGAGCTGCACGCCAACGCCGTCGGGGACGTACTCGAGGACCTCACAGCGGAACTGGAGCGCGTCGGCGTCAAGCTGCCCGCGACCACCCGCCCCCTCACCTTCGGCACCTGGATCGGCGGCGACCGCGACGGCAACCCCAACGTGACCCCCCAGGTCACCTGGGACGTGCTGATCCTCCAGCACGAGCACGGCATCAACGACGCGCTCGACATGATCGACGAGCTGCGCGGCTTCCTCTCCAACTCCATCCGCTACACCGGCGCCACCGAGGAGCTCCTGACCTCCCTCCAGGCCGACCTGGAGAACCTCCCGGAGATCAGCCCCCGCTACAAGCGCCTCAACGCCGAGGAGCCCTACCGGCTCAAGGCCACCTGCATCCGGCAGAAGCTCGTCAACACCAAGCAGCGCCTCGCCAAGGCCACCCGGCACGAGCCCGGCCGCGACTACCTCGGCACGAGCGAGCTGCTGCACGACCTCACCCTCATCCAGACCTCGCTCAGGCAGCACCGCGGCGCCCTCTTCGCCGACGGCCGCATGAACCGGACCATCCGCACGCTCGCCGCGTTCGGCCTGCAGCTCGCCACCATGGACGTACGCGAGCACGCCGACGCCCACCATCACGCCCTCGGCCAGCTCTTCGACCGGCTCGGCGAGGAGTCCTGGCGGTACGCCGACATGCCGCGCGACTACCGCACCAAGCTGCTCGCCAAGGAACTGCGGTCCCGGCGGCCCCTCGCCCCCACCCCGGCGCCCCTCGACGCAGCCGGCGAGAAGACCCTCGGCGTCTTCCTCACCGTCAAGAAGGCCCTCGAGGTCTTCGGACCCGAGGTCATCGAGTCGTACATCATCTCCATGTGCCAGGGCGCCGACGACGTCTTCGCCGCGACCGTGCTGGCCCGCGAGGCCGGGCTGATCGACCTGCACGCCGGCTGGGCGAAGATCGGCATCGTGCCACTGCTGGAGACGACGGACGAGCTCCGCGCCGCCGACGTGATCCTCGACGAGATGCTGGCCGACCCCTCCTACCGGCGGCTCGTGGCCCTGCGCGGCGACGTGCAGGAGGTCATGCTCGGCTACTCCGACTCCTCCAAGTTCGGCGGCATCACCACCAGCCAGTGGGAGATCCACCGGGCACAGCGGCGGCTGCGCGACGTCGCCCACCGCTACGGGGTCCGGCTGCGGCTCTTCCACGGCCGCGGCGGCACCGTCGGCCGCGGCGGCGGCCCCACCCACGACGCGATCCTCGCCCAGCCCTGGGGCACCCTCGAGGGCGAGATCAAGGTCACCGAGCAGGGCGAGGTCATCTCCGACAAGTACCTCATCCCGTCCCTGGCCAGGGAGAACCTCGAACTGACCGTCGCGGCAACGCTGCAGGCCTCCGCCCTGCACACCGCCCCCCGCCAGTCCGACGAGGCCCTCGCCCGCTGGGACGCCGCCATGGACGTCGTCTCCGACGCCGCCCACGCCGCGTACCGCAAGCTCGTCGAGGACCCCGACCTGCCCGCGTACTTCTTCGCGTCCACTCCCGTCGACCAGCTCGCCGACCTGCACCTCGGCTCCCGGCCCTCGCGCCGGCCCGACAGCGGCGCCGGGCTCGACGGCCTGCGGGCCATCCCGTGGGTCTTCGGCTGGACCCAGTCGCGGCAGATCGTGCCCGGCTGGTTCGGCGTCGGCTCCGGCCTCAAGGCGATGCGCGAAGCGGGCCTCGACACCGTGCTCGACGAGATGCACGAGCAGTGGCACTTCTTCCGCAACTTCATCTCCAACGTCGAGATGACACTCGCCAAGACCGACCTGCGGATCGCCCGGCACTACGTCGACACCCTCGTGCCCGACGAGCTCAAGCACGTGTTCTCCGCGATCGAGGCCGAGCACGAGCTCACCGTGCGGGAGGTGCTGCGCGTCACCGGTGGCGAGAAGCTGCTGGACACCCACCCGGTGCTCCAGCAGACCTTCGACATCCGCGACGCCTACCTCGACCCGATCTCGTACCTCCAGGTCGCGCTGCTCAAGCGGCAGCGCGACGCCGCGGCGGCCGGGGAGAACCCGGATCCGCTGCTGGCGCGGGCGCTGCTGCTGACGGTCAACGGTGTTGCGGCGGGGCTGCGCAACACGGGCTGACCTTCGGAACGATCGCCCACAACGGAGAGAGCGGGTGCCTGGGGAGAACCCCAGGCACCCGCTCTCTTCATCGTCAGAGCGTTGCGAACGAAGCCGTCAGCAACGCGACACCCAACCCCGCCGCCACCCACGCAGTACGCCGCATCCGCAGCCCGCCCGCGATGACGACGGCGGCCAGCAACAGCGCCCCGCCCAGCGGAACCCACGCATGGAGAAGGCCGGCCACCCCCGAGCGGACCACCTCGTCCGTGCCCGGCTTGATCACCACCGGAACCTTCGCGCCCTTCTCCTCGGCGATCGACCGCTCGATCACCACACGATCGCGCGGCTGCGAACCGGGCGACAGAGGAGCGTACGAACCCGTGCACTGCTCCTCACCGCACCGCGTCACCGTCATCGTGCCGCGCTCACGCCCCTTCGTGAACATCACATGCTGCGCCGAACCCCACGACTGCCAGACGCCGCCGACCAGCAGGAGCAGCACGATCCCCGCCATCGCCACCTGCCGTCCGAGCAGCAGCAGCCCATACGCACTCTCGCCCGCTCTTCGGGTACGGCTGCGCTTGACGGTGCCAGGGCGACGCGAAGAAGCCGTGGCCTGAGTGGCTGAGGAGGCTGACGTGCTTGGCATGGCCGCGATCCTTGGCCATGGTGTGGCGCCCGGTCAACCTCGGCGGGCGAGACGCCGCGAGTGCCACAACACGTCGCAAACGCGCACAGACGTCATGAGTTGTACGCGCTCTGCGCCCGCTCCAGGCCCTCCGTCACCAGACACTCGACCGCGTCCGCGGCCCGGTCCACCAAGTAGTCCAGCTCCTTGCGCTCCGCCGACGAGAAGTCCTTCAGGACGAAGTCCGCGACCTGCATACGCCCCGGCGGACGCCCGATCCCGAAGCGCACCCGGTGGTAGTCCGGCCCCATCGCCTTCGTCATGGACTTCAGACCGTTGTGGCCGTTGTCGCCGCCACCCAGCTTCAGCCGCAGCGTGCCGTAGTCGATGTCCAGCTCATCATGGATCGCGACGATGTTCGCCGTCGGCACCTTGTAGAAATCCCGCAGCGCCGTCACCGGGCCGCCCGAGAGATTCATGTACGACATCGGCTTCGCCAGCACCACACGCCGGCTCGCCGGACCCGGCGCCCCGATCCGCCCCTCGACGACCTGCGCCTGCGCCTTGCCGCTCCGCTTGAAGGTGCCGCCCATCCGCTCGGCGAGCAGATCCGCGACCATGAACCCCACGTTGTGCCGGTTCATCGCATACCCCGGCCCGGGGTTGCCGAGCCCCGCGATCAGCCAGGGGGCGTTGGCATCCGACGTCGTCATCCGCATGTCTCCTTCATACGCGCCAGCCGCCGTCTTCCGCGCCTCTCGGCACGGAAAACGGCGGCTGAAGAACAACCGGCCGGAAGCAACCCCGGCGGGCGGAAACTACTCCGCGGCCTCGGCGGCCTCTTCCTCGGCACCCTCGGGCGCCTCCTCGGCCTGCGCGGCCAGCACCTGCAGGACGACAGCGTCCTCCTCGACGGCCAGCGTCACACCGTTCGGCAGCGTGATGTCCTTGGCGAGCACGGAGGCACCGGCCTCCAGGCCCTCCACGGAGACGGTGACAGCCTCGGGGATGTGGGTCGCCTCGGCCTCGACCGGCAGGGCGTTCAGCACGTGCTCGAGCAGGTTGCCGCCCGGGGCCAGCTCACCCTCGGTGTGGACCGGGATCTCGACGGAGACCTTCTCGCCGCGCTTGACCAGCAGCAGGTCGACGTGCTCAAGGAAGCCCTTGATCGCGTCACGCTGCACGGCCTTCGGGATCGCCAGCTCGTTCTTGCCCTCGATGTCCAGGGAGAGCAGAACGTTCGGCGTACGCAGCGCCAGCAGCAGGTCGTGGCCCGGCAGCGTGATGTGGATCGGGTCGGAACCGTGGCCGTACAGAACACCCGGAACCTTGTTGTCACGGCGGATGCGGCGCGCGGCACCCTTGCCGAACTCGGTGCGGGTCTCGGCGGCGAGCTTCACCTCGGACATGTGCACTCCTCGTAAGTCAGACGGAAACAGTGGCGGTTACCCGGCCACACGACTGGCCTGCTACGAAGAGCGCGTCGATAACGGACCGCCGCACGCAATGAATGCGGCCTCCCTCGCCGAGCAACTTCGACAGTCTACTCGGCGGGGGAGGCCGCACCCAAAACGATCTTCAGGGATCCGGGATCACCAGGTCGGGATCATCGGGATCGCCGGGATCACCGGTCGATCACCGAATCGATCACCGGGTCGGAGAAAGGTCACTGCTCCTCGAACAGGCTCGTCACCGAACCGTCCTCGAAGACCTCACGCACCGCGCTCGCGATCGTCGGAGCGATCGACAGCACCGTGATCTTGTCCAGCTCCAGCTCGTTCGGCGTCGGCAGCGTGTTCGTGAACACGAACTCACTCACCTTCGAGTTCTTCAACCGGTCCGCTGCCGGACCCGACAGCACACCGTGCGTCGCCGTCACGATGACGTCCTCCGCACCGTGCGCGAACAGAGCATCCGCCGCCGCGCAGATCGTGCCACCGGTGTCGATCATGTCGTCGACCAGGACACACACACGGCCCTTCACATCACCGACCACCTCGTGCACCGTGACCTGGTTCGCGACGTCCTTGTCACGCCGCTTGTGCACGATCGCCAGCGGCGCGCCCAGACGGTCGCACCAGCGGTCCGCGACCCGCACACGACCGGCATCCGGAGACACCACCGTCAGCTTGTCGCGGTCGACCTTCGCACCCACGTAGTCCGCGAGGATCGGCAGCGCGAACAGGTGGTCCACCGGGCCGTCGAAGAAACCCTGGATCTGGTCCGTGTGCAGATCGACCGTGAGAATCCGGTCCGCACCCGCCGTCTTCATCAGGTCCGCGATCAGGCGGGCCGAGATCGGCTCACGACCACGGTGCTTCTTGTCCTGGCGCGCATACCCGTAGAACGGCACGATCACAGTGATGCTCCGGGCCGAAGCCCGCTTCAGAGCATCGATCATGATCAGCTGCTCCATGATCCACTTGTTGATCGGAGCCGTGTGGCTCTGGATCAGGAAACAGTCCGCACCACGAGCCGACTCCTGATAGCGCACATAGATCTCGCCATTGGCGAAATCGAACGCCTTCGTCGGCACAATGCCGACCCCCAACTGGTGGGCGACCTCCTCGGCCAACTCGGCATGGGCGCGGCCGGAAAAGAGCATCATCTTCTTCTGCCCGGTGGCCTTGATTCCGGTCACAGCACTGTCTCCTCAGACGAGTTCTCTACTGCCGCCCGCGCACCCGTCCGCAACGAGCCAGCCGAATTGTGTGCACCTATCACGGTACGCCGAGTCCGACGCACCTGTTTCCGGTCAGCTTTCGCCTTCCGGCTTCCGGGACACCGCCTCAGCCGCCTTCGCAGCCGCGCTCCCCGGACGCTTACGAGCCACCCAGCCCTCGATATTCCGCTGCTGACCACGGGCCACAGCCAGCGAACCGGGCGGCACATCCTTCGTGATCACCGAACCCGCAGCGGTGTACGCCCCGTCCCCGATCGTGACAGGAGCCACAAACATGTTGTCCGAACCGGTACGACAGTGCGACCCCACCGTCGTGTGGTGCTTGTCCTGACCGTCGTAGTTCACAAAGACACTCGCCGCGCCGATATTCGTGTACTCACCGATCGTCGCATCACCCACATACGACAGATGCGGGACCTTCGTACCCTCACCGATCCTGGCGTTCTTCATCTCCACGTACGTACCCGCCTTGGCCTTCAGACCCAGCCGCGTACCAGGCCGCAGATACGCATACGGCCCCACACTCGCCTGCGGACCGACCTCCGCACCCACCGACACCGTGTTGTCGACCCGCGCACCCGCACCGACCTTCGTGTCCGTCAGCCGCGTGTTCGGACCCACCTCGGCGCCCTCCGCGATATGCGTGGCCCCCAGCAACTGCGTACCCGGATGCACGATCGCGTCCTGCCCGAACGTCACCGTCACATCCACCCACGTCGACGCCGGATCCACCACCGTCACACCCGCGAGCATCGCCCGCTCCAGCAACCGGTCGTTCAGAATCCGCCGCGCCTCCGCCAGCTGCACCCGATTGTTGATCCCCGCGATCTCACGATGATCCCCCGCCACCGACGCACCCACCCGATGCCCCGCCTCACGCAGGATCCCGAGAACGTCTGTCAGGTACTCCTCGCCCTGGCTGTTGTTCGTACGCACCTTGCCCAGCGCGTCCGCGAGCAGCCGGCCGTCGAACGCGAACACGCCGGAGTTGATCTCCTGGATCGCACGCTGCTCGTCGGTCGCATCCTTGTGCTCCACGATCGCCGTCACAGCGCCCGAGGCCTCGTCCCGCACGATCCGGCCGTACCCCGTCGCGTCCGGGACCTCGGCCGTCAGCACCGTCACCGCGTTGCCGTCGGCCGCATGCGTCCCGGCCAGCCGCTGGAGCGTTTCGCCGGTCAGCAGCGGGGTGTCGCCACAGACGACGATCACAGTCCCGTCGACCGCCCCGCCCAGCTCCTCCAGAGCCATGCGCACCGCGTGACCGGTGCCCTTCTGCTTCTCCTGCACAGCCGTACGAGCGGCCGCATCGACCTCCGTGACATGCGCCGCGACCTGCTCACGCGCGTGCCCCACGACGACCACGAGCTCCTGCGGCTCCAACTCCCGAGAGGCGGCCAGAACATGCCCCACCAGGGAACGGCCACAGATGTCGTGCAGAACCTTCGGGGTGGCCGACTTCATACGGGTGCCCTCACCCGCTGCGAGGACGACGACGGCGGCCGGGCGACTGGAGCTCACGGGGATGCCCTTCGGCTTCGGTGCTTCGGGTGGTGGACACCCGCAGGATACCGGGGCGTAGCGGGGCGGAAACGAGGGCGGGTCCTGACCTGGGAGGTCAGGACCCGAACCGAGAAGCTCCCCTGCCAGGACTCGAACCTGGAATAAGTCATCCAAAGTGACCAGTGTTGCCGATTACACCACAGGGGATGGCAAAGCGACCAAAGCGGACAACCGATCACTCCGCCGACTTGGCCGCCTCTACTATGCCGCACCAAGACCCCTCGATGCGACGGTACAAGTCGGCACCCTTCAGGACTTTGATCACGAGGCAGCCTCGGTAGGAGTCGCCGACGTTCTTGCGGATCGTCTTGGGGCTGTGCTTCTTGAGCGTCGTCTTGTTGAACGCGGAGAGGTCGGTGCCGACGAGATCGGCCCAGTAGCACTCGGCGCCTGCTACGTCTGCGGTCTCATGGATCATGACGGTGTATCGGAGGCGCTCGCGTTCGACTCCGAGAAGGTCGAGCCAGGCAAGGGAGACCTTGATCACTCCCGGGTCGCTGTTGACGAATGTGACATTCTCGCGGCGGTCGTACGGCTTGTCCTTGCTGCCCTCAGCCCAGTAGAGGCTTACGCCTACCAGGAATAGCTCGCGGGGCGAGAGTCCGCCGATCGCCTGTTCGGCAGTCTCCTTGACCTGCTGCCGCTCCTCGTCGCGGATGCGGAGCTTGGCCTCCCAGCCCCGCCTCGCGATCGCCGCCGCCTCTTCGTAGCTGCGCTTGCGCTCCGGCTTCGGCAGATCCCGTACCCAAAGCGAGATCGAACTCTTCGAGCACCCCAGCTCGACTTGGATCTGGTCGTACGTCCAGCCCTGGAGTCGTAGCTCCCGGGCCTTCGCGCGGAGGTCGTCCTTTGCGTTCGGGCGCTTCGTCCACTCGGGAGGGGGCTCGCCTTCCAGGAGGCGGTTGAGGATGTCGTTGTTGTCGACGTGGAGCCGGTCGCGGATCTGGCGGCGGCTGAGGCCCGCCCTCCGCAGGGCGACGGCCTGCTCGCGCAGGCCCTCGAAGTCGGCGTACTTGCCGGTGATCTGTGCCATAGGCATACCGTCGTGGCGGAATTTGAGCGTCCGGCTCGAAAGGCGCTCGATTCAACAGTTCGGGTGGTAGCGGTGTGTTTCGGCGCTGTTCGAATGTTCGGGCGTCCGGTGGTGTCACCCGGAAACTCGCCGGAAAAGGGGAGGGGCCCGCCCGTACGCTGAGAGGCATGACCACGACGGGGGAAGCTCACAGTGCGGCCGTGACCGGGCCGTGGTGGTGGGCGCGGTGGCGTAGTGCCGTGCTGGATGTGGGGCTGGCGGTGGTGTCGGCCGTCGAGTGTGCGGCGGAGGGGCTTCGGTTCGCTCACAACGCCGGGCTGCCGGTGCCGGTGGGGGTGATCTTCGGGCTGTTGGCCGGTTCCGTGCTGGTGTTGCGGCGTCGCTGGCCGGTCGCCGTGGTGCTGGTGTCGGTCGCGATCACGCCGGCGCAGATGGGGTTTCTGCTGGGTCTGGTGGGGCTCTACACGCTCGCGGCGTCGGAGTTGCCGCGGCGGATCATCGGGGCGCTGGCCGGTATGTCCTTCGCGGGCACGATGATCGTCGGGTTTGTGCGGGCGCATCAGGACATGGCGGGCGGGGGCCTGACCATAGGTGATTGGTTCGTTCCGTTTGTGGCGATCACCATGTCGCTGGGTATGACGGCGCCGCCGGTGCTGCTGGGTCTGTATGTGGGGGCGCGGCGCCGTCTCATGGAGAGCCTGCGGGAGCGTGCGGACAGTCTGGAGCGGGAGCTGCAGCTGCTTGCCGAGCGGGCTGAGGAGCGTGCGGAGTGGGCGCGGAGTGAGGAGCGCAGGCGTATCGCGCGTGAGATGCACGACGTGGTGGCGCATCGGGTGAGTCTGATGGTGGTGCATGCGGCGGCGTTGCAGGCGGTGGCGCGGAAGGATCCGGAGAAGGCCGTGAAGAACGCGGCGCTGGTGGGTGACATGGGCCGCCAGGCGCTCACGGAGCTGCGGGAGATGCTGGGTGTGCTGCGGGCGGGGGAGAGCCCGGTGTCTGTCGGCGAGCCGGTGCCGTTGGCGGGGGTGGGTGCGGCGGCGGCTGCGGCGGCGTCGCGGGCGGCCGTGGACGAGGGGGCGGAGGGGCCGTCGCTTGCCGAGCTGGATGAGCTTGTGGGGCAGTCCAGGGAGGCGGGGATGGTGGTGGAGCTCTGGGTCGAGGGGGAGTCCCGGGTGTATGCGCCGGTGGTCGAGCAGACCGCGTACCGGGTGGTGCAGGAGGCGCTGACGAACGTGCACAAGCATGCGGCGGGGGCGAAGGCGCGTGTGCGGCTGGCGCATAGGGCGGCGGAGATCGCGATGCAGGTGGAGAACGAGCCGCCGCCGGCGTTGGATTCTGCGTCGGATGCGCGGTTGCCGAGTGGGGGCAACGGTCTGGTGGGCATGAAGGAGCGGGTGGCGGCGCTGGGCGGGGTGTTCGTGTCGGGCCCGACGGATGCGGGGGGTTTCCGGGTGTCGGCGGTGATTCCGGCGGGGCGATGAGCCGGACCGGACCGGCTCCCCTTGTGTTGGGGCTGCGGGGCTTCGCGGTGCTCCGTGGGCGGGCCGGGGGAGAGCGGTGCTTGGCTGTGAGCCGGGCTGCCGGGCTGCCGGGGTGGGGTGATGACCGGTTGTGGGCCGGGCCGCCGGGTGGAGCGGTGCCTGGTGGTGAGCTGGGCTGCGGGGGCGGAGCGGTGCCGGTTGTGAGACGGCTGTCGCGGGTGCGGGTCTCAGCGGACTGGGAGACGGGGAGGGTCAGCCGACCGTCAGTCGGGCCGGCTGGACCCCTGTGAGCAGGGACGACAGGGCCTGGTCGATGGTGTCCCCGAGGTACCAGTCGCCGCTGTGGTCGAGGCTGTAGACGCGGCCTTCGGCGTCGATGGCGAGGAGCGCCTGGGTTTCGCTCTCCTCGCCGAGGGGGCAGACCTCGCTGCCGAGGGCCCGTCCGAGGTCGCCGAGGGTGCGGGCCATGTGGAGCCCGTGCAGGGGTTCGAGGTGGAGGGCGGCGGGGGCGATCTGCCGTCCGGGTCCGGAGGGCGTGATGTGCAGTCCGCCGAACTCGGCCCATGCCTCGACGGCGGCGGGGAAGACGCTGTGTTCGTGTCCTGCGGGTGAGACGTGTCCGCGGAGGGTGTCGGCCCAGTACTCGGCCTGTTTGATGTCCCAGCGTCCCTGCTGCCAGCCCGCCGCGCGCAGGGCGGCGTCGACGGATACGGGGAAGCGGGTGGTGGAGGTGCGGTCGGGGTGCATCGGCCTTCGTTCGGTCGTCCTGCCTGGGTGGATCCGGTCGTGCCCGGGGTCGGTGTCAGTCGTCGGGCTGGGTGGGGTCGACGATGCGTACGCCGAAGTGGGCGGCGAGCGCGGTGCAGGAGCGGCAGGGCCGGGCGAAGCTGCCGTGGAGGGGGTCGCCGTCCTCGCGGATGCGCCGGGTGGTGAGTTTGGCGTTCTTGAGGGCTTTGCGGGCTTCGCCGTTGGTCATGGGTCTGCGCCGGGCGCGTTTGGAGCGCTCGCCGTCCGCGGCGCCCAGGTGCCGGGAGATGAGGATGGCTTCGGCGCAGCGTCCGGTGAAGCGTTCCCGCTGACCGCTCGTCAGGGCGTCGAGGAAGTCCTGTACGAGCGGGTGGAGTGCGGGTGGCTGTTCACCGCGGGCGGGGGTGCCGGTGAGGGTGGTGCCGCGGACGGAGAGCGCGGCGGCGACGGTGGGGAGGATGCCGTCGCGGCGGTGGTTTAGGGCGGGGGCGTGCGGCGCCTCGGCGCTGCTCCAGCCGATCCGGGGGTCGCCGGATGCGGTGTCTGTCTGTGCTGTGTGCATGTGGTGCTCCCCTCTTGCCCGCGGTGGCTGCCGCCAGTACGGATCGCCGCCGAGTGCGGGGACAGCCTGCCAAATGCGGTGCGCGGTACGGAAGCTGGGGGCTGTGCGACACGCTGGTGGTTCGGCATGGAGGTGCCTCCCAGGCCCTCAAGGCACTGGGGGAGGTCACGGACAGGTGACCGCTGGTCACGGAACCGGAGGCCCGGTGACCGGTGTCGTTCTACCGCATAGGCTGTCGACATCCGCGATCCAACTTTCAGTGCCGCAGGGGGCAACGGTCATGACGACAGGTCGGCTCGGGCAGCAAGCCGCGTCGCCGAACGCGGCTTACGCCGGGCAGGTCGTGCACTTCCCGGACCCGGTACGGGCCGCTCGCCATCCTAAGGGTGTGCGGGTGGACGAGGAGGGCTTTCCGGACTTCTCGCACTATGCGCGTGCGGCGGCCGAAATCGCCGATCCTCCGGAGGGGTTCGGGGTCGACGAACTGCGGTTGACGGACTACGTCTCGGCGAACGCGGCGATGGCGGCGCAGGGCCATGAGCTGTGGGACACGATTCCGCCGGTGGCGACTCCGCACGGCTGGACGTGGCATCA
This sequence comes from Streptomyces sp. NPDC002896, assembly GCF_040295225.1. NCBI lineage: Bacteria > Bacillati > Actinomycetota > Actinomycetes > Kitasatosporales > Streptomycetaceae > Streptomyces > Streptomyces sp. NPDC002896. The sequence continues at coordinate 104,522 of NZ_JBEOVA010000014.1, read as the reverse complement.
CGTGCCGCGCGCGCGGCGTCTCGAGCTGGTGCCGGTCGAGGTGAAGGCGCTTCTGCGGCACCACGGCGGTCTCGCGACGGCGCCCGTCGACCAGAACAAGCGCGGCACGCGCCCGTTGCAGGAGACGCGCCCTGTGCACTTCGGCCTGCCGAAGTCGTCGGTGGCGGTGACCGAGCAGCAGATCCTGGGTGTCGAGGAGGACTTGGGCTACCGCCTGCCGGGTGCGTACCGGTCGTTCCTGAAGGCGGCCGGTGGCTGCGCCCCGGTGGGTGCCGCGCTGGACGCCGAGCTGGGCCTGCTGGTCGATCAGCCGTTCTTCACGGTGCGGGACGAGGCCGCGGTCAACGACCTTGTGTACGTGAACAAGTGCCTGCGTGACCATCTGACCAAGGATTATCTGGGAGTCGGGTTCGTGCAGGGCGGTCTGCTGGCCGTGAAGGTGAAGGGCGACCGGATCGGTTCGGTGTGGTTCTGCGCGTACGACGATGCCCGGGACCGGGACGGCTGGCCGGCGGCCGAGCGGGTGGAGCGGCTGCTGCTGCCCTGCGGTGACGACTTCGATGCGTTTCTGGCGCGGCTCGCGGGCAATCCGCCGGAGCTGGAGACCGTGGCCAACCTGATGGTGGACGGCGGCTTCGCGCGTGCCGTCCCGGTGTCCTCGGCGGGGAAGTGAGCTTGTCGATGGTGACCTTTGCGCAGGCGCAGGAGCGCGCGGAAGAGTGGATCAACGGTGACCTGCCCGCGTACCAGCATCGCGAGGTGCGGGTACGGGAGTTCGAGCTGGGCTTCGTGGTGTGGGCGGAGGACCGCGCGGACGGTCCGCGTTCGGACGGTGGCCGGCAGCGGCTGGTCATCGCACGGGACAGCGGCGAGGCGACGCTGTGGCCGGCGCTGCCGGTGGGCGAGGTCATCCGCCGGTACGAGGAGGAGTACGGCACGTCGGAGGAGTCCGCGGCGCCGGCGCCTCCGGTGCCCGAGCGGGTCGACCTCAATCAGACGTCGTTCCTGCTGACTCCGCCGGAGTGGCTGCAGGAGGCGGCGGACAGGCTGGGGATTCCGGATCGGCGCGGGGCCGGGGGGTCCGGGGGGTCCGGATCTTCCTCGGACATGCGCGGTTCTGGCAGTTCTGGCGGTTCGGGCGACGTGCCCAACGGGGCTTCGGCGGGCGGGGGTTCGGTGCCGCAGGTGCCTTCGGCGTCCCCTGCGCACGCCGCGCCTGCGGGGCACGACGCGTCGGCCGCCGCTGCCGGTTCGGCGGCTTCCGGGGCCGGTTCGGCGACGCCGGGCGGTGGCGCGCCGTGGGCGCCCGCGGGGGCGTCCGGCGGTGGCCGCGGGCCGGCTGCTGGCGAAGGGCTGCCCCCGACGGCGCCGGGTACTCCGGCCGGGGCGACGCCGTGGGCGGGTACCGACACCAACGCGGACGCGGGCGACGACGGTTCCGTGCCGCCTCCCGCGACGGTGTTCGCGCCGCCCCTGGTCGGCGCGGACGACGAGGGGACCCCGCCGCCCGGTGTGGCGCCGGACGCGAAGACGGCGCTGATGTCGGGCGGCAGTCAGCTGCCGCCCACCGCGGTGGCACCTGCCCTGGGCGGTTCGGGTGCGCCCGCGTACGGCTATCCGCAGGGTCCGGGCGCCCCGACCGGCACGCCTGCGCCGGGTGTGCCGGGCGTCCCTGGGCCGGGTGTGCCGGGTGCCCCGGCGTCGTACGGCTATCCGGGGCCCGATGCGGCCGGGCCGCCCGCACCTTCGGGTGCGCCCGGGGCCGGTGGGCCCCAGCCTCCGGCTGCTCCGGGCGCGCCGGCTGCTCCCGGCGGCCCAGGGGCTCCTGGCGCCCCGGGCGCTCCGCTTCCTCCCGGTGCCGGTGACATCGCCGATGCCGCGACCAGCAAGGCCCAGGGCCCGCCGCGGGGTGCGCGGGGCGGTCGGCCGTCGGCGCCGCCGCCTCCGGGCGCTCCGGGTACCCCGGGCGCACGTCCGGGCGGTACGCCTCCGACCAGCGGTCCCGGCGCCCCCGGCACCCCGGCGGGCGGCTACGTGCCGACGCAACTCGTGTCGCAGCTGCGTCCCGACGGGCCTGAGGCACCGGGCGGGCCCCACGCTCCTGGTGCGCCGCAGCCTCCGGGCGCTCCTGGTGCGCCCGGTGCTCCGGGTACGCCTCCGGGCGGCGTCCATCACGCGGCCACGATGCTGGCCGACCCCAGCCTGGGTGGTACGGGCGGCCCCGGCACGCCACCTCCGCCGAGTGCACCTGGCGCACCGGGAGCTTCGGGTGCCCCTGGTGCGCCGCAGCCTCCGGGCGCTCCCGGCACGCCGGGTACGCCGCCGGGTGGTGTCCACCACGCCAATACCGTGCTGGCCGATTCGAGCCTGGGCGGTCCCGGTACGCCGCTGCCGCCGCAGGCGCCGGGAGCTCCGGGTGCCCCCGGTACGCCGGGCACGCCTCCGGGCGGTGTCCATCACGCGGCGACCGTGCTCTCCGGACCGGCGGGCGGGCCCGGCACGCCACCGCCGCCGGGTCCCCCCGGCGCCCCGGGCGCTCCCGGAGCCCCGGGTGTTCCGGGCATGCCGCCCCCTGGTGTGCCAGGGTCTGTACCGGGCCAGCCGATCCCGGGTCAGCCCATGCCGGGCCGGCTCGGACAGCCCGTACCGGGACAGCCGATGCCCGGCCAGCAGCCCCCCGCGTACGGCTATCCGCAGCAGCCGCACGGTCAGCCGACCGTCGGCCCCGGCTACCAGGCCGTGCTGCGCTACCGCGCGCAGGACGGCTCCGAGCAGCAGCTCATCCGCCGCTCGGCGCCCGGTACACCGCACCCGGAGTGGCAGATCTTCCACGAGCTGCGCTCCATGAATGTCCCGCCGGACCAGGTCCTCGAGCTGCACACCGAGTTGGAGTCGTGCGAGCTGCCCGGCGCGTACTGCGCGCGCATGATCCGCGAGAACTGGCCGCAGGCACGGATCACGTCGATCGCGCCCTACGGCAAGGACCATGCATCGCGCCGGCAGGGTATGCAGCAACTGCTCGCGCACCAGGGTGAGTTGCACCAGGTCGCGGACGGGCCGGCGCGTCCGGCGCCGGTGCGGGCTCCGCTGCCGCAGGTGCAGCCCGCGCCGCCGATCCCGCCGGAGGGTGTCGGGCAGGAGCTGGCGGCCGCGTTCGGTCCTGGCGTCTTCCGGTTCGACCAGCGGGCGGTGTCCCGCCAGGGTGTGCCCGACATCGTGGCGCACACCCTGGTGGTGGCCGGACTGCCCGTCGACATGGGCCCGTTCTTCTGGGCGCAGGCCCAGCCGGGCCGGCCGGTGCCCACGCTCGCCGAGCTGGCGCAGGAGCGCGGGGTGCAGCCCGCGCCGGACGCCGGTTCGTATCTGGTGATGGGCAGCGACTTCGGCCGCGCCATCTGCGTCCAGTACGGCACGGCGAACATCGTCGCGGTGCCGGTGGAGGCGGGCCCGGGCGGTGCTCCCGTACCGCCGCAGTTCGTGAACAGCGGGCTGCCGGAGTTCGTGCGCTGCCTCGCCCTGCTGGGGCGGATGTGGCGGCTGCGGTTCGGGCTCAACCAGGAGCAGGCGGGCCGCTGGACCGTCGACTTCCAGGCGCAGCTGGCCGCCACCGACCCGGCGGCGCTCGCGTCGCCGGAGAGCTGGTGGTCGGTCCTGCTCGAGCAGATGTGGGACGGGCTGCTGTAGCTCGGCTGCGCGTACGGGCGGGCACGGTCCGCCGTACGAAGACCATATGAACGAGGCGCTCGACCCGTGAGACGGGTCGGGCGCCTCGTTCGTTTCGTCGCGGGTGCCGGCGGTCGGTTCGGCGACACCCGCGCGCGATTGCGGTTTCTACTGCTTTGTGCCTCATCCTTGACCGGATGGCCGGGCGGAGTGTCGCGTTATGAGTGTTTCCTCTTGATCCATCAAGATGTGCGCCACGTCGAGTTGTTTGACGGGTTGTACGGAGTGGTGTACGTCATGCCGGGTTCGGGACTGCCGGACCGCCGGATCCGGTGAGCCGAGAGGGGATTCGAGGATGAGCAGCGCATCGGTGTCGCCCCACGGCTTCGTCGTCGTGCGGGGCCGCGCCTACCGGCCCGGGCAGGTGGACGCGTACGTCACCCGCCTGGCGAAGGAGCGCGACGAGGCGTGGGAGCGCGCCGCGCGGCTGACCGTGCTGGCCAAGGGCATGGAGACCGAGGCGGAGCGGCTGCGGGAAGTCGTCACCGGGCTTGCTCCCCAGACGTACGAGACGCTCGGTGAGCGTGCGCAGCGGATTCTCGCGCTGGGCAAGGAGGAGGCGGCCGCCGTGCTCGCCGCGGCGCGTGAGGATGCCGCGCGGGTCACCGCGGCCGCCGAGGAGGCGGTGCGTGAGATGGGCGAGGCCGCGCGCGTCTACGCGGACACCGTGCGCGCAGAGGCCGACGAGCGTGCCCGGCACCGGCTGCTCGCCGACCGGACGACCGCCGACGAGATCCGGATCGCGGCCCGGCGCGATGTGAAGGAGCGGCGGGGCGAGGCGCTGGCCGTACTGCGCGAGATGCGGGAGCGGACCGCGGAGATGCTCGCCGACCTGGAGAAGGAGCACGCCGAGCGCTGGGACGCCGCCGAGCTCGAGATCGCCGGGCGGGAGGCGGCGGCGGACAAGCAGAACGACGAACTGACGGCCGCGGCAGAGGGGCGTCTGTCCGAGGCGGAGCGGGGGTTCGCTGAGGCGGAGGAGTCGGCCTGGCGCATCCAGGAGGAGGCGCAGACCCGTGCGGGGGAGCTGCTTGCGGATGCGCGTGCGCATGAGGATGCGATCGGGCGGGAGACGGAGCGGGTGCTTCGGCTGCACGGGGAGCAGTGGGACGAGGTGCGCGCCCATATGGATCATGTGCGGAACAGTCTTGCGGCCCTGACCGGGCGGGCGGCACGGGCGGAGGGGACGTCCTAGCAGGGTTCTTTCCCCCACCCCGCCCCTTCCCGCTGCATCTGATATGCGGCTCCGCCGCGTGGCAAGGGCCAGCCCCTGGACCCCGCTGGGGGCTTCGCCCCCAGGCCCCCGTCGCCCTGACGGGCTCGTCCTCAAACGCCCCCAGCTAACGCTGGGAGGTGCCCCCAGACGGGCTGAATTTTCGCCGGACAGGCTGGAGTTCACCCTCGCCGTACGACCCCCGCCAGAATCCACCCCTCCACCGCCTCGTACTGCCTCCGCTGTTCGTCGGACGCCCGGCGGGCCGACAGTACGGTGCCGAGCCAGCCGAGGGCGAAGCCCAGGGGGATGGAGACGAGGCCCGTCGTCGTGAAGGGGAACCAGTTGAAGTCGTGTTCGGGGAAGGCCGACGTGGGGGAGCCGGAGACCAGGTTGGTGCCGGTCATCAGGACGAGGACGCCGAGCGTGCCGCCGGTCAGGGTGCACACCAGGCCTGTGCGGGTGAAGCGTCGCCAGAAGAGGACGTAGACCAGGGCGGGCGCCAGTGCGGAGGCGCCGATGCAGAACGACAGCGTGACCAGGGGCTGCAGGTTGCGGTGCTGCACGAGCGTGGCGAGGCCGATCGCCACCAGGCCGACCACCAGAGCGGAGCCGCGGGCCAGCGTCATCTCCGTGCGTTTGGAGATCTGCCTTCTGCGGTGCGCGAAGACGTCGTGGGCGAGGGAGTTGGCGCAGGCCAGGATCATGCCCGCGACCGAGGCGAGCAGTGTGAGGAAGATCGCCGTCGTCACCGTCGTGAACAGCATCGTCTCCGCCCACGAGGCGTCGGCGCCGAACGCCGCCTGTGAGCCCAGCAGATACGCGGTGTTGCCCTGCGGGTCGGCTGCCGTGGTCCCGGCCCGCCCGACCAGGGCCGCCGCGCCGAACCCGACGACCGAGATGATCAGCATGAACAGCGCAACGGTCGACACCGCCCAGGACATCGAGCGGCGCACCTCGCGTGCGCTGCGGGCTGTGTACATGCGCATGGTGACGTGCGGCAGGCACGCACCGCCGAGCACCACCGTCAGCTCAGACGTGATCATGTCAAGGCGAGGGTGTGCACCGTCGGCGAATTGCAGTCCGGAGTGCAGGAAGGCGGGACCGGCGGCGCTGCCCTGCGCGGCCGCGGACAACAGCGCCCCCGGGTCCCAGTCGAAGCGGTGCAGGACGGCCACGGACACGACCGCACCCGAGCCGAGCAGCATCACCATCTTCAGGATCTGGATCAGGGCGGTGCCCTTCATCCCGCCGATCGCCGCATAGCTGATCATGAGTGCGCCGAGTGCGACGACGCACCCCGTCTTCAGTCCGTCGCCGCTGAATCCGAGGATGAACGCGAGCAGATCGCCCGCGCCCGCGAGTTGTACGAGCATCATCGGCAGCAGCGCCGCGATCGTCGCGGCGCACGCGGCGATGCGCGCCGAACGTCCCGGCATCCGGCGGGCGAAAGCGTCGCCCATGGTGAACCGGCCCGCGTTGCGCAGCGGTTCGGCCAGCAGGAACATCAGCAGCATCAGCGACAGTGTGGTACTCAGGGCGAGGACGACCCCGTCGTACCCGGTGAGCGCGATGATGCCGCCCGTGCCGAGGACGGTGGCGGCCGAGATGTAGTCGCCGCCGATGGCGAGGCCGTTGCGCATCGGCGACAGCGACCCGTACCCGGTGTAGAACTCGTCGAGGTCGTCGCGGTCGGGGCCGGTCATCACGCACAGCAGGAGCGTGACGGTGGCCAGCGCGGTGAAGGCCACCAGGGACATGGCCTGCGCGGAGTCGCTGAAACCGGTCACGGCTCCGGCAGCCTTCCACATGACGCCCACGGCGCCGCCGGCGTCCGGCGCGGCGCTCATCGGGCGGCCTCCCGCATCGCGTCCAGCCGGGCCTGCCTGCGCAGCCGGTCCGCCAGCGGATCGACACGACGGCGCGCAGTGTGCTCGTACAGCGCCAGCGCGAGCCAGGTCACCGGCAGTTGGCACAGTCCCAGCAGGAGCCCGGTGGAGAGCCCTCCGGAGACGGTGTCCGTCATCAGCGAGGGCGCGAAGGCGGACAGGACGAGGAAGAGGACGAAGTAGCCGAGTGCCGTGAGTGTCGCCACGCGGCGCTGCCGGCGGTACGCGCTGCGCAGGATCCGCAGGTCGCTGTGGTTCCCGAGCGCGGGGTGGCGGGGCAGCCGGCGCGCCGGAGGCCTCTCGGCTGGATGCGGCCGCTGCGGCTGCCAGGGGTAGGTCGGGTACGAGGGCGGTGACGGCGGTGAGGGGTGCTGCGAGGGCTGTCCGTCGAGCGGTGAGGGGTGCTGCGGGGGCCGTGCGTGGAACGAGTGGTGCGGCACATCTGACATCCCGGTTCTCCTTGCGCGGCTGAGGGTCCCGTCGGGGACCGCAGGGAGCGGGTGAGGGCGGGGCGAGACGTTACTCGCAGGTATCCGAGTGCGCGACGGTTTCGACAAACTGAGTAGTCGGTATGCGCTTGCTACCGCTACTGCCGCCGGAGGACTCTTACTTGACCCTCTCGTCATGACTCCCGTCTTGACCCTCTCGTCGCGTCAGGGTGCAGCCTCGGAGCAGCGGGGGTGGAGGGGACCCTGAGTCCCCCTCCACCGGCGGGTGGAGAACCCCTAGGGGTGTCTCCGTACTTGGGGCGGGGGAGGGTTCGTACCGCCGGAGGACGAGAAGGCGAGTGGCCGGTCCTTAATCTGGCTTTACGCGGTCGGGGCACGGCGATCGGCCGCCGGGTCGTACACACCGCCCTTTCGGGGGTGGGGTTTTCCCCCGTACAAGACTGCGCTGGGCACCAGCGCGCCGGACCGCCCGACGAGACCAGACTGAAGCGCGTACGGCACGGCGGTCCGGCCGCCTGCCGGACCCCGACTCATCGCTGAACGACATCCATGGCCCATCACTGCGCTATCTGCTGACCGACATAGGAGACTTACCGTGACAACGGCTGTAACCATTCCCAAGCACGGGGGCACGGGCGGGAGTACGGCCGTGGCCGCGCGGGCGCGGCAGGTCGTCAAGGCCTACGGCTCGGGCGAGACCCGCGTCGTCGCGCTCGACCAGGTCGACGTGGACATCGCCCGCGGCCGGTTCACCGCGATCATGGGCCCGTCCGGGTCCGGCAAGTCGACGCTGATGCACTGCCTGGCGGGCCTGGACACCGTGACGTCCGGGCAGATCTACCTGGACGACACCGAGATCACCGGCCTCAAGGACAAGAAGCTCACCCAGCTGCGCCGGGACCGGATCGGCTTCATCTTCCAGGCGTTCAACCTGCTGCCGACGCTCAACGCCATCGAGAACATCACGCTGCCGATGGACATCGCCGGCCGCAAGCCGGACAGGCAGTGGCTGGACCGGGTCGTGGAGACCGTCGGCCTCGCCGGACGGCTGAAGCACCGGCCGACGCAGCTCTCCGGCGGCCAGCAGCAGCGTGTCGCGGTGGCCCGCGCCCTCGCATCGCGACCCGAGATCATCTTCGGCGACGAGCCGACCGGAAACCTCGACTCCCGGGCCGGCGCCGAGATCCTCGGCTTCCTGCGGCGTTCCGTCGACGAACTCGGCCAGACCATCGTGATGGTCACGCACGACCCGGTGGCCGCCTCCTACGCGGACCGCGTGCTGTATCTCGCGGACGGCCGCATCGTCGACGAGATGCTCCGCCCGACCGCCGACGCCGTCCTGGACCGCATGAAGGACTTCGACGCCCGGGGACGTACGTCATGACCGTCATGAAGACCTCGATGCGCAACTTCTTCGCGCACAAGGGACGCATGGCGCTGTCCGCCGTCGCCGTTGTGCTGTCGGTGGCGTTCGTGTGCGGCACGCTCGTGTTCACGGACACCATGAACACGACGTTCGACAAGCTCTTCGCGACCACCGCGTCCGACGTCACGGTCAGCGCGAAGGGCGCGTCGGACAGCGGTGAGACCCAGGCCGGCAACGGCAAGCCGCCGGTCATGCCCGCCTCCGTGCTCGGTGAAGTACGCGGGGTCGACGGGGTCAAGTCCGCCGAGGGGACCGTCTTCTCGACCTCGGTGACCGTCGTCGACGCCGACAAGGACAGCCTCTCGCCCACGAGCGGTGCCCCGACCATCGTCGGCAACTGGAACGCCAACGACGCCCGCACCATGAAGATCACCTCCGGTGCGGCGCCGCGCGGCAGCGGCCAGATCATGGTGGACGCCGACACCGCCGACAAGCACCACCTGGGGCTCGGAGACGAGATCGGCGTCATCACCGCGGTCGGCACCCACAAGGCGAAGGTCTCCGGCATCGCGGAGTTCACCGTCACCAACCCCGGTGCCGCGATCTTCTACCTCGACACGAAGACCGCCCAGCAGACCCTCGTCGGCGAGAGGGGCGTTTACACCAACATCAACGTCACCGCCGCCTCCGGAGTAAGCGATGCGCAGCTGAAGAAGGACGTCGCCGCCGGACTCGACAGCGCCTACAAGGTGCAGACGGCCAAGGAGGTCGCGGACGCCAACGCCGAGGACGTCCAGGGCTTCCTGGGCGTCATGAAGTACGCGATGCTCGGCTTCGCCGGGATCGCCTTCCTCGTCGGCATCTTCCTCATCATCAACACCTTCTCGATGCTGGTCGCCCAGCGGACCCGCGAGATCGGCCTGATGCGCGCCATCGGATCGAGCCGCGGGCAGGTCAACCGCTCGGTGCTGGCCGAGGCGCTGCTGCTCGGCTTCTCCGGGTCGGTCCTCGGCGTCGGCGCGGGCGTGGGCCTCGCCATCGGCCTGATGAAGCTCATGGGCATGATGGGCATGCACCTGTCCACCGACGACCTGACCGTCGCCTGGACCACGCCGGTGGTCGGCCTGGTGCTCGGCGTCGTGGTCACCGTGCTCGCCGCGTATCTGCCCGCCCGGCGCGCGGGCAAGGTCTCGCCCATGGCCGCGCTGCGCGACGCCGGAGCCCCGGCCGACGCGAGGGCCGGACGGGTACGGGTCCTGCTGGGCCTGTTCCTCACCGGCGCCGGCGGCTACGGCCTGTACCTGGCGGCCGCCGCCGACAAGGCCAGCGAGGGCTCGCTGTGGCTCGGCGGCGGTGTGGTCCTGACCCTGATCGGTTTCGTCGTCATCGGCCCGCTGCTCGCGGGCGGAGTGGTCCGGGTCATCAGCGCCGTACTGCTGCGGCTCTTCGGCCCGGTCGGGCGGATGGCCGAGCGCAACGCGCTGCGCAACCCGCGCCGCACGGGCGCCACGGGCGCGGCCCTGATGATCGGCCTCGCGCTGGTCGCCTGCCTGTCGGTGGTCGGCTCCTCGATGGTGGCCTCCGCGACGGACCAGCTCGACAAGACCGTCGGTACGGACTTCATCGTGCAGTCCGACCGTGGGCAGCCGATCACCCCGCAGGCGGTCGAGGCGGCGAAGTCCGCGAAGGACGTGGAGCGGGTGACCGAGTACAAGGTGCTCGACGCCACACTGACCACGCCGGACGGCAGGACGTCCAAGGGCGAGACGATCAACGCCGCGGACCCGTCGTACGCGCAGGACCTGCGGACCGAGACGGTGGCCGGTGATCTCTCGGACGCCTACCGACCCGACTCGATGTCCGTCTTCGAGGGCTTCGCGAAGAAGCACCGCATCGAGGTCGGCTCGAAGGTCGAGGTCGACTTCAAGGACGGGTCGACGGCCGAGCTGACCGTCCGTGCGATCACCAGCGACGACGTCGTCATCGACAAGGGCGCGATGTACGCGTCGATCGCGACGGCCGCCCGGTACGTGCCCGCCGACAAGATGCCCCTCGACGTCCTGCTCTTCGCCTCGGCGAAGGACGGCCAGGAAGCAGCCGCGTACAAGTCGCTGAAGGCGGCCCTGCACGACTATCCGCAGTACACGGTCCGCGACCAGACCGACTACAAGCAGGCGCTGAAGGACCAGATCGGCCAGCTGCTCAACATGATCTACGGCCTGCTGGCCCTGGCGGTCATCGTCGCGATCCTGGGCGTGGTGAACACCCTGGCCCTGTCGGTGGTGGAGCGCACCCGCGAGATCGGCCTGATGCGGGCGATCGGTCTCTCCCGCCGCCAGCTGCGCCGCATGATCCGCCTCGAGTCGGTCGTCATCGCCCTCTTCGGCGCCCTGCTGGGCCTCGGCCTGGGCATGGGCTGGGGCGCCACGGCCCAGAAGCTGCTGGCCCTCGAGGGCCTGACCGTCCTCGAGATCCCCTGGCCGACGATCACCGCGGTCTTCGTGGCTTCGGCCTTCGTGGGCCTGTTCGCGGCACTGGTCCCGGCGTTCCGGGCAGGCCGGATGAACGTGCTGAACGCGATCGCGACGGAGTAGCCACCGCGGGCGGGGGAACGGGGAAGGGTCGGGCCCGGTGGAGTGATCCACCGGGCCCGGCCCCCTTTGCCTGAAAGCTGGGGTACGCGTCCGATGTGGAGGACGACGCTGGTGATGGTGCCCTCGTCGATCTCGTAGAGCAGGCAGTACAAGCCGACATGCGTGCGGCGGACCTCAGGCGAGCGGTAGGCGACGGTTCCGGCCGGGCGGGGGTCGTCGGTCAGCAGATCGACGGCGGCGTAGACCCTGGCGCAGCCCGTCCGGGGCGTCCTTCAGGGCGGCGAGTCGATCGCTCGGACGGGTGAGTGCCTCGTCGGCGTCGTACGCTGGAGGCCCCCGGCCCGTACAACGTGTCGGGCGGTTCGCGTTGCCCCCTCTCACTCCGGACGGATGCCCTTCATGAGCCTGCACGGTCTGCTCGACGCCGTAGTCAAGGACCCCGCACTCGCCGAAGCGGTAAGGGCCGCCACCGACGGCAACCGCATGCACGTCGACCTGGTCGGCCCGCCCGCGGCCCGCCCCTTCGCGGTGGCGGCGCTGGCGCGCGAGACGAACCGCCCCGTCCTGGCGGTGACGGCGACCGGCCGGGAGGCGGAGGACCTCGCGGCGGCGCTCAGGTCCCTCCTGCCCGCCGACGAAGTCGTGGAGTACCCGTCGTGGGAGACGCTCCCGCACGAGCGGCTCTCGCCGAGGTCCGACACCGTGGGCCGCCGCCTCGCCGTCCTGCGGCGCCTCGCCCACCCGAGCGCCGACGACCCCGAGACCGGCCCGGTCTCCGTCGTCGTCTCACCCGTGCGTTCCGTGCTCCAGCCGCAGGTCAAGGGCCTCGGCGACCTCGAGCCGGTGTCTTTGCGCACCGGACAGCAGGCGGATCTCGAAGAGACGGTGGACGCGCTGGCCGCCGCGGCGTACGCGCGCGTGGAACTCGTCGAGAAGCGCGGAGAGTTCGCCGTCCGCGGCGGCATCCTCGACGTCTTCCCGCCGACCGAGGAGCATCCGCTCCGCGTGGAGTTCTGGGGCGACGACGTCGAGGAGATCCGCTACTTCAAGGTCGCCGACCAGCGCTCCCTCGAAGTCGCCCAGCACGGCCTGTGGGCGCCGCCCTGCCGCGAGCTGCTGCTCACCGACGACGTGCGGCAGCGCGCGGCAGCCCTTGCCGAGCAGCATCCTGAGCTCGGCGAACTGCTCGGGAAGATCGCCGAGGGCATCGCGGTCGAGGGCATGGAGTCCCTCGCCCCGGTCCTCGTCGACGACATGGAGCTGCTCCTCGACGTCCTGCCCAAGGGCAGCATGGCCGTCGTCTGCGACCCGGAGCGGGTACGGACGCGAGCCGCGGACCTGGTGGCGACGTCGCAGGAGTTCCTGCAGGCCTCCTGGGCGGCCAGCGCGGGGGGCGGCGAGGCGCCCATCGACGTCGGCGCCGCGTCCCTGTGGTCCATCGCCGACGTCCGCGACCGGGCCCGTGAGCTGGACATGATGTGGTGGTCGGTGTCCCCGTTCGCCGCCGACGAGGAGCTTGACGCCGACACGCTGAAGCTGGGCATGCACGCCCCCGAGACGTACCGCGGCGACACGGCCAGAGCGCTGGCCGACACCAAGGGCTGGATCTCCGACGGCTGGCACACCGTCTACGTCACCGAGGGGCACGGCACCGCGTCCCGCACCGTCGAGGTGCTCGGCGGCGAGGGCATCGCGGCCCGCTTCGACCAGGACCTGGGCGAGCTCACCCCGTCCGTCGTGCACGTCTCCTGCGGTTCGATCGACTACGGCTTCGTCGACCCCGCCCTGAAACTCGCGGTCCTCACCGAGACCGACCTGACCGGGCAGAAGGCGGCCGGCAAGGACGGCGCGCGCATGCCCGCCCGCCGCCGCAAGACCATCGACCCGCTGACCCTCGAGGCGGGCGACTACATCGTCCACGAGCAGCACGGCGTCGGCCGCTACATCGAGATGGTGCAGCGCACGGTGCAGGGCGCGACCCGCGAGTACCTGGTCGTCGAGTACGCGCCCGCCAAGCGCGGCCAGCCCGGCGACCGGCTGTACATCCCCACCGACCAGCTGGAGCAGATCACCAAGTACGTCGGCGGTGAGGCGCCCACGCTGCACCGGCTCGGCGGCGCCGACTGGACCAAGACCAAGGCGCGCGCGAAGAAGGCGGTCAAGGAGATCGCCGCGGACCTGATCAGGCTCTACAGCGCGCGCATGGCGGCGCCCGGCCACGCCTTCGGCCCGGACACGCCCTGGCAGCGAGAGCTGGAGGACGCCTTCCCGTACGCGGAGACGCCCGACCAGCTGACCACGATCGCCGAGGTCAAGGAGGACATGGAGAAGACGGTCCCGATGGACCGGCTGATCTGCGGCGACGTCGGCTACGGCAAGACGGAGATCGCCGTCCGCGCCGCCTTCAAGGCCGTCCAGGACGGCAAGCAGGTCGCGGTGCTGGTGCCCACGACGCTGCTGGTGCAGCAGCACTTCGGCACGTTCTCCGAGCGGTACGGCCAGTTCCCCGTGAACGTCCGAGCCCTGAGCCGCTTCCAGACGGACACCGAGGCGAAGGCGACCCTGGAGGGGCTGCGCGAAGGCTCCGTGGACATCGTCATCGGCACGCACCGCCTCTTCTCCTCCGAAACCAAGTTCAAGGACCTGGGCCTGGTCATCGTCGACGAGGAGCAGCGCTTCGGCGTCGAGCACAAGGAGCAGCTGAAGAAGCTCCGCGCCAACGTCGACGTACTGACGATGTCGGCGACCCCCATTCCCCGTACGCTCGAGATGGCTGTGACCGGCATCCGCGAGATGTCGACGATCACGACCCCGCCGGAGGAGCGGCACCCGGTGCTGACCTTCGTCGGGCCGTACGAGGAGAAGCAGATCGGCGCCGCGATCCGCCGTGAACTGCTGCGCGAGGGCCAGGTCTTCTACATCCACAACCGTGTCGAGTCGATCGACCGGGCGGCCGCGCGGCTGCGCGACATCGTGCCCGAGGCCCGTATCGCCACGGCCCACGGCCAGATGTCCGAATCGACGCTTGAGCAGGTCGTCGTGGACTTCTGGGAGAAGAAGTACGACGTCCTCGTCTCCACGACGATCGTCGAGTCGGGCATCGACATCTCCAACGCCAACACGCTGATCGTCGAGCGCGGCGACAACTTCGGCCTCTCGCAGCTCCACCAGCTGCGGGGCCGCGTCGGCCGCGGCCGCGAGCGCGGCTACGCCTACTTCCTGTACCCGCCGGAGAAGCCCCTGACCGAGACCGCACACGAGCGGCTCGCGACCATCGCCCAGCACACGGAGATGGGCGCGGGCATGTACGTGGCGATGAAGGACCTGGAGATCCGCGGCGCCGGAAACCTGCTGGGCGGAGAGCAGTCCGGTCATATCGCGGGCGTCGGTTTCGACCTGTACGTACGCATGGTCGGCGAGGCCGTCGCGGACTACCGGGCGTCGCTGGAGGGCGGTGTCGAGGAGGAGCCGCCGCTCGAGGTCAAGATCGAGCTCCCGGTCGACGCGCACGTCCCGCACGACTACGCGCCCGGCGAGCGGCTGCGGCTGCAGGCATACCGCGCGATCGCCTCCGTCAACACGGAGGACGACATCAAGTCCGTACGCGAGGAACTGGTGGACCGCTACGGCAAGTTGCCGGAGCCGGTGGAGAACCTGCTGCTGGTGGCGGGCCTGCGCATGCTCGCGCGCGCGTGCGGAGTCGGCGAGATCGTGCTGCAGGGCAACAACATCCGCTTCGCCCCTGTGGAGCTGCGCGAGTCGCAGGAGCTGCGGCTGAAGCGGCTCTACCCGGGCACGGTCATCAAGCCCGCGGTCCACCAGGTGCTCGTGCCGCGGCCCAAGACGGCCAAGGTCGGCGGGAAGCCGCTGGTCGGGCGGGAACTGCTGGGGTGGACCGGGGAGTTCCTGACGTCGATTCTCGGGTCGTAGCAGGTATTACGACTCCGGGGTTATCACGGCACCAGGGTTTGCACGACTCCGGGGTTTTACGACTCCGGAGTCGCGGCTGTCTGTTCCGGTGTGGCGCCCGACCGGAACAGCATCCCCGTCAGGGCGCGGAAGACGTCCTCGGGATCGCGGTCGCCCACCGGTCCGTCCAGGTTGTGGCTGAGCAGCAGCGTGGCGAAGCCGTGGGCCAGGGACCAGGCGGCCACGCCGGCGAGGCGGGCGTCGGGGCCGCGGCCCGACGAGGGGACGGCGGCCACCGCGGTGCGCAGGCGCTCGCCTGCGAGCGCCCTGGCCGTGGCGAGTTCGAGGTCGTTCTCGCGCAGCAGCTCCGGCGCGAACATCACCTGGAAGTGGGCCGCATGCTCGCGCGCGAACCGGACATAGCGCACGCCCGCGTCCCGTAGGTCCTTCGCCTCCTCGAGCGCGGTGGCCAGCAGGGCGTATCCCTCGGCCGCGATCGCGGTGAGCAGGCCCGTGCGGTCCTTGAAGTGGTGAGCGGGAGCGGCGTGCGACACGCCCGCCCGGCGGGCCAGGTCGCGCAGGCTCAGCGCGGACGGCCCGTCGGAGGCGATCACGTCCAGGGCGGCCGACAGCACGGCCCGCCGCAGGTCGCCGTGGTGGTAGGAGCGCTGAGGGTTCATGCCCAGCAGATTACGCCGAATCTAGGCATTGACAAGTTGCGGCTTGGGCGGCCAATCTAGTCACTGTCAAGTTCTTGGGTGGGGTGCGACAGGTGCGACGAGGAGCGAAGCCATGTCGGAGAACGTCAGCAAGACGAGCGGGACGGTGGCGCAGCCGAGGGGGATCGAGCTCGGCCGGGTCAGGCAGATGTGGCATCTGCTGGAGCCGCTGCACGCCGTGCTCTACTACGCGCCCGAGTCCTTCGAGGAAGCGGCCGCGTTCGGTTACGGGACCGAGCTCCGCTGGCCGAGCTACTTCCCGTTCCGTGCGGCCCCGCTGGGCGAGGCCGGGCCCGCGCGTGTGACCTCCGCGTTCTACAGCTTCAGCCCGCGCATGGTCGCCGAGTACGTCGATCCCGCCTGGCGCACAGCCGCGCCTGGGGACGTACTGAAGGCACGGGAGCGGGCGATCGACCGGGCGTATCGGGCGATATTCGGTGACCGGGTGGACAGTCCGGAGCTCGCGGAGGCCGCCGCGCTCGCCCGCCGGGCCGCCGAGGCGGCGAACACCGCGGGCCGCCCGCTCGCCGCGGCCAACGCCGAGCTGCCGTGGCCCGAGGCCCCGCACGAGCAGCTGTGGCACGCGGCGACGATCCTGCGCGAGCACCGCGGCGACGGCCACCTCGCCGCCCTGCTCATAGCCGGACTCGACCCGACCGAGGCGCTGGTCTCCTTCGCGGGCATAGGCGCGGCCTCGGCCGACACGTTCCGCAGCCGCGGGTGGAGCGACGAGGGATGGACGTCCGCCCGCGAACGGCTCTTCGCACGCGGGCTGTTGGACGAGGACGGCGTGGCCACCGAGGCGGGCCGTGCCCTGCGCGCGGAGGTGGAGCGGCACACGGACGAGCTGGCCGCCGGCCCGTGGGAGGCCCTCGGCCCGGACGCCACCGCCCGGCTCGCCGATCTGCTGGGGGAGTTCTGGGTCGCCGTACTCGGCTCGGGGCTTCTGCCGTCGGAGACGACGCTGGGGATCGGCAAGGTGTGACAGGGCGGGCTTGAGGCGGTTGCGGGCGCCTGCGGCGGGCACGGGCGCCTGCTCGCCGAGGTGTGAGAGGGCGGTCACCGCGCCTGGTCTGCCTGTGGACGGTCCGCCGCGGAGCCCTGCGCGGGCGGACCGGCGTTCCAACCGGGAAGCCGCCCACGGGAGTCGGGCTCCGCGGACGGCTTCGTCACTTGACGGCCGGGAGGTGTCGATCGGGAGGCGTCGGTCGCGAGCGCTGCACCTCCGTGCGCTGCGCCCTCCGTCAGGGCTGCGGCCGGTCGGACTCGTGCTCCCGGTCCGTCAGCCTCTCGTTCAGCTGCTGCTGGGCCGCCTCGCCCTGGCCGCCCCGGTCCTCGTAGAAGCCGCCGGTCCTCTCCTCGGACTCTTTGGCGGTCGTCTCGGAGGCGTGCCCGGCCCTGTGGCGGCCCTGGCCCTTGAATCTGTCGAAGATGCCCATTCCAGAGCTCCTTCCGGAGGGATTCACCCACGACCATACGCCCGAGTTGCGAAGAATGCTCGCCTGGGTCACGGCGTGGCCCGAACCAGCCCGCCGCTACGGTGGGCGGGCGGATCCGCGTCTATCGGAGTGCGGGGAGCGGACAGGGGAGGAGAGCGCCGTGACGCTCGGGAGCGTGGGTGACATAGGGAGCGACATAGGCGGCACGGAGGGCCCCGGCCGGCCCTCGGCAGCGCGAATGTCGCGCGGCGCGGGCGACTCAGGGGGTGCACGGGGCGACTCGGGAGGCGCGCGCGGCGACTCAGGAGGTGCCCGGCATCCGAAGCGGGGACCCCGGGCGGCCGTGGCGGCCCTGGCCGCTGTGCTGTTCGCCGCGGCCGCCGCCGGCTGCGTCCCCGACGATCCGGCTGCCGGTCCGGGCACCGGTTCGAAGGAGCCGTCGGCCACGGGGCCGGCGGGTTCCGCTCTCGCCGCCGTGGACTCGCTCACCGTGAAGGGCAGGGCGCCCAAGACCGGTTTCGACCGGGACGAGTTCGGCAGCCCATGGGCCGACACGGATTCGAACGGCTGCGGAACCCGCGACGACGTGCTGAAACGCGACCTGAAGGACGTGAGGTTCAAGGCCGGGGACGACGGCTGTTCCGTGGCCTCCGGGACGCTTGCGCCCGATCCGTACACCGGCGAGGACATCACCTTCGTGCGCGGCCGCAGTCAGGTCGACATCGATCATCTCGTCGCCCTGTCGGACGCCTGGCAGAAGGGCGCCCAGCAGTGGGACGCGAGCAAGCGCATCGCGCTCGCCAACGACCCGCTGAACCTCCTCGCCGTGGGTGCGAGCCAGAACCGGAGCAAGGGGGACGGCGACACGGCGACGTGGCTGCCGCCCCGCAAGGCCTTCCGCTGCGATTACGTGGCGCGTCAGGTGGCCGTCAAGAAGAAGTACGGGCTGTGGGTGACCGCCGCCGAGAAGGCCGCCATGAAGCGCGTCCTCTCCGGCTGTCCGCAGCAGCCGCTGCCGGCCCCCGGGGACGCCCCGACCGAGGCGCCGAGCCGGTTCCACGCGGGCTGAGGCGTGCCCGTCGGCCTCGGCGGGGGTCGACGTCGAACCAGTCGTGAGCGTTCACGTGTCCGGACGCGGTGCGGTGCGGTACGGGCGCGGTCGGATGAAGATACCCGGTCGCAAAGGTGGCCAACTCGCAAAGAAGTTGACAAGGATGAATCGGATAGTCGGTATAAGTCGGTCTGGTTGAGCAAGAAACGGTCAAAGCAAGGCCAAGATCGGTCCGCCTACCTGTGCACGGGATGTTCGCGGCGTGCAAGATCAGCGCGTTTCTGTGGCCTTCCTGAGTCCGGGAGTCAAAGCCGTGCGCGCTCGGCCTTTCCGCCGTCTCCGCCCCGTCCGTCGCATTCGTCGCGTCCGCCCTACCGGTCGCGTCCACCGCCTGCGGCGCGGCATCGCGTTTCTCGTCCTGACCGCGCTCGCGGTGATGCTGACGACCCAGCAGGCCATGGCCGACGGCGCGGAGTTGGACGCCATCTCGCTGCCGAGCCTCACCTCGCTGTCGTCCTGGTTCAAGGACCCGCGATGGGGCAAGCTGCCGCACCAGCAGTCGGGGACCGCGGCTGGGCACAAGCACCATGTGTCCGCGAAGGCCACCGAGGCCCACCGCGGCGCGGGCCACGCCCCCGGCAAGGGACGCGGAGAGCTCGCCGCCTACCACGCGCACAAGTCGGCCGTCGTGCGCGGCAGGAGCCAGGGCGGTGCCGGCTTCAACGCCAAGACCAGCAAGCGGAACGCGGGCAAGTCGTCCCGTACGGAGACCGTCTTCAACAACGCGGACGGCAGTACGACCCGGGACATATCCCCGACGCCCGTCAACTACCAGGTGAGAAAGGGGAAATGGGCGCCGATAGATGTCGACGTGCGGGCCGGGCCGGACGGTCGCTGGCACGAGAAGGCCAACTCCCTCGCCGTCGACTTCGCCCGCAAGGCCGATGACTCCGCCCTCGCCACCTTCGCCGTCGACGGCAAGCACTCCCTCGCGTACGGCCTGAAGGGCGCCGCCTCCGTCAAGGGGACGGCCGACGGCTCCACCGTCACGTACAAGAACGTCCTGGACGGGACCGATCTCGAGCTCGCCCCCATCGCCACCGGGCTGAAGGAAGCGGTCGTCCTGCACTCGGCGGACGCCGGGAACAGCTGGACCTTCCCGCTCGCCCTCAAGGGCCTCACGCCCGTCCTGACCAAGAACGGCTCGGTCGCCCTGCGTAACGCCGCCGGCAAGACCGTCGAGCGCATTCCCGCCGCGTACGCCTACGACTCGAAGGTGAACCGCCGCTCCGGGGACCCGGCCACCACCTACGACGTCACGTACAAGCTCCTGCACGACAAGAGCGGCTACGCGCTCAAGGTGACCCTGGACGACAGCTGGCTGCACGACCCGCGCCGCGTCTTCCCGGTCACCGTGGACCCGACCGTCGACGACGGCTGGACCACCACCTACGTCGAGTCGCCCGACGCCCAGGACCATTCCTTCGAGCAGACCATCAAGACCGGCTCGTACGACTCCGGCACCCACAAGGCGATCGGGTTCTCCAACCACTGGGACACCGCCTGGGACGGCAGCAACGCCACCGTCACCGAAGCGCATCTGGACATCTTCGACACCTGGGCCTCCACCTGCACCCCCGAGCGGTTCGACGTCGCCCTGGTCACCCAGGCGTGGACACCGGAGTCCGCCACCACCTATCCGGGCCCGTCGCACGGCTCCTCGATCGGCAACGTGACGCCGAACGTGCCCAACGCCTGCGCGAACACCGCCGCCGACCGCACCGTCGGCGACTGGGTGCAGGTTCCGCTGTCCACCTCCGCCATCCAGGGCTGGTTCAGCGGCACCACCGCCGACTACGGACTCGCCGTCTACGCGTCGACCACCGACAACCTGCACTGGAAGCAGTTCGGCTCCTTCAACGACCCGGCCGACGGCCCGCACATCCTGGTCACCTACACGGGCAACACCGCTCCGCAGCTGTACGAGCAGTTCCCGAGCGACAACGCGGTCGTGAACACCACCCAGCCCGAGCTGACGGCCTGGGCGGGCGGTGCCAACTCGACGAGCGGCAGCACCGACCAGTACGTCTTCAAGGTCTACGACAGCACGGGGACCAAGATCGCCGACTCCGGCCTGATCTCCACGGGCGACTGGACCGTCCCGGCGGGCAAGCTGGCCTGGAACAAGAACTACACCTGGACCGTTCAGGCGTACGACGGCGGCCTGTACTCACCCGCGGACCCGTACGCCATGTCCGTGCAGGTACCGCAGCCCGTGATCACGTCCGGGCTGTCGCAGAACAGCAGTGACCACGGCTTCGACGCCTCGATCGGCAACTACACGACCTCCGACACCGACGCGTCGATCTCCACGGTCGGCCCGTCGCTGGACGTGGAACGCGACTACAACTCCCGCGACCCGCGCTGGACCGGTGCGTTCGGCGCCGGCTGGTCGAGCATCTTCGACTCGCGCGCCACCGAGCAGTACACCGCGTCCGGAGCTGTCTCCAGCGTCTACGTCACCTACCCGGACGGCTCGCAGGTCGGCTACGGCAAGAACAGCGACGGCACCTTCACGCCCGGCAACGGCCGCTTCGCCACCTTCAAGTCGGTCACCGGCGGCTACTCGCTGACCGACAAGGACGACACGGTCTACACCTTCACCCAGTCCCTGGGCTCCGGCGGCTACGGCCTGACCTCCGTCACCGACGCCAACGGCCGCACCATCAACCTCACCTGGACCACCGGCCACGTCACCAAGATGGCCTCCGCCGTCTCCGGCCGCTCCCTGAACCTGACCTGGTCCACGCCGAGCGGCGCGTCCGCAGCGCACGTCGCGACCGTCGTCACCGACCCGGTCACCGCCGGCGACTCCTCCACCGCCCAGACCTGGACCTACAGCTACACCGGCGACCAGCTGACGAAGGTGTGCTCGCCGCTGTCCACGACGGCGTGCACCACGTACGGCTACACGAGCGGCTCGCAGTACAACAACGCCTCGCTCGACCTCGACCCGCACACGTACTGGCCGCTGTCGGAGACCTCGGGCACCACGGCGAAGGACACCGTCCTCGCCAACGAGGGCACCACCAACGCGACGTACGAGAACGTGACGCTGGGCCAGACCGGCCCGCTGACCGGCTCCTCCGCCAAGGCCGCCGGGTTCAACGGCACCTCGTCCGACATCTCGCTGCCCAAGAACCTCGGCAACGACACCGACTCGGGCGCGCTCTCCCTGTGGTTCAAGACCTCTGCGGGTCCCGGCGTCCTCTACTCGTACGCGTCGCAGCCCATCGGCTCCGGGCAGGCCGCCGGGTTCTACACGCCGTCGATCTACGTCGGTACGGACGGCAAGCTGAACGCCGAGTTCTGGTACAGCGGCGGCATCAACCCGATCGTCTCCTCCGCCTCCGTCGCCGACGGCCACTGGCACCACGTCGTACTGTCGGCCGCGGGCAACTCGCAGACGCTGTACCTCGACAACGCCAAGGTCGGCTCGCGCACCGGCACCGTCTCCATCCAGAGCGCGGACGCCTTCGGCAAGAACCAGTCGTTCAACTACCTCGGCACCGGCTTCCTCGGCGGCAACTGGCCCGACGAGCCGCACCAGAGCTCCACCGAGAAGGACGGCTACGCGACCTACTTCAACGGCTCCATCGCGGACGCCGCCTGGTACGGCCGTCCGCTCGTCGCCGCCGACGTCAACTCCCTCTACCAGTACGGCACCCACGCGGCGAGCCTGCTGACCTCCATCAAGCGGCCGTCCGGCAAGACGTACGCGGCCATGACGTACGACACGGCCACCACCACGCTCACCCAGCTCACCGACGAGAACGGCGGCGTCTGGAAGCTCGCGGCGCCCACGGTCGCCGGGTCCAGCCAGACGTACCGGGGCGCTGTCCTCGGCGCCGCCCCCTCCGCGTACTTCCGGCTCGGCGAGGCGGCGGGCGCGAGCACGGCCGTCGACGAGGTGCGGGGCGGAAGCGGCACGTACAACGCGGCGACCCTCGGCGTCACCGGACCGTTCAGCGACCAGAAGGCGGCGTCGTTCAACGGCAGCAGTTCGTCCGTGACCCTGCCCTCCGGGCTGGTACCCGGTTCGGGCAACGAGTCGGTCAGCATGTGGTTCAAGACCTCGACCGCGAACGGAGTGCTGTTCAGCGCCTCGCGTGACCCGTTGAGCTCCGGAACGACAGCCACCGGCTACACCCCTGTCCTGTATGTCGGCAGCAGCGGAAAGCTGTACGGCGAGTTCTGGTTCTCCACCGGCTCCGACAATCCGCTGGTCTCCTCCTCGGCCGTGACCGACGGCAAGTGGCACCACGTGGTCCTGTCGGCGTCGGCCGGCACGCAGTCGCTGTACCTCGACGACGCGCTGGTCGGCTCGCAGAGCGGCACCGCCGCCATGACCAACCAGCCCTACACCTACGTGGGCGCCGGCTTCCTCGGCGGCAACTGGCCTGACGAGACGCACCACAGCACCACCGACAACACCGGCTACGCCACCTACTTCAACGGCTCGATCGCCGAGGCCGCCGTCTACCGCTCCCAGCTGTCCGCCGCGGACGTGTCGGAGCAGTGGGAGGCCGCGAAGAACTCCACCGGGCTCCTCCCGGTCGAGACGGTCAACGTGACCTCGCCGACCAACGCCACGCTCACCTACACATACGACGTCACCAACGGCAACCGTGCGCTGACCGAGACCGACGGCCTCGGCAACAAGACGAGCTTCGGCTACGACACCGGCGGCTTCGAGCACACGGTCACCGACCCCAACGGCTCGATGACGGTCACCGGTCATGACGTGCGCGGCAACGTGGTGTCCTCGACGTCCTGCCAGGACCAGGCCGCGAACAAGTGCAACACCGAGTACTACACGTACTACCCGGACGACACCACGGCCCAGCTGACCACCGCCGACCCGCGCAACGACCAGCTGCTGACCGAGCGCGACGGCCGCTCGACGTCGGCTACGGACACCACGTATCTGACGTCGTACACCTACGACTCGGCGGGCAACCAGACCGCGATCACGGGTCCGGCCGTGGCCGGCTTCCCGAACGGCCGTACCACCACGACCGTCTACAGCGACGGCACCAGCACCTACCCGGCAGCTGACAGCGGAGCGGTGCCCAAGGGCCTGCCCGTGAAGACGATCAGCCCCGGCGGCGCCGTCAACACGGTGTCGTACTTCAAGAACGGCGACGTCGCGTCGACCACCGACGCCATCGGTCTCGTCACGTCGTACGCCTACGACGGTCTCGGCCAGGTGCTGAGCCAGAAGGTCGTCTCGGACACCTATCCGAACGGGCTGACCACGACGTACAAGTACGACGCGGGCGGCCAGGTCATCGAGGAGCACGACCCGCAGCTCACCGACCGCGTCACGGGCGCCACGCACGCCGCCGTCACCAGCACCGTCTACGACGACGACGGCGACGTCACCTCGCAGACCGTCTCCGACGCGAGCGGCGGCGACCAGTCCCGCACCGAGACGCAGACCTACGACGCCTACGACCAGGTGCTGACCGAGTCGGACGCCAACGCAGCCGCGGGCGCGTCCAACGGCAACACCACGACGTACACGTACGACACCTCCGGCAACAAGACCAAGGAGGTGACGTCGGCGGGCGTCGACACCCGCTACACGTACGACGACAACGGCAACCTGCTCACGCAGGGCCTGATGTACACGGGCGACCCGGTCAACCCGCAGACGGCGACCCTGCTCACCGAGTCGTCGCGCGCCTACGACCCGGCCGGGCGCCTCGCGTCGGTGACCGACGCCATGGGCAACACGACGTCCTACACCTACACCGACGACGGCCTGACCGCCTCGGTGAAGAAGACCAGTGCCGACGCCAACAGCACGTACGTGCTGGAGTCGGACACCTACGACGCCGCCGGCAACCTGCTCTCCTCCACCACCGACAACGGCGAGACCGTCACCAACTACAAGGTGGACGCGGCCTCCCGGACCACCTCCACCACGGTCGACCCGACGGGAGTGGACCGCGTCTCGACCGTCTCGTACACGCCGGACGACGAGATCGCGACGGAGAACGACCACGACTCGTCCGGATACGACCGCACCACCACCAGCACGTACGACGACATGGGCAATGTGCTCAGCGAGACCCTGTACGGGGACGCCTCGGGTCACCCGGCGGGCTGGTGGAAGCTCAACCAGACGTCCGGCACGAACGTCACCGACGCCTCCGGCACCGGCAACACGGCGACCGCCGGATCCGGCGTGACCTGGGCGGACGACGCGGCCAAGTTCAACGGGACCAGCACCGGCACCGGCGACGTCATCGCGACCAGCAGTCCGGTCCTGGACACCACGGCCTCCTACACGGTGTCCGCCTGGGTGAACCTGGCCGACACCTCCACCTACCGCACGTTCGTCGCACAGGGCGGCACCAACCGGGCCTCCTTCTACCTGCAGTACTCGAAGGCGGACAACGCGTTCCGCCTCCACGCGGCGAGCTCCGACGTAGCCTCCCCGTCCGCGTTCTACGACGCCACGGCCTCCACGGCGCCGACGTTGAACACCTGGACGCACCTGGTCGGCGTCTTCGACGCGACGACCGGCTCGATGAAGCTGTACGTCAACGGCGCGCAGGCGGGCTCGGCCACCGACACCTCGCCGTGGACCGGCACCGGACCGCTGTCCATCGGCGGCACCAAGACCGCCGGCGGCACCACCAGCGACGTGGTCAACGGCGAGGTCGACAACGTCCAGACCTACCAGCGGGCCCTGTCCGCCTCCGAGGTCTCGTCCCTCTACGGCAAGGGCCGCAGCGGCGGCACCGTCGGCTCCTCGGACGAGCAGACCACCAAGTACGCCTACGACAAGCAGGGCCTGCAGACGTCCATGACGGACGCCGAGCACAACACGACCACCTACGCCTACGACGAGGCGGGCAACCTCGCGGTCACCACCGCGCCCGCCGTCCAGGCCGAGGCGGACGGCACGAATCCGGCGACCGTGCACCCCGTCACCACCAGCGGTTTCAACACCTTCGGTGAGGCGGTCGAGGAGCAGGACCCGAACGGCCTGACGACGACCACGGCGTACGACGCGAACGGCGACAAGGTCTCCGAGACGCTGCCCTCGTACACCCCGGCGGGCGGCTCCTCGCCCAACGCGGGCACCACCGTGTGGACGTACGACAGCGAGGGCAACCAGACCTCCGAGACGACTCCCGGCGGCAAGACGACCTCGTACCTGTACGACCAGATGGGCAACGTCGCCCAGATCACGGCGCCGGACAGCACGAAGACGCACGCCACGTACGACACGAACGGCGACCAGCTGTCGGCGTCGGACGCCACAGGTGCCGCCAGTCAGGCCACATACGACTTCCTCGGCAGGCAGCTGACCTCCACGACGCTGGAGCGCTACCCGTCGACGAAGACGCTGACGACCACGAACTCGTACGCGGTCAACACCGGCAACCCGTACGGCGCGCACGTCGCGTCGACCACGTCGCCGGGTGGGGTGACCACCTCGTACGGCTACAACCGGGCCGGCGACGTCACCTCGGTGACGGACGGCGCGGGCAACGCCACCCACTTCACGTACGACTTCGAGGGCAACCAGCAGAAGACGATCCTGCCGGACGGCACCTGGACCGAGACGGACTACAACGCCTCGGGCGACCCGACCTACAACAAGCAGTACGACGCGAACAACAACCTGCTCACGCAGACCTCGCAGACGTACGACGGCGTGGGCAACCTGACCGCCGCGACCGACGCGAACGGCCACACCACGCGCTGGACGTACGACGCGGCGGGCACGATCACGCAGGAGGTCGAGCCGGTCGACGCCTCGACGTCGATCACCACGACGTTCGGCTACGACGCGGCGGGCAACCGCACCCGCTTCACGGACGGCCGCGGCAACTCCTGGCGCTACACGTACACGCCGTGGGGCCAGCAGGAGAAGGTGATCGAGCCGACGACGTCCACGTACACGTCGGCGGCCGACTCGACGACCACTTTCGCCTACGACGCGGACGGCCAGCTCACGTCGGCCACGCTGCCGGGCGGCGTCACGTCGGCGATGACGTACGACAACAACGGTCAGCTGAAGACCATGTCGGGTTCGGGCGCGGACGCGGCGACGGCGAAGCGCAGCTTCACCTACGACGCGGACGGCCGGGTCCTGTCGGCGGACACAGACGTGGCGGGCACCGCAGGCCAGGCCGACTACCAGGCCGCCACGCACGACGCGTTCACGTACGACGACCGGGGCGACGTGCTCACGGCGTCGGGTTCGGCGGGTTCGTCGAATTTCACGTACAACAACGACGGCTCGATGCTGACGCGCACGGACGCGGCGGGCACGACGTCGTACGGCTACGACACGGCAGGCCGGCTGTCATCGCTGAACGACGCGGCGACCGGCACCCAGCTGACGTACACCTACGACCAGTTGAACGACCTGAAGACGGTCAAGTACGGCTCGACGGGCCAGACCCGCACCTTCAGCTACAACAGCGCGCACGAGCTGACCGGTGACGTCCTGGTGCAGGGCGCCTCGACGCCGGCGAGCTTCGCGTACGGCTACGACAACAACGGCAACCTGACGTCGAAGACGACGACGGGTGTGTCGGGCGCCTCGTCGAACACGTACACCTACGACTGGTCGGACCGGCTGACGTCGTGGAACAACGGCAGCACGACGAAGCAGTACACGTACGACGCGTCGGGCAACCGCATCCGGGTCGGCTCGGACGTGTACACGTACGACGCCCGGGACGAGCTGACGTCGGACGGCACGAACACGTACTCGTACTCGGCGCGCGGCACGATGACGCAGGAGTCGTCGTCGGGCGGCTCGGTGGCGTACAAGACGGACGCGTTCGGCGACCAGATCGTGGCGGGCACGCAGTCCTACACGCTGGACGCGCTCGGCCGGAACGTCACCGACACGGACACGGGCGCGCAGTCCACGCGCACCTTCGCCTACTCGGGCGCGGACAACACGATCGCCTCCGACGGCGACAACACCTACACGTACGACCCGGCGGGCGGCGTCATCGGCATCAAGCCGAGCGGCGGCAGCGCGGTCCTGGCCCTGACGGACCAGCACAGCGACGTGGTCGGCACCTTCACCTCGGGTGCGACGGGCCTGTCCGGTTCGGCGTCGTACGACCCGCTGGGCAAGGTGCTGTCGACCAGCTCCATGACCGGCCACCTGGGCTTCCAGTCGGGCTGGACGGAGCCGGGCACGGGCGACGTGGGCACGGCATCGCGCTGGTACAACCCGGACACGGGCCAGTTCCTGAACAAGGACAGCGTCTCGCTGGACGCGGTGCCCAACTCGGTGGCGGCCAACCCGTTCGCATACGTCGACGACAACCCGATGGCGGGCACGGACGAGTCCGGCAACTGCTCCTGGTACGACGTGGTGTGCGGCGCGAAGAAGGTCGCGCACAAGGTCTCGCACGCGGTGCACCACGTGGCGCACAAGGTGTACCACGCGGTCAAGCACGTGGCGCACCGCGTGGTCCACGCGGTCAAGCACGCGGCCCACAAGATCGCGCACCGGGTGCGGGACGTGTACCACGCGACGGTGCGGGTGACGCGGCGCGTCTACCACTACGCGTCACGACATGTGAGACGGGCGTATCACGCGGCGGTCCATGCGGTGCATTCCGCGTACCACAAGGTCTCGCATGTGGTGCACCGGGTGGTGCATGCGGTCAAGCACGCGGCGCACAAGGTCGTCAGCAAGGTCAAGAAGGCCGCCCACGCGGTGGCGCACGCGGCCAGGACGGCGTACCACGCCACGGTCAGCGCGGCGAAGACGGCGGCGAAGTTCGTCAAGCACCACGCCGCTGCTATCACCTCGTTCGTGGTCTCCACGGCGGTGTTCGCCGGCTGCGAGGCGGCGACCTGGGGCGTCGGCACGATCGGCTGCGCGGCCATCGCGGGCGCCGCGGGCTCCCTGGTGGAGCAGGGCTTCAAGTGCGCCCAGGACGGCGGGGACGACTGCAGCGTGGGGGCGTTCGCGGGGTCGGCGGTCGAGGGCGCGGTCGTGGGCGCGGCGGGCGGCAAGCTGGGCGAGCTCGGCGGCAAGCTGCTGGCGAAGGTGGCTCCGAAGGCGATGGAGGCCGTGGGCGGGCTGTTCGGCAAGGGGGCCACGGAAGCCGGGGATTCGGCGGCAGCCGATGCCACGGATGAGGCGGCTTCGGGGGCGGAGTCGGAGGCGGCCGGGACGCGGAGCCAGTCGCACTCAGGAGACAGCTGCCGGGTTCCCGTGCACAGCTTCACCGGAGCGACCCGGGTGCTGATGGCCGACGGTTCGACGAAGGCCATCGACCAGGTGCGGGTGGGTGACACGATCGCGAACTCGGTGCCGGGAGTTGCGGGTACGGAGGCGCACAAGGTCACCGCGGTCATCGTCACGCATACCGACCATGACTTCGTCGACCTGACGATCAAGAAGACGGCGGAGTCCGGTGCCAAGCGCGCGCTGAAGGACGGAGTGAGGGCCGGGGCGAAGTCCCTGGCGAAGAAGGCGGCGCGCAAGGCGGCGTTCGGCCTGGCGGCGTCGGCGGCGGTGCTCGGCGCACTGGGAGCGAGCGGTCACGGGCATGGCGGCCAGGAGCCGGCGACGGCTCCGGTCGCGGCTGTCAGCACGGCATCGCCGGGCCAGGACGCGAAGGCCGGCACGAGTGGCCGGGAGGCCGAGGGCGCGCGTCTGACGACGACGTTCCACCACCCGTTCTACGACGAGACCCAGTCGGCGTTCGTCGAGGCCAAGGACCTCCACACCGGAGACGTCCTGCAGACCCCGACCGGCACGGCCGAGGTCACCGGTGTCCGCCTCTACCACGCGAACACCACGACCTACGACCTCACCATCGGCACCCTCCACACGTACTACGTGGAGGCCGGCGACACGCCGGTCCTGGTTCACAATTGCAACGGAGGCGTTGCGCCCAACGGCGTCGCCTGCGCCTGCAATGGCTCAACGAACCCGTCGGACTCAGACCTTATTCAGGCCATTGCAACGCGGGCCGCGCGTAAGGTGGGAGGCAGTGGGCCGGTCAAGGGAACTGCTAAGCACGCTTACGCGGATAAGCTGCTGCAGCGTTACCAGGGCATCTACGGGAATCGTGGGCTAGTGACTGAACAGAGCTACCTGGGTGGTGTTCCGGTTGCTAGAGGGACTGCCGGCAGCGCTCGGCCGGACGTCTATGATCCGGCCTCGGGAACCGTGTGGGACTATAAATTCGTGCTAAAACCCGGGCGGGGAATCGGCAAGGCACAGGCTGATAAGAACGCGATCAACGTTCCGGGCGTGAATGTGACAATAGAGGTGAATCCGTGAGTAAGTCTGACACGGCAACCGCAAAACGTGTCACCTCTGATTGGGGTGCGGCCCTCCCGGGGTTTTCGGAATGGCGGCCCTTGCGATTGCTGAGACGTATCGGTCCAGTCGTTCAGGGTGTGACTCTTGACCGTACAACGGCAGGCGACGGATACTTTCCCACTACGCATATCCATGCGCTGGTTCGGGAATTTCCGGTTATCGCATTGACGCTTGGTCAGCGACTGGTCACTCCCTCCGGGATTCAAGAGAGCGTTTCGTTTGCGCGCCACTCCGGCGAATATCAATCAGCCGCTCGGCGTCTTGTCGCGCAGAGCAGGTTGTCGTTGGAGGAGCCGCCGACGATTTCAAGCATCGTCGATGCGCTGTATGAACACGTGAGCCTGCAGCAAGAGAGAGGCCTCCCGCCGGCGGTGCGGGAACTCGAAGACGGGGTACTCATTGCCGCCGCGGCCGGAGAACCGTCGCTGGTCGAGTTCGGGCTTCGATTGGCGCGTCAGATGGTGGACGTGTGGCCCAAGGCCCGGCTACCGCTGGACTGGAAGGGAAGCGACATCTGGCTCACCGGCTTGGAAGAACGCATTGCCGATCCCTCTGTCCTGTCGGATGTCGTTGAGCAGCAGATCTCCTTTCATAAACTCGCGAAGGTTGTGAAGGTTTAGCATCTCGGGGCGATGTAGGCTGATCATTCGAGGCGCGGCAAGAGGTAGCGATGCTGCTCTGGGATTATGAAAGCGAAGGCTGGGAGTCGTCGATCTTTGGTATGCCAGAAGAGAGACGAAGAAATCAGCTGCATCGAAGCTACAGTGGAAAGCTTTCATCCCTCGTTTGAAGCATCTTTCCGCGCTCATACTGTCCACTTCATCAGGGCTGCCCTGAGAGACTTCAGGGTGAACTTGCAGGATCCTGGCTCCAGTGTCGCAGTTCGGGATGAAGAGGAATTCTTCGACAACCTCCATGCGCTGGTTGATCAAGACCCAGCGCCAGGCCTCGCTGCGCTCGTAATGGCCGTGTCCGAGTATGCGGATTGCCTGCGAAATCGCCCACTGGGCAGCCGGGAGGTCCTGGGCGTTCTGTCGTCTTGCTATGAGGCCGCCCTCAACGAGGAGCGCATTCCAAGAGTCACCCCCGACGCTGAACGTGAAAATGAAAACTGTCGGCGTGCTCTTGAAATGCAGCGCGACATGGTGATGAATTTCGCCGGACAGTGACAAGCTGCGGCAGTTTCGATTGGCCGTCTGGATGTGTGAATGTTGAGGAGTGAGATTGCGGAATGGCCTCGCCGAAGCGGCGCAGTTCCTGACGTGAACGACGCGCCTGCCACTGGACGGCACAGCGATCTCGAGCAATTTTGATCCCGATATTGTGGAGGAGTTGTATGGTCACTAATTTTGAGGCGAGCGCAAGTGACTGGGACTCCTGGATTCGGGAGATGCAGCGATTGGTGCAGGAATTCGTGTTCGGCTTTGAACGAATTCATGGCTTCAGTCCAGGTGAGCACGAGGTGGTCCGGGTATCTTCTTCGGAAGGCGCCGAGGCCGTGGATGCTTTGTCGGCCGCGGGAATTCGAGGTGACCTGCTGGGCTACTACACCAAGCTTGGGGCAGTGACACTCCCCGACCTTGAAAGCGGGATCTGGATCGACGATGCGCCTTCAGTCATCGAAGGGATCGCTGCAGGAAACTACCCAACCCGGTTGGAAGGTTCTCTGCAGGATTCGGTTACCGTTTTTGCAACGGACGGAGGGGGTGCGATGTTCGCGGTGAGCGCAACCAAGGGCTGTGTATATCGACTGTCTCTCGGCGCGCTTATCGGCTCTACCTATGAAGTGGATGATGCGGGATGGTCCGTCGCCGCCGACGACCTGTGGTCGTTCATGGATCAGTTGCGGAATGACCTCGCCGAAGCGGTCGGTTCCTAACACCAAGAGCGGATTGTGGGCTGAGGCCAGGGCGAACGTCCACCTGCCGTTCCTGCATGAGACTCTCCTAGGCATATACCATAAACGGTGCGTGGGTCGAACGCCGCGCGCACCAGTCCCGTCTCACGGCCAGATCAGCGGTGACGAGATATGTTTCCCCAAGTAGGCATCGAAGTCATCGTCTCCTGTGAGTCGGCAAGCGCTCGGGTCGCCGCGGTGAATTCGCGGTACATCACGCTGGAATGGCCATGGAGGGTGGTCGACAACTCCACGAATTTTCGGACGCCTTCGCTACCGTATGGCGAGTCCCACCCGGAGCAGGAAGCTGAAAGGGCAGAGTCAATTCAGCACGAAGAGCTGTTTGGGGCCACATCTGACCAGCTCAGGGAGGAGGCCTCACCCGATCCGGACGACGAACTTCTTTGGGCTGTGAGCGAGAAGTATCTTTGGTTGGTGCGCGATGTGGATCCTGCCGCCTTCGAAGACCCGGAAGGCTATTGGCGGAATCTGTACCACGAGACATGGGAAGAGGTGGGTTCTCCGCCTTTCCGTAACGGAGTGAGTCCCTTTCTAGGCTGATTAGATCCTGGTCGATGATCAATTGGGGCACTGGTTCTCGCCGCGGATTCGCTAGGTTGGAGGCTGGGGACTGTTCGAGGGAAGGCTAGGGGTATCCCATGTGGGCCGAGATCATTGAAAGTCTCTCCCCGGAGGCTGCTGTGCACGGGGCCGAGGGGGGGCGCTTGCAGAGATTGAGGCGGCTCTAGCGTGCAGCATCCCGAGTGATTTGCGCACCTGCTTCTGGAGGTCGGAGGCGTATCCGGGCGCAACGGACTTCCTGTCGTCTGGGGAGCGCGGGAGATCCTTCGGGAGAACATTGATCTGAGAAGGTCTTCGGATCTAAGAGAGCTCTATATGCCGTTCGACCCGATCTTGTTTTTCGGGGGAGGGCCGGGTGGCGATCTGTTCGGCTTTATTCGCGAGCCACAGCGCGATGGCGATGTCTTCGTATGGGATCACGAAAGTGACGGACGTTGGCGTGTGGCATTCTCGCTGCAGGAGTACCTTGAGTATTCTCTTAGCGAGGCGGGAGGCGACTGGTTCAGGGCCGGTTAACGGTTGTGCCGCTGGTGCTACCGATGACTGAGGTGTCGCTCCTTCATATCGAACCGCTCCGGGCCTTGGTCCACTCCGGTTCGGTATGAGTCGGGCGAGTTGCCAGGAAGTCCTCGGACAGCCGGGGTTTCTTTCCGGAGGTCGGCCTGGGAGAGCCAGCTCGCCGACGGCTACCCCGCCCTCGGCCTCACGCTCGAATTCGGCGCCGATGGCACGCTGGAAGCCTTGCGGAGTGCCTGCGAAACCGTCCGTTGGGTTGGCGACAGCACAGAGCGGGAGAAGTCCGGGGTGGGGAGTGCGGGGCGTCCGGGCTACTGCCAGAAGCACTCGTCGATCACGATCTGCGGATCGGTGGTGCGGGGTACGAAGTGGTACCGCAGCCATCCGCGTCCGTGGTCGAAGTAGAGAACGTGCTCACCGCCGGGGCGGGTGGACTGGACGGGTTCGACGCTCATTCCGGCTGGTAGATCGCGGTCGCTGTCGATGCCCCGGAAGTACGGGTCTTTCGCGGTGACGAGCTCCGCGCGTGCGGCGTCGACCAGCGCACGGGCCTGGGCGGGAAGGGCGTTCCTGTTGTCGTCGGCTTCCTTCGTCCAGTCGGCTTGCCAGGGTGGCCCCATGAATTCGCTTGTCACTGGCCGGGTTCCGTCTTCGCGGCCGTACGGCGGATGCCGCCGGCCTCTTCGATGAGGGCTTTCGCACGGGCGTAGTCGGATTCCTGGGCGGCCTCGTCCTCCAATTGATGGACCCTGGCTTCGAGCTGTGGGTCACGGGCGAGGGCGTATTCGCTCCACCAGCGGGCCATGAAGGCGGGGACGGGAGCGAGGTCGTAGGCGTCTGCGATGTCCCGGCGCCAGTGCCGGTCGAAGTCGACGAGGAGCTTCGGCGCGTACTGGGCGATGGCGGCGCGGAGCGCCTTCGGGTTCCTCTCGGGCATCGGGGGAACGGATGTCCCGCCCCCGAGGGGCGCGGTGGTCATGAGCGGCAGGTTCCTCTCTGCGGAGCGGATCGGTCAGGCTGCGGCGGGGAGCGAGGGGGTTACGGGGCCGCCTGCCTCGGGATACGGCTCCGCTTCCCTGGCTCGGCTCTTTCGTACCGCGGCGCGGATCTTGGCGACGCGGTCGCGCTTGACTCCGAGCAGTCGCGCGCCGTGTTCGACGCGGCCGTACGGGATGGGGTTGGCCGGAGTCCTCGTGGTGGCGGCATAGACGAGCTCGGCGAGCCTTTCCCGCTCCTGCCGCATCGTCTCTTCCGCCTGGCGGATGACCTCCTGCTGGCGTGCGATGGCGATCAGTGTCGGCGTCCTCAGGTCTTCCTGGTACCGCGCGTCCTCAGCGCTCATGCGGCCGAGCATGACACACGACTGTCGCGCCTAACAATTGATTCTGCCGGTATGCACTCTGGCGTGGAGGGCCGTGAGGCAATCCGCGGCCCGACGGGGCCACAGGTGACAGGTGGCCCGTGTTTGACGCCCCGCCGCTGTGATCGGACAACACCGGTCACGCGGCGACCGCCGGCGCTCGTACGGCGCGCACGCCGCGCCGACCATGCCTCATCGATTTCGGGCCGGAGTGGTATAGCGGCTGTCCGCGCGAGTCGGCAAATCTGCGTGGGTCGTCTGTAATCCGCAGTCCATTCGCGCTGATGGTCGGCGGCAGAACCGAGTGGGTGAGGCGAAGGGTGCCTGAATGTCCAATATGGTGACCGTCGAGGTCTGGGATCCCTCGTATCAGCACTCAAAGGTTCCTCTGTCGGACCTCGCGGACGTGTACCGATCGATTCCAGCGACCGCATCCCTCGGGCTGACACTGGACGATGGTGAGGACGACTGTGTCATGGTGACTGTCGAGTCTGATTTCTCGACGGTCACGGCACTTCGGGAGCGGACGTTCTACAACCTCCAGATCTCCGACGGCTCCGAAGATGTGGTGATAACCGCCGCCGGTGAGGAGATCACCTGGCCAAAAGGTTGTCTCCTGCCCCGGGAGATGGGCGTCCAAGTTCTGCTGGAGGCCGAGGACCGGGATGCGGTGTGGAATCGGTACGCATGGGTCGAACAATGAGCCCCCGGCTTCCCGGGTTCCATTGCGGGACGCTCGGCCGCCGGGCGGAGGCGCCCGGCGGTCTACGCCGACCCCGCGATCCCTCAGCGAGTGACCGGGAGCGCCGAAGTGAACCGTCGGCCGTCCCCCCGGGTCTGGACCGGGAACGTGACCTTCAGGCCCTTCTCCTGGCCGGCGACCGTCAGATGCGTGACCATGGTCAGGCCCAGGAAGCCCTTTTTGGGTTCCGCGGCCGAGACGTAGGGGCGCGGGAGGTTCATCTGGAGGCGGCCCGGCTTGCCGCCGCCCGCGCCGTCGAAGAACAGCAGACGCTGGTCGGTCACGACGATGTACATCGGGCGGGGGCGGACGGTCGCCACCACCGTTCCCGCGCTGAGTACGCCGACCACGGCCGCCGTGAGGGCCTGCTTGCGCACGGACACCGAACCGACCGCCGCCAGGGTGGTGAGTTCGACCTGCTCGCCCTCTATCAGCAAGGGGGCCGCGGTCTCGAGCAGTTGGCGGTTGCGGCGGGCGTTGAGTGCCACGGTGGACTCCGGTGGATAGAGGACGGACGGGGGATGGATGGGGACGGTCAGGGGCAGTGGGTCACGGGGCGTGCCTACCGGCCCGCCGGTCCGGTCGGCGGAGGCGCAGGACGAACTGAAGACGCGTGACCGAAGCGCGTCCCGAGCATGTGTGGGGGGTGGTGCGAAGCGAGCCGCAGCAGAAATGCATGACCGCCGGGTTCATGGCACTTCGTGGGCGCGCAGCGGAGCGCATGGAGGTGCGGGGAGGCGAACACGCCAAGCCCCCCGACGCGGGCTCCAGTCCCGGCCGCCCATCGCGGTTCAGGTGCCGGGGCCGCTCGCTCGCGCAGTCAGTCTTCCACGCAAGGTGCAGACCAGAAGCAAGCTCAGGGCAAGGCAGTGCCAAGTGAGCATCAAGGCGGGGTCAAGCACACCCAAACCAGACCCAAGCCGAACCCAAATCGACGGCCAGTAGCCCCACGTGCCCCCTTATGTCCGTCGTGTGGTCGCCCCATCGCCACCGATAGCCGGTCACTTACGCCATTTACCATCCGCTCCATGCCAACCGCCGCACCCCTGCCGCCCCCCGACTTCCAGCTCGCCTCGGCGTTCCCCGAGGCCGCCTGGCTGGAGCAGGCCGCCGCCGCGAACGACTGGGCCGCGGTTCGCCAGTACGTCGACGGGCTTCCGCACGGGACCAACCGGAGCTTCGCCTTCGGTGTGCTGGCAGACGTCCCGGGTGTGGAACAACCCCTGCGCGAGTTCGTCGCCGCGGTACCGACCGACGTCTTCGCCCTGACGCTTCTCGGGACCCGTGAGGTGCGGCTGGGCTGGGACGTCAGGACGTCGGCCCGCGCCGAGCACGTGAGCAGGGAGCAGTTCGCCCAGTTCCACGCGTACTTGCGGCGTGCCGAGCAACTGCTCATCCGGGCCACCGCCCTCGACCCGTCCCACGACGCGGCCTGGTCCGAGCGCCTCAACACCGCCAGGGGACTCCAGCTCGGGCAGAACGAGGCGCGGCGCCGGTACGACCGGCTGGCCGCGTACCACCCGAGCCATTTCTCCGGTCAGTCACGGCTGTTGCAGCAGCTGTGCCCGAAGTGGAGCGGCAGCTGGGAAG
The DNA here is from genome assembly GCF_040295225.1 of Streptomyces sp. NPDC002896. Lineage (NCBI taxonomy): Bacteria > Bacillati > Actinomycetota > Actinomycetes > Kitasatosporales > Streptomycetaceae > Streptomyces > Streptomyces sp. NPDC002896. The sequence goes on along the minus strand of NZ_JBEOVA010000014.1, from coordinate 68,091 downwards.
CGGCGCACGGCTTCGCCCGGGAGTGCATGCTGAACGCTCCCGAAGGCGCGCTGAACGGCGGACTCGTGGCCGAGGCGCACCTCGAGCACTGGCTCGACCTCCGCGACAAGGAAAAGCGGACCGAATACCTGCGCCAGGCCTACGTCCGGTCCGAACTCACCGAGGCCGCCCAGCGGTCCGTGCTCCACCCGGCCTTTCAACGCCCCTACGGATGGGTCAGCGTCCAGGGCGCCTTCGCCGCGCTCTTCTCCCTCATCGGGGACACGGAGAGCGCCGCCGTCCACTTCCGGGCGATGGGCAACCTGGCCTCCGAATTTCCCTGGGAGTACCTCGGCGACCCCGTAGAGGCCTTCACCCGACACCGTGCCGCCGCACTCGCGAGAGGCTGAACCATGAGCCAGACCATCCACTCCACCGAGGTCGACGGCATACCCACGCTCTTCGCGTACTCCGCAGGACCGATGCGAGCCGGGCTGGTCTTCCGCGTCGGCGTCGCCGACGAGACGCTGAGCCGGGCCGGCGTCACACACCTGGTGGAGCACCTGGCACTGCACCGCCAGGGCCTGGCCGACTACCACTTCAACGGCGCGACCAAGGCCGCGTTCACCCACTTCCACGTGGAGGGCGCCGAGCACGAGATCGTCGCCTATCTGGACGGCGTGTGCACCTCGCTGGCCGACCTGCCGATGGAGCGCCTGGAGACCGAGAAGGAGATCCTGCGCACCGAGGAGGCCCGCCGCGACCCCGGCCAACTCGCGCTGTGGCGCTACGGAGCACAGGGCTACGGCCTGCCCAGCTACCCGGAGTGGGGAGTGCGGCAGCTGCGCCCGGAGGACGTACATCACTGGGCGGGGACCTGGTTCACCAGGGACAACGCCGCGCTGTGGATCGCCGGGGAACGGCTCCCGGCCGGGCTGAGGCTCAAGCTGCCCGCCGGCGCCCGCCGCCCCATGCCGGCCGTCACCTCCGCCCTCCCCGAGAGACCCGCCTACTTCTCGGAGGGCACGGGCGGTGTGCTGCTGGACTGCGTACCGGCGGACACCACCGCGGCCCGCCTTTACTCGGGGGTCCTGGAGCGCGAGCTGTCGCGCGCACTGCGCCAGGAGGGCGGCTACTCCTACACGGCCGCGACCTCCTACGAGTCGCGCCGCGACGGGTTCGCGGTCGTCACGGCCTTCGCGGACGCCCTGCCCGCCAAGCAGGACGCGGTGCTCGGCGGCTTCGTCGACGTCCTGGCCAAGCTCCAGGCCGGCCGGATCGAGCCGGCCGATCTGGAGGCGGTGCGCACGCGCGCCGACGCCGCGCTGACGGCCCCCGACGGAGCGGTACGGCGGCTGCCCGGCGCGGCGGAGGACCTCCTCGCGCATCGGCCGCTGCGCGGCACCGACGAGCTGCGGTCCGAACTGTGGGCCACGACGCCGGGGCATCTGCACGCGGTCGCACTGGAGGCCGCCGGGACGGCGCTGATGCAGGTGCCCACGGGCCACAGGGCCGACTGGGCCGGGTTCGCGGCGGCCCCGACCGCCTCGCTCCACGCCGTCGCCGGGAAGCAGTTCCCCTCGGTGCGCAAGGACGGTTCGGCGCTGGTCGTCGGGGACGAGGGCGTCAGCCTGACCACGGAGAAGCGGACGATCACGGTGCTCTACCGCGAGTGCGCCGCCCAGCTGAGCTGGCCCGACGGCGGTCGCCAACTCGTCGGCAGCGACGGCCTGGCCGTACAGGTGGAGCCGGGGCTGTACGGGATCGACGCCCATACGATGGCGACCATCGACGCGGCGGTGCACCCGGCCGCCACGGTCTGGCTGCCGCCCCGGCAGCAGCCCAGAGCCGACGCGGGGGCCGCCGCCGACGGAGCGAGTCCGGCGCGGTCCGGACGGCCGGCACCCGCACGACGCACGGGCGCGCAGACGGCGGGACTGGTCATCTTCGGCGTGCTCGCGGGTCTCTGGTCCCTCGTGGCCGCCGCCTACACCATCTTCGGGGTCTCGGATCCGGAGACCACTACCGGCGAATGGGCCGCCCTGACGGTCTTCCTCTGGATCGTCGCCGCCGGGCTGGCGTTGCCCGCCGTCCGGATCCAGCGGCGGACTCGGCGTACCTCTGGGCCAGGCGCCGGGACGTCCTGAAGGTCTCGCCGGTCTGCTCCCTCTGGTTTTGCTGTGCCTGGTTTTGCTGTGCCTTGGGGGATTCTTGTGGTGATCAAGGCGCGATGTTTCCCGCCCGGCCCGGAACGGTCGGTTACGGTTCGATCCGCTCAGAAAGCGGTGTCATGCAAGCGATGGAGGGCGCGTCCATGCCCCTTCCGCCGTGACTGGGCGTCAGCCGTGTTTGTTCAGCTCCCGGCCTATGCGTCCTGCGCGCGTCCGGCACGTCCGGCGTGCCCGGTGCAGGGCACGTGGCGGAGCTTCTCTCGTAGTCGACCTCGTGTCGTGAATGGGGTGGGGATGTCCAGCCATCGGGCGTCTAGGAAGAGTCGGTACATCGCCTGGGCCGCGGCAGGTGCAGCGGTGCTCGCGGGAGCCGGCATCGCGGCCCAGAACTCCCTGGCCACCACCAGCTGGCCGGCGGCCAAGGTCTACACGGGCCGTGCCTTCGACACCTGCGCCGCGCCCTCCCTGTCCGCGATGAAGGCCTGGCACACCGGCTTCTACGGGGCCGCCGCCGTGTACGTGGGTGGCAAGAACCGCGGCTGCTCCCAGCCGAACCTCACCGCGTCCTGGGTGAAGTCGGTCAGCTCCGTCGGCTGGAAGCTCATCCCGATCTACGTGGCGGCCCAGCCGCCCTGCCAGACGGGGTCGAGCCCCGAGACCATCAACGCGAGCACCGCCGCCTCGCAGGGCGCCGCCGACGGTGCGGACGCGGTCGCCAAGGCGTCCGCACTCGGCATGAAGGCGGGCAGCGGGCTCTACCTGGACATGGAGCCGTACGACATCACCAACACGTCCTGCAACAACGCGGTCCTGACGTACGTGCGCGCCTGGCACAAGGCCGTCAACGCGAAGCAGTACCGGAGCGGTTTCTACGGGTTCAGCAGCTCCAGCGCGAAGGCGCTGGCCACCGCGACCGACCGCACGAACCTGCCCGGGAACCTCTGGTACGCCAAGTGGGACCAGGTCAACACCACGACCACCGACTGGCCGTTCGCCTCGACGCTCTACACCGGGCACCACCGCGGCCACCAGTACATGGTCAACAGCAAGGAGTCGCGCGGCGGTTACACCATCACCGTCGACCGCGACGCCTGGGACGCGCCGGTGGCCATCACCGGCTGAGCCGGGCTGAGCCGAGGCCGAATCCGAAGGAACCGATCGAGGGAGCAGGGGATGAGGATCGAAAGGTTGCCGGTGCTGAGGTTGCCAGTGCTGGGGCCGCTCGCCGTCCGGGCGGGTCTTGCGGCGCTTCCCGTCGTCAGCCTGGGGCTGCTGTGCCCTGTCCCCTCGCTCGTGATCGCGCTGAGGAGGGGCGGCCGCGCGGACTGGGGCGCCTTCGGAGTCTTCAGCGCGGTGCTGGTGGCGTGGGTCCTTGAGCTCGCTCTGACGCCCGAGACCACGCACGGTATGGCGTTCGCGGACGACACGCTGCTGATCCTCCTGTCGATGGCGGGAGCCTCGGTGCACGCCTGGACGGTCTGGCCCCGCCGCATGGGACGCCCCGGGTACCGGTAGTACGCCCCAGGCACCGGTAGCCGGACACAAGGCCGCACCGGAGGCGCAGGCAAGAGGCGGCAGGCAAGAGAAGGCAACACACGAGAGAAGCGAGCCGAACAGGTGGCCAAGCGGGTCAGACAGGTGCTCCAGGCGCAGCGGGCGAAGACGGCGCGCGAGACGGCACAGCTGTCGCGCGTCGCCGCACGCGCTCGTGGCGTCGTCCGCCGGCTGAGGACGCTGACCGGCCGGCAGATCACGGTCACCGCCACCGCCCTCGTCGTGGTGGCCGCGGTTGCCGTTGCGGGGTTCCTCGTCTTCCGGGACGACGGGAGGCCGCCGATCCCGGACACCCGGGCTCGGCACTACACAGAGGTCGACGCCTGCCTGCTGACCGGCAAGAAGGGGATCACGGCCGGGACCACCGCCGCCGAGGTCTGGCAGGGCATGCAGGACGCGTCGCTCAAGACGCACGCGCGCGTGAGCTACGTACCGGTGACGGGCGAGCAGTCCGCGGCCAACGCGCGGCCGTATCTGAACGGCCTGCTGCAGCGCTCGTGCGACGTCGTCCTCGCGACGGGCGGGCCCGAGGTGAAGGCCGCCGCCGAGGCCGCGCCGCAGTACCGGAAGGTGGGGTTCGTACTCGTGGGCGCAGGCGCCGAGCGGGGCGGAAGCGCCCGGCCCCGGAACGTGACCGTCACGAAGACCGGGGACGGGCTGCGGGCCGACGTGGCGGGGGCGGTCGAGCGAGCGGTCGACGCGCAGGAGTAGGGAGACGCGCAGGAGTAGGGAAGGACAGGCGGGGGACGGGCCGGGACAGGCGGCGCCTGGCCGGTGCCGTAACGCGCTGCGAATCGTTGGTTCTGGGGCATCCCCTGCACGAAGTGCTTGTGGAGGGGTGGCCGAGAGCGTGGCCACTGCCTACCATCGATCACCGCAAGACTTTGTGCACCGTCGCACAATCTCCTCGGGAGGTTTCCTTGCACCGCCGCCGTCGCCGCATCGCGCTCGCCGTCTCCTCTGTGGCACTCCTTGCCGCAACCCCGCTGCTCACCGCCTGCGGAAACGATGCACGTCCCGGGGCCGCGGCCGTCGTCGGCGGCGACCGGATCACGGTCGCACAGCTGGAGAGCCGGGTGTCCGAGGTACGGGACGCCCAGCGCGCCGCCACGTCGGACGACACGCAGTACGCGCAGGCCATCGCCAGTACCGGCGGCCTCACCCGTGACACCCTCCACACCCTGGTCCTCGACCGGGTGGTGCATCGCGCGGCCACCGACGCCGGGGTGCACGTCACACGCAAGCAGGTCCAGGACGCGCGGACGGGCCTCGAGCAGCAGGCCGGCGGCGCGAAGCAGCTGGAGGCGGCCTGGCTGCAGCAGTACAGCGTCGCCCCGGAGCGCGTCGACGAGAGCCTCCGCACCGAACTGGAGGCCCAGGAGCTCGCGAAGCGGCTCGGTGCCGACATGAACACGTCGGCGGGCCAGGCCACGTTCTGGAAGGCGCTCTCCGACGCGTCGAAGGCGCTCGACGTCGACCTGAACCCGCGGTACGGCACCTGGGACGTGGAGAAGAGCCGGCGCGCGGACGCCAAGACGCCGTGGATCCGCGAGGTGACGTCGGCGGGGAACAAACAGGCGTAGGCGTCGCGGCGGCAGACCGCGGGGCCGGGCGGTGCGCGCTGTCCGGCGCCCGGAGCGCCGGGGCGATGTCGGTGTCGTGGGTTACGTTCGATGCGTGAACGCAACCAGCTCCGATGACCCCGGCCGCATCGTCCTGCTCACCACCAGCCATCGCGTCGCGCCCGGCCTGCTGTCGTGGCCCGCGTGGCAGGTGCTCCGCACGGCCGACCGCGTGCTGTGCGCGGACGCGGCGCACCCGCAGCTGCCTTATCTGCGGGACGCGGGCATCGAGGTCGAGCAGGCGGCCCCCACGGCCCAGGAGCTGGTGGACGCCTGCGCGGGCGGGCGGACGGTGACCGTCGTCGCCACGGGCGAGGGCGAGCCGCGGCTGACCGACGGCCTTGCGCGGCTGGCCGGCTCGGGCCGCGTCCAGATGCCCGATCTGGAGCTGCTCCCCGGCTCGTACGACCTGCCGGGTGCCCGCCTCCTCGACCTCGTCCAGGTCATGGACCGCATCCGCACCGAATGCCCCTGGTCCTCCACCCAGACGCACCAGGGCCTCGCCAAGTACGGCATCGAGGAGGCGTACGAACTCGTCGAGGCCATCGAGTCGGGCGACCGCGACGAACTGCGGGAGGAGCTGGGCGACGTGCTGCTCCAGGTCGTCTTCCACGCCCGTATCGCACAGGAGGGTCGACCCGAGGACGGGACCGAGGCGTTCTCCATCGACGACGTGGCGGGCACGATCGTCGAGAAGCTCATCCACCGCCACCCCCACGTCTTCGGCGACGACACCGCGGAGACACCCGAGGAGGTCAAGGCGCACTGGCTGCGTACCAAGGCGGTCGAGAAGCAGCGCACATCCGTGACCGAGGGCATCCCGCTGCACCAGCCCGCCCTCGCGCTCGCCGCCAAGCTCGCGTCGCGCACCCGCACGGCCGGGCTCGACGTCCCTCTCCCCGTCGGCGACGGCATCGGGTACGAACTGCTGGCACTGGCCGCACGCGCCGAAGCGGAGGGCATCGACCCGGAAACAGCACTGCGAGCGGCGGCCCGCTCGTACCGCGACGCGATACGGGTCGCGGAGGAGGGCGCCGCCGCGGGCTGAGCGCCGGCCCGGGGGCCTGCCGCCGACGCGTCGGCCGGGCCTGCCGCCGCCGTGGTCGGCTCGGGTCGGCACCGCCGGAAGACAGGCCGCCGGGAGCCGCGGGGTGTGGCGGCTCGCCGCCCCCTGGCGTCGACCTGGAGACGGCGCTGCCCGCTCCGGCCGTGACGCGACACGCACCGCGGAGGAGGGCGCCGCCGCGGGCTGAGCGCCGGCCGGGCAGGCGGGCGCGCCCGGTGCGACGGGCTGCCCCCTCGCTGCCGCCCAGCCCGCCCGCAGTCCGCCCTCACCGCGGACTGCGGATACGGTCGAGACGTGCACGATCAGAACCCGGCCGGGACCCCCGCAGAGGGACCCGCTCCCGCAGAGGAACCCGCCCCCGAGCTCTTCACCTGGGAGTTCGCCGCCGACCCGTACCCCGCGTACGCCTGGCTGCGCGAGCACGCGCCCGTGCACCGCACCAGGCTGCCCAGCGGGGTCGAGGCCTGGCTCGTGACCCGGTATGCGGACGCGCGGCAGGCGCTCGCCGACCAGCGGCTGTCGAAGAACCCGGCGCACCACGACGAGCCCGCGCACGCGAAGGGCAAGACGGGCATCCCCGGGGAGCGCAAGGCGGAGCTGATGACGCATCTGCTCAACATCGACCCGCCGGACCACACACGGCTGCGGCGGCTGGTGTCGAAGGCGTTCACGCCGCGCCGCGTGGCGGAGTTCGCGCCGCGCGTGCAGGAACTCACCGACCGCCTCATCGACCAGTTCGCAGGCAAAGGAACCGCCGACCTCATCCACGAGTTCGCCTTTCCCCTTCCCATTTACGCCATTTGCGACATGCTCGGTGTTCCCCGCGAGGACCAGGACGACTTCCGGGACTGGGCGGGCATGATGATCCGGCACGGCGGCGGGCCGCGCGGGGGCGTCGCCCGGTCCGTGAAGAAGATGCGCGGCTATCTCGCCGAGCTGATCCACCGCAAGCGCGAAGGCCTGCGCGAGGACGGCGACGACGACCTCATCTCCGGGCTCATCCGCGCTTCCGACCACGGCGAGCACCTCACCGAGAACGAGGCGGCCGCGATGGCGTTCATCCTGCTCTTCGCAGGGTTCGAGACGACCGTCAACCTCATCGGGAACGGCACCTACGCGCTGCTGCGCAACCCCGTCCAGCGCGAGCGGCTGCAGAAGTCCCTCGCGGCGGGCGAGACGGACCTGCTCGCCACGGGAGTCGAGGAACTCCTCCGCTACGACGGGCCGGTGGAGCTCGCCACCTGGCGGTTCGCGACCGAGGCGCTCACCATCGGCGGGCAGCACATCGCACCCGGCGACCCCGTCCTCGTCGTGCTCGCCGCCGCCGACCGCGATCCCGAGCGATTCGCCGAACCCGACACCCTCGACCTGGCCCGACGCGACAACCAGCACCTCGGATACGGGCACGGCATCCACTACTGCCTGGGCGCACCGCTCGCCCGGCTGGAGGGCCAGACGGCCCTCGCCACGCTGCTGAAGCGCCTTCCCGACCTGCAACTCGATGCGGATCCCGACGATTTGAGGTGGCGCGGCGGGCTCATCATGCGGGGCCTGCGGACGCTGCCGGTGCGCTTCACCCCGCAGCCGTAGCCGACCTGGCCAAGAAGCGACTCGAGGAGCGACTCGAGTAGCGACTCGAGGCGGCAGCTGACGCTCCGTCAACCTTGTGACTTTCACGTGATCTCCGCTGCATCGACTTGTGACAAGCGTTCGACTCCCGCTACTTTCACCGTCGACTCGGGTATCAGCTGTCCCAGTCGACCCAGTCTTGCCCGGTTGGCTCCGTCTGCCGGGTAAGTCCCCGACCGCGAAAGGCAACCGCATGCTCTCCGGGAACGGCCGACACCGTCGCCCCCGCCAGGCTCCGGCCCTCATCGTCGCGGCGGGGGTGGCCGGATCAGCCATCGCGATCCCGTTGCTCGGTGCCACCAGCGCCGGCGCCGCGGACGCCTCCACCTGGGACCACCTCGCCGAGTGCGAGAGCGGCGGCGCGTGGAGCGCGAACGAAGGCGACGGCCACTACGGCGGTCTGCAGCTCACACAGGAGACCTGGGAGAACTACGGCGGTCTCGACTACGCCCCGAGCGCGGACAAGGCGAGCCGTTCGCAGCAGATAGCCGTCGCCGAGAAGATCCTCGCGGACGAGGGACCCAAGGCGTGGCCGACGTGCTCTCTCCTTGTCGGTCTCACCAAGGGCGAGGCCGCGGCGGACGTCGACACGGGTGTGTCGAAGGACACGTCGGACTCCTCGTCCGACACGTCGTCCGGTTCCTCGGACGCGGCGGAGCCCTCGGCGTCCGACGAGCCGACCGACGACTCCTCCGCTGCCGCCGATGACTCGGCAGCCTCCGGCGAGTCCAAGGGGGGCAAGCAGGGCGATTCGGGCAAATCCGATAAGTCCAGCGAGGTCGACGGTAGTTCGCCCTCGGATTCGGCCGCCGCAGACGCCGCCGAGTCTGCCGAGTCCCCGTCCGAAGGTGCGGGAGCCGGCCGGCACCGCGGCGACAGCGCCCAGGAGGGCGCCGACACGCGCTCCTCCGACCCCTCCGGCCGCCACGCGTCGCGCTCCGACGCGGACCGGGGCGACGACGGCTCGTACACCGTGCGCACCGGTGACAACCTCTGGGCGATCGCCGACGCCCATGACGTCAAGGGTGGATGGACCGCCCTCTACGAGGAGAACAAGAAGACCGTCGGCGCCGACCCCGACCTCATCCTCCCCGGTCAGACCCTGGATCTCGGTCTCGAATCGGCCGGTAAATAGCGATAGTTCAGGGCTAATTGTCCGTTTTGGTGCGAGTGAGAGATGAGTCTCAGAAGCCCTGATCGTCTTTGAAATCCGCTCTGGCGGATGTTTACGGTCGTGACCGCTCGCCACAGCGAGCACTCGCGGTCGTCACGCCGAATCCTGCCGACGGCCATGCGGGTTCAGTCGTCGCGTCCAGCGCCGTAGGCAGGAGCGGGGGACCCAAGGTTTGTGCCGGCAACGGCAGTTGAGCAGCTGAGCACATGGTCTCGGCTGGCGACGGCCAGAACCGGCTTGGGGTGAAGTCGCACGCAACGAAACGTGCGACCGGGCAACTCTTCCCAAGCTCCTGAGGAGCAGGGGATACCCCATCGGCCCGAACCCGACAGCTCACCTCGCAGGCGTCGGTGAGGGGATCACTCCATGCTGCGTTCCAGCAAGGGCACGCACCGTCGCCCGTCCGTTCTCGGCCGCACTTCTCGCATCGCCGCACTCGCCGGTGTGACCGGCGTCGCCATCGCCGCTCCGCTGATGACGGCCGGCACCGCCTCCGCCGCCACCGCCACCGAGTGGGACGCCGTCGCCCAGTGCGAGTCGGGCGGCAACTGGTCCATCAATACCGGCAACGGCTACTACGGCGGCCTGCAGTTCTCGGCCTCCACGTGGGCCGCCTACGGCGGTACGCAGTACGCCGCGACGGCCGACAAGGCCACCAAGGAACAGCAGATAACCGTCGCCGAGAAGGTCCTGGCGGCTCAGGGCAAGGGCGCCTGGCCGACCTGTGGCGTGAACCTCTCCAACACCCCGTACGAGGGCGGCTCGACCACCGCCACCACGGACTCCGCCACCACGGACTCCGCCACCACTCAGCAGAGTGACGGCACCCAGCAGAGCGAGTCGAGCCAGAGCACGACCGAGCAGAGCACGACCACGCCGAGCACGACCGAGCAGAGCACGACCGCGCCGAGCACCACCGAGCAGGGCACGGAGGAGCAGACCGCCTCCGGCTCCGAGGGCAGCGGCGCGACCGCGACCGTCGAGACCCCGACCGGCGAGAAGGTCAAGAAGGGTGACGGCGAGTACAAGGTCGCGGAGGGCGACACCCTCGGCAAGATCGCCAAGAGCCACAAGGTCAAGGGCGGCTGGAAGAAGCTGTTCGAGCTGAACAAGGACGTCGTCCAGGACTGCAACGTCATCTACCCGGGCCAGCAGCTCCACCTCGGCTGAGAGATCCCTCTCCCGTAGATCTCCCCAGACCCCTCGCCCCGGCGCGTGTCCCCCCGCGCGCCGGGGCGAGGTTCGTCCCGGTGCGTGCGCGTAGGCACCGGGATGCCGTCTCACTTTGTTTCGTTCAGAAACAATTTGCTTTCAGTTTGTCCACGGGCCGGTCGGTCGGCTGGCCGTTGCCCTGGAGGCGGATAGGCTCTTGTCGCAAGGCCGAAGTCATACAGCCCCGCACTTCCAGCGTCACATCCCAGAAGGAGATGCTCGTGCCGTCCATCGACGTCGTCGTAGCCCGGGAAATCCTGGACTCCCGAGGCAACCCCACGGTCGAGGTCGAGGTCGGCCTCGACGACGGCAGCACCGGTCGTGCCGCCGTACCGTCCGGTGCGTCCACCGGTGCGTTCGAGGCCCTCGAGCTCCGTGACGGAGACGCCAACCGCTACGGCGGCAAGGGCGTCGAGAAGGCCGTCCTCGCCGTCATCGAGCAGATCGGCCCGGAGCTCGTCGGGTACGACGCCACCGAGCAGCGCCTGATCGACCAGGCGATGTTCGACCTGGACGCCACCCCGGACAAGTCGTCGCTCGGCGCCAACGCCATCCTCGGCGTCTCGCTCGCCGTCGCCCACGCCGCCTCCGAGGCCTCCGACCTCCCGCTCTTCCGCTACCTGGGCGGCCCCAACGCGCACCTGCTGCCGGTGCCGATGATGAACATCCTGAACGGCGGCTCGCACGCCGACTCCAACGTGGACATCCAGGAGTTCATGATCGCCCCGATCGGCGCGGAGTCCTTCTCCGAGGCCCTGCGCTGGGGCACCGAGGTCTACCACACCCTCAAGAAGGTGCTGAAGAGCCGCGGCCTGTCCACCGGCCTCGGCGACGAGGGCGGCTTCGCCCCGAACCTCGGCTCCAACCGCGAGGCCCTCGACCTCATCCTCGAGGCCATCAAGGAGGCCGGCTACGCCCCCGGCGAGCAGATCGCCCTCGCCCTCGACGTCGCCGCCTCCGAGTTCTACAAGGACGGCAAGTACCTCTTCGAGGGCAAGGAGCGCTCCGCCGCCGAGATGACGGAGTACTACGAGGAGCTCGTCGCGGCCTACCCGCTCGTCTCCATCGAGGACCCGCTGTTCGAGGACGACTGGGCCGGCTGGAAGGTCATCACCGACAAGCTCGGCGACAAGGTCCAGCTGGTCGGCGACGACCTGTTCGTCACCAACCCCGAGCGCCTCGCCCGCGGCATCGAGGACGGCGCCGCCAACGCCCTGCTGGTCAAGGTCAACCAGATCGGCTCCCTGACCGAGACCCTGGACGCCGTCGAGCTGGCCCAGCGCAGCGGCTTCAAGTGCATGATGTCGCACCGCTCCGGCGAGACCGAGGACGTCACCATCGCCGACCTGGCCGTCGCCACCAACTGCGGCCAGATCAAGACCGGTGCCCCGGCCCGCTCCGAGCGCGTCGCCAAGTACAACCAGCTGCTGCGCATCGAGGAGATCCTCGACGACGCCGCGGTGTACGCCGGCCGCAGCGCGTTCCCGCGGTTTCGCTCTGCGAACCAGTAAGCAGAGCAAGGGCTGACGCGTCTCTGGGGGCCCAGTCCTCCCAAGGCCGGTCTAGCCAGTCGTACGTACGTCCCCGTACCCGGTCCCGTACCGTGTGCGGGGACGTACGCACGTGACGGGGAGGCGGGACACATGGCCGTGAAGGACCGGGACCGGTTCTCCACCACGACCCGGCTGCGCCTGCTCGGCGAGCAGACCGCCGCCCGTGTCTACCGCTCCCAGACCCGGCGCCAGGCCCGCCGCTCCCGCCTCACCGGCCGTGCCGCGCTGCTCGCGCTGGTGTTCTGCTCGCTGATCGTCGCGCTCGCGTATCCGATAAGGCAGTACGTCGCGCAGCGCGCCGAGATAGAGGATCTGGAGCGGCAGCGGCAGCAGGCCCGCGAGCGGGTCGAGCAGTTGCGCGACCTCAAGGCACGCTGGAAGGACGACGCGTACGCGGAGCAGCGCATCCGGGAACGGCTGCATTATGTGATGCCGGGCGAGACCGGCTACATCGTGATCGACCCGCAGACGGCGAAGCAGACGCGTACGGACGAGGGGGCGGCCGACCGCCCCTGGTACGCCAACGTCTGGGACGGCGTCGACAAGGCCGACCGCTCCGACGACTGACCGACACCCAGCGGCCAACCCGTACGACCCCTGTACAACCTCGCACCTGACTACTGAAAGACGCAGCTCACGGCATGGAAACGCCCCCGCCGCCCACCCCGCGCACCGAGCCGACCGACGCGGACGTCGAGGCCTTCAAGCAGCAGCTCGGCCGGCCGCCGCGCGGGCTGCGCGCCATCGCGCACCGCTGCCCGTGCGGACAGCCGGACGTCGTCGAGACGGCGCCGCGGCTGCCGGACGGTACGCCGTTCCCGACGCTGTACTACCTGACGTGTCCGCGGGCCGCGTCCGCGATCGGCACGCTGGAGGCCGACGGCGTCATGAAGGAGATGACGGAGCGGCTGGCCACCGATCCCGAGCTGGCGGCCGCGTACCGGGCGGCGCACGAGGACTACATCCGGCGGCGGGACGAGATCGAGGAGCTCACCGGGTTTCCGAGCGCGGGCGGGATGCCGGACCGGGTGAAGTGTCTGCACGTGTTGGTGGCGCACTCGCTGGCCGCCGGCCCGGGCGTGAACCCGCTCGGCGACGAGGCCCTTGCGATGCTTCCCGAGTGGTGGCGCAAGGGAGCGTGCGTGGTGCCTGCCGAAGGGTGATCGCCCCCGCCGCCCCTACCCATGCCGTCCCTGGGGGCTGCGCCCCCAGACCCCCGCTTCGGCCGGGACGGCCTCGTCCTCAATCGCCGGACGGGCTTACTCGGCCCATGACCGCAGAAGGAATCCGCCCATGACCCGTGTCGCCGCCATCGACTGCGGTACCAACTCCATCCGGCTGCTCGTCGCCGACGTGCGTTCCGACGGTGAGCTCGTCGAGCTCGACCGGCGGATGAAGATCGTGCGGCTGGGGCAGGGGGTCGACCGGACCGGGCGGCTGGCGCCCGAGGCGCTGGAGCGGACCTTCGCCGCGTGCCGCGAGTACGCGGAGGCGATCCGGGCGCACGGTGCGCAGAAGATCCGGTTCGTGGCCACCTCCGCGTCCCGCGACGCCGAGAACCGTGACGACTTCGTCCGGGGCGTCTTCGACATCCTCGGGGTCGAGCCGGAGGTCATCACCGGCGACCAGGAGGCCGAGTTCTCCTTCACCGGCGCCACCAAGGAACTGGTCGGCCGGGACCACTTCGAGAAGCCCTTCCTGGTCGTCGACATCGGCGGCGGCTCGACCGAGTTCGTCGTCGGCGAGGAGCACGTGCGCGCCGCCCGCTCCGTCGACATCGGTTGCGTACGGATGACCGAGCGCCATCTCGTACACGACGGAGTGGTCACCGACCCGCCGACGCAGGGTCAGGTCGACGCCATCCGCGCCGACATCGAGGCCGCGCTCGATCTCGCCGAGCAGACGGTGCCGCTCAAGGAGGCGCGCACGCTGGTCGGGCTCGCAGGGTCGGTCACCACCGTCGCCGCCATCGCGCTGGGCCTCGAGGAGTACGACTCCGCGGCGATCCACCACTCGCGGATCTCGTACGAGCAGGTCGCCGCCATCACCCGGCGGCTGCTCTCCTCCACGCACGACGAGCGCGCGGCCATCCCCGTGATGCACCCGGGCCGCGTTGACGTCATCGGCGCGGGCGCCCTCGTACTGCTCTCGATCATGGAGCGGGTCGGCGTCGGCGAGGTCGTCGTCAGTGAGCACGACATCCTCGACGGGATCGCTCTGTCGATCGCTTGAGCACGCCCGATACCGTCTGAGCGCGCCCGAGAGGGCCGGAAAACCCCCTCGGCGACTCCCTGTCGGAAAACTTCGTGAAGTTCTTCACAAGGAAATCCGCCCGGTAGGGCATGGATTCCTGCCGACGGGCCCGCCGCCAAGGGTCGTCGGGCCCCGGAAGGTCCGTATCGGCCCCTTCCGGGTTCGACGGAAGTCCCGTGCGCAGGAGCGGTGGTTCAACCCCTGCGGGACGCTGAGGAGCAGCTCACGAGGGCTTGACAACGGTTGGTGAGGCGCAGTGGTTCCCCCGGGCGCCATGACCTCCGTCACGAGGGCCGGGCAGTGTAGCAGAGCCCCCACCCAAGCTTGTGAAGGGGCGCACGAGCGACCCCCTCTGTACGGGTGGATACTCGATGGCATGAGCACCACGGAGCGTCCCAGGATCCTCGTAGTCGGGGGCGGGTACGTAGGCCTGTACGCAGCTCGCCGCATCCTCAAGAAGATGCGCTACGGCGAGGCGACCGTCACGGTCGTCGACCCCCGCTCGTACATGACGTACCAGCCCTTCCTCCCCGAAGCCGCCGCCGGCAGCATCTCGCCTCGGCACGTCGTCGTCCCGCTGCGACGCGTGCTGCCCAAGGCTGAGGTCCTCACCGGCCGGGTCACCACCATCGACCAGGACCGCAAGGTCGCCACGATCGCCCCGCTGGTCGGCGAGGCGTACGAGCTGCCTTTCGACTACCTCGTCATCGCGCTCGGCGCGATCTCCCGTACCTTCCCGATCCCCGGCCTCGCCGAGCAGGGCATCGGCATGAAGGGCATCGAGGAGGCCATCGGCCTGCGCAACCACGTCCTCGAGCAGCTCGACAAGGCCGACTCCACCACGGACGAGGAGGTCCGCCGCAAGGCGTTGACCTTCGTCTTCGTCGGCGGCGGCTTCGCCGGTGCGGAGACCGTCGGTGAGGTCGAGGACATGGCCCGCGACGCGGCGAAGTACTACAGCAGCGTGTCCCGTGAGGACATGCGCTTCGTCCTCGTCGACGCCGCGGACAAGATCCTCCCCGAGGTCGGTCCCAAGCTCGGCCAGTACGGCAAGGAGCACCTGGAGAGCCGCGGGGTCGAGGTCTACCTCTCCACCTCCATGGACTCCTGCGTGGACGGCCACGTGGTGCTGAAGAACGGCCTCGAGGTCGACTCCAACACCATCGTGTGGACCGCCGGTGTGAAGCCGAACCCGGCGCTGGCCCGCTTCGGCCTGCCGCTCGGCCCCCGCGGCCACGTCGACACCAGCGAGACCCTCCAGGTCCAGGGCTCCGACTACATCTGGGCCGCGGGCGACAACGCCCAGGTGCCGGACGTCATCGGCCGCAAGGCCGGCAACCCCAACGCCTGGTGCCCGCCGAACGCCCAGCACGCGCTGCGTCAGGCGAGGGTCCTCGGCGACAACGTCATCGCGGGTATGCGCGGCTTCCCGCAGAAGACGTACAGCCACGGCAACAAGGGCGCCGTCGCGGGTCTCGGCCTGCACAAGGGCGTCGCGATGATCGTCATGGGCAAGATGAAGATCAAGCTCAAGGGACGTCTCGCCTGGTACATGCACCGCGGCTACCACGGCATGGCGATGCCGACCTGGAACCGCAAGATCCGGGTCTTCGCCGACTGGACGCTCGGCATGTTCCTCAAGCGCGAGGTCGTCTCCCTCGGCGCCATGGAGACCCCGCGCGAGGAGTTCTACGAGGCCGCGAAGCCGACCCCCGCGCCGGCGTCGGCAAAGTCCGCCGCCAAGCCGGAGGAGAAGGCCAAGGCCTCCTGACCCCGAGGGTCATCGCCTCCTGACCTGAGGGCCAGGCCTCCTGGCCCCAGTCACCTGCTCAGCCCGAAGGGGCCGCCCGCCATCCGTGGTGCGGGCGGCCCCTTCGGCATGTCCGGCAGTCGCCGGCCTGCCTCCG
The DNA here is from genome assembly GCF_040295225.1 of Streptomyces sp. NPDC002896. Lineage (NCBI taxonomy): Bacteria > Bacillati > Actinomycetota > Actinomycetes > Kitasatosporales > Streptomycetaceae > Streptomyces > Streptomyces sp. NPDC002896. The sequence continues at coordinate 51,971 of NZ_JBEOVA010000014.1, read as the reverse complement.
AACAGACCCCGGACGGCTGCCGGATGGGCTTCCGCGGCCCGGCTCCGACCCCGTGCACGTGAGCCATACGTGTGGGCAGCAAGCATTTTGCGTGGACGTAACGCCTCAGTGGGACTGCGCGCGGGCCTCGTTGGTGTTTACGTGGTGTTGGACCGTTCCGCGATCGTCCGTTCGTCACGGAGGTGTGCGCCATGCAGGATGCCGCACTGCGGCTGAAGACTTTTGCCGAGCAGTTGCTGGGTACTCCACTCCCGGTGCGTGTCCGCGCCTGGGACGGGTCGGAAGCGGGTCCGCCGGGCGCACCCGTGCTCGTCGTACACAACCGCCGCGCCCTGCGGCGGCTGCTGTGGAAGCCCGGCGAACTGGGGCTGGCCCGCGGCTGGGTGGCCGGCGACCTCGATGTGGACGGCGACCTCTACGAGGCCCTGGGCCTGATGGCCGGGCTCATCTGGGAGCGCGACGACGACGCCAGGGGCACGTGGGACACGCTGCGCGACCCGGAGGCGCGCGCCGCCGTCCGCGGCCTCTTCAAGCTGGCCGGCCCCTTCATGCCGCCGCCCCCGCCGCGCGAGGAGATGCGCCAGCACGGGCGCCTGCACCTGCACACCAGGCGCAGCGACAAACGGGCCGTCAGCCACCACTACGACGTGGGCAACGACTTCTACGAGCTGGTGCTCGGCCCGTCGATGGTCTACTCGTGCGCGTACTGGGAGACCCCGGACGGCACACTCGAGGACGCGCAGCGCGACAAGCTCGAACTCGTCGCCAGGAAGCTGGGTTTGAGGCCCGGGCAGCGGCTCCTCGACGTCGGCTGCGGCTGGGGCTCCATGGCGATCCACGCGGCCCGCGAGTACGGCGTCAGCGTCGTCGGCATCACGCTCTCCGGCGAGCAGGCCGCGTACGCGCGCAAGCGGATCGCGGAGGAGGGACTCACGGACCGGATCGAGATCCGCGTCCAGGACTACCGCGACGTCGTCGACGGCCCGTTCGACGCGATCTCCTCGATCGGCATGGCCGAGCACGTCGGATCCGCGCGCTATCTGGAGTACGCGAAGAGCCTGTACGCCCTCCTCAAGCCCGGCGGGCGGCTGCTGAACCACCAGATCGCGCGCCGCCCGCAAGACGACGAATCGTCGTACGCGGTGGACGAGTTCATCGACGCCTACGTCTTCCCCGACGGGGAGCTCCAGCCGGCCGGCACCACCGTGGGGCTCCTGGAGCAGGCCGGCTTCGAGGTGCGCGACCTCGAGTCGATCCGCGAGCACTATGCCCTGACGCTGCGCCGCTGGGTGGCCAACCTGGAAGCGAACTGGCCGGCCGCCGTGAAGCTGACGAGTTTCGGTCGGGCCCGTGTCTGGCGTCTCTACATGGCGGCCTCGGCGCTGTCCTTCGAGCGCAACCGCATCGGCGTCAACCAGATCCTGGCGGTCAGGTCGCCGGAGTCCGGCACGTCGGGGATGCCGCTGCGGGCCCGCACCTGGGGCTGACGCCCGAACCGGCACACGCACGACGGCAGAAGGGCCCGGACGGACGCACCGTTCGGGCCCTTCTGCCGCCGTGCGGCCTCCACACGGAACGGCGCAACTCGGTGTCATACGTTGGGATGACATCGACTTCCGGGAGAGCCGGGCACCCGAATCCGCGGTACGGCGCGGCCGCAGGCCCGCCTGACAGATGACGGGACGGTGAAATTCCGTCATTCCATGCCGCAGGGCCGGGGAAGCCTACGGGCTCTTGGCAAGTGCGGATTACGCGGCGCGTGGCCTGATGCACCCTCAGACGTCAATAAAATAAGACAACATCGGTCTGTCGTTCCGCTGTTCGGGGGATGTCTGCCGGATAGGCTCTGACCCTCGATGCGGAGCCACGACCTGCCCGGATGGTGGAATGCAGACACGGCGAGCTTAAACCTCGCTGCCCCTTCGCGGGCGTGCCGGTTCAAGTCCGGCTCCGGGCACTCCCACGCTCAGGCAACCGGCTTGAGCAAACGGCCGCCTTGCGCGCGCGCAATGAACCCGCCGGGCCCCCAGCGCCGTCGGCTACGGCACACGCACGGTGTTGAAGCGCCCCGCCGTGTGCAGGTCGGCCTCGATCGCTGCGGCCGTCTCGCGAAGGGCGGGCAGCAGGGCGTCGCGGGTCTCCTCGAGAGGCGCCTCACCGGAGTGCTGCGCCACGTTGAGGGCGGCGATCACACGGCCTTCCGCGTCCCTCACGGGTACGGCGACCGAGCGCAGGCCCTCCTCCAGTTCCTCGTCGATGGCCGCGTAGCCCTGCTCGGCCGTGGTCCGCACGATGTCGGCGAGAGCCGGGACCGCGGCGACCGTGCGGCGGGTGAGGGGCTGTGGCGTTGCTTCCGTCAGCGCGCGGGTGCGTTCGGCCTCCGGCAGCCCGGCCAGCAGCACCCGGCCCATGGCGGTCGCAAACGCCGGGAAGCGCGTCCCCGGTGCGATGTGCACGCTCATGATGCGGACGGTCGGTACGCGGGCCACGTACAGGATGTCGGTGCCGTCCAGCACCGTCACGGATGCGGACTCGTGGACACGGCCGACGAGGTCGCGCAGGTGCGGCTCGGCGAGTTCGGCGAAGGAGAGCGCGGAGAGGCGGGCGTAGCCGAGCTCCAGGATGCGGGGCAGGGGGCGGAAGAGGCGGCCGTCGTGGGCCGCGTACCCCTCCTGCTCCAGGGTGATCAGGCAGCGGCGGGCCGTGGCCCGCGGCAGCCCCGTCGCCGCGGCGAGTGCCGTGAGCGGCAGCCCCTCGCCCCGCGCTGCCCCCAGCGCGCACACCACGGCCAGCCCACGCGCGAGCGACTGCAGGAAACCGGCCCCGAGCTCGGCCTTGGCGTGGCGCGCGGCGTCGGCGGGCGTCGCCTCCCATGCCGGTGGCGAAGGCGGCGGCGCCGTGTGCGCGCGTTCGAGCGCGGCGGCCAGCCGCTCCGCCTCGTCCCGCAGCCGTGGCAGTACGGCCTTTGCGAGGCCCTCCGCCGTGTGCCTGCTCGTATGGCTGACCGCGCTCAGCACGCACCGGACGGCACCGTCGGGCCCGAGTACCGGCACGGACACGGCCACAAGCCCCGGCTCGATCAGCTGGTCGTCCAGCGCCCAGCCTTCCGTGCCCGCCCGCCGGGCCCGGTCGGCGAACTCCGTCTCCGGGGTGTGGCGCGGTGGCACCGCCGTGAACGTGTGGGCCTCCGGGTCGGCGGCCCGGCGGGTGCGCCACTGCGCCCACTGCCGCTCGTCCCAGCCCGCGGCGAACAGCGCGCCCGGCGCGCACCGCTCGGCGGGCAGCAGGTCGCCGATGCGGAAGGCCACGGACATGGTGCGGCGCCGGGTCGTCTGGGCGACGAACCGGGCGCCGTCCCCGTCGGGCACGGCGAGCGAGACCGACTCGTCGAGCTCGTCCGCGAGGCGTGCCGTGCGGACGGCGACCTCGGGGCTCAGGCCGGCCGCCGCCAGGTACGCGTTGCCCAGCTCCATCAGCCCCGGCGTCAGACGCAGCTCCTGGCCCTGCTGGCGCACGTGACCGAGCCGGATCAGCGTCGCCACGACCCGGTCCACGGTGGAGCGGGCCAGGCCCGTGGCGCGCACGAGGTCGCCCGCGCGCACCTGGTCCCCGTACGGGGCCGACGCCAGGGCGCGCAGCACGGCGAGGCCGCGCTCCAGCGGGCGTACGGACTCATCGGCCATCAGGGCCCTCCTTGCGTGCTGCGTGCCCGTAGCGAGAGGCCCGGCGCCGATGCGGATTACGGCACGACCCGTTGACACCGGCCCGAAGCCGGAAGACACTCCCGCTAGGCAAGATTATGAACTTAAGTTCACCACACGAACAAGTCACGAACAAGACAGCGAACAGAGGGACAAGGGGTTTTTGCATGCGCACCACCGTCGGCATCATCGGAGCCGGTCCCGCAGGTCTCCTCCTCGCCCGCCTGCTCCACAACGCGGGCATCGACTCCGTCGTCCTGGAGAGCCGCGACCGGGACTACGTCGAGCACCGCCAGCGCGCCGGAATCCTGGAGCAGGGCACCGTCGACGTGCTGCGCGAGGCCGGGGCCGGGGAGCGCATGGACCGCGAGGGACTGCCGCACGACGGGATCGAGCTGCGCTTCGACCGCCGCCGCCACCGCGTCGACTTCCCGGCGCTGACCGGCGGCAGGTCGGTGATGGTCTACGCGCAGACCGAGGTGTGCAAGGACCTCATCGCACTGCAGCTCAAGGAGGGCGGCCCGCTGCTGTTCGAGGCCGAGGCGCTGGCCGTGGAGGGCGCGGACACCGACAGCCCGCGGGTCCGCTTCCGGCACGAGGGCCGCGAGGACGTCCTCGAGTGCGACTACGTCGTCGGCTGCGACGGCTTCTGGGGCGTCGCCCGCAAGGCCGTCCCCGCGGAACTCTCCCAGGTCTTCGAACGGACGTACCCCTTCGGCTGGCTCGGCATCCTCGCCGACGTACCGCCCTCGCACGACGAGCTCGTCTACGCCCGCCACGACCGCGGCTTCGCCCTGCTGAGCATGCGCTCCCCGTCCGTCTCCCGGCTCTACCTCCAGGTGCCGGAGGGCACGGACGCGCAGGAGTGGAGCGACGAGGCCATCTGGGACGAGCTGGAGCGGCGCTTCGAGACGGACGACGACTGGCGGCTGGAGCGCGGGCCGATCACGCAGAAGTCCGTGACGCCCATGCGCAGCTTCGTCCACGAGCCCATGCGGCACGGCCGGCTCTTCCTCGCCGGGGACGCCGCGCACATCGTGCCGCCCACCGGCGCGAAGGGCCTCAACCTCGCCGTCGGCGACGTCGTCACCTTCGCCCGCGCCCTCATCGAGTACCGGGCGGCGGGCGACGCGACCCGGCTCGACTCCTACTCCGAGACGTGCCTGCGCCGCGTCTGGCAGGCCGAGCGCTTCTCGTACGCGATGACGACCATGCTGCACCGCGCCCCCGACGCCACCCCCTTCGACGACCGCATCCAGCTCGCCCAGCTGGACCGGATCGCCACCGCCCGCTCGGCCGAGACCGATCTCGCGGAGGGGTACACCGGCTTCCCCCTCGACTGACCGGCCGGCCGGACCACCGACCGGCTGGCCGGCCGGACCACGTAAGCCCGGGCCGGCCACAGAAGAATCGTTCGGCCGGCCGGCGCAACCGAACCGCCCTCGGCGGCGTGGTAGCGACCGAAGGAACATCGGGGGAATGCCTGATCAAACACCGGTGTTCCAGGTCACAAGCGGGGAAAGATCCTCCCCAAGCACTAGAGGCAATTCTTTGCCCGGCCATTACTCTTGGGGCAAGGCCGCGCAGGGCGGCCATGGAGGAGTGAAATGAGGAGCAGCAACCCGGTCTTCTCGCGACGGGGGTTCAGCCGCGACAACGGCTACGCGGGCTTCAACGCGCAGCAGCCGCAGGCCGGGGGACCCGCTGTCGGGACGCAGGACAACCCCTACGCCCAGGGCAACCCCTACGCGGGCGGTAACCCGTACGCGCAGGCGCCCGCCAACGCTTACGCCCAGAACCCGTACGCGGCCCAGCAGGGCGTGCAGTACGGCGCCCCGCCGCAGGCCCCGGTCACCACCGGCCGCATGACGATGGACGACGTCATCATGCGTTCGGCCATGACCCTCGGCACGGTCGCCGTCTTCGCCGTCCTGGCGTGGGCGGTGCTGCCGGTGTCGTCCACGAGCTACGGCCTCGCCATCGGCTCCGCACTCGTGGCGTTCGTGCTGGCCATCATCCAGTCCTTCAAGCGCAAGGCGTCGCCCGCGCTGATCCTCTCCTACGCCGCCTTCGAGGGTGTCTTCCTCGGGGTCTTCAGCGAGATGTTCAACACCCGCTGGGACGGCGCGCCCTTCCAGGCCGTGCTGGGCACCATGGCGGTCTCCGGCGCCACCCTTCTGATCTACAAGGCGGGCTGGATCCGCGTCACCGCCCGGTACGCGCGCATCGGCATGGCGATCGCCATCGCCTTCATCCTGGTCATGGCGGTGAACCTGCTGCTGGTCGCCTTCGGTGTCGCCGAGGACGGCGGGCTGCGCAGCATGGGCCCGCTCGGTGCGATCGTCGGCATCATCGCGATCGTGCTCGGCGCCTTCTTCCTCACCCTCGACTTCAAGCAGATCGAGGACGGCATCGCCTACGGCGCTCCCCGCGAGGAGTCCTGGCTGGCCGCGTTCGGCCTGACCATGACGCTCGTGTGGATCTACGTCGAGATGCTGCGGCTGGTCGCCATCTTCAGCGGCGACGACTAAAGGCCGCGGACGGCTGCGACGACAGCGGCCGTCACCGACACAGCAACGGCGAGGGGCCCGCGAACCAGGTGGTTCGCGGGCCCCTCGCCGTTGCGGGTAGTGACGCCTTCCGGCGGAGCGCGCTCAGAGCAGTTTGCGCGCGGCCCGCCTCAGGTCGTGCTCGTGAATGATTGCCTTGGCGTGCCCGTACGCGAGATTGTGCTCGGCGCGGAGCCAGCTGACCTTCTCCTCGAACCGGAAGAGAGCGGGGCCTTCGTCGACAGCCCGAAGCCAGTCGGAGACTTCGCGGCCGGTGCAGTGAGGGATGCGAGCGAGCAGATTGCGGTGGGTCTCCTCGGAGAAGACTTGGGACATCGGCGCCTCCGGACGCACTCGATGTGTTCCGTCCTTCACGCCACCGTGCCTGAGCGTTCGCCCGTTGGCAACAGCCCGGGTCAGGCGCATAGGGTCGCGGCGTGCTAGATACGACTCCATTGACGTCCGCCGTGGACCATTTCGCCGACCGTCTGAGGGCCGCTCCGCAGAGCCGCTTGCAGCGTGGCGCGGCGGCCGAGGCACTGGCTCTGGCCAGGGAGCTCTCCCTGCGGGCCCAGCATCTGGAGGACCCTGAGGCGGAGCCGCGCGAGATGCCGGACGCGGGGATGTTCGCGGCCGCGGACCAGATCACGGTCGCTGCCCGCGACCTTGCGCTCGTACTGCAGGACGAGAATCAGCTCGCCGAGGCGTTGGCAGTGGTGGCGGAGGCCCAGAAGCGCGCCGGGGTGTAGCGATGCACCCCGGCCACGACTGCCGGCCACGGTGCTAGAGGCTGGCGATGACCCGGTCCGCCAGCACGTACACGTTCTCGTCACCGCACGCGAAGGTCAACGCATAGGCCCCGGAGATGGCGGACCCGCCCAGCAGCACGGGCGCGTCGCCCTCCCGCAGCGCGGCGGCCAGCCGCTCGGCCGTGTCGCGGTGGCCCGGGGTCATGCACAGCGTCGTACCGTCCGCGAACACGTACACATCAAGCGTGCCCAGCGGCCCGGGCCGCACATCGGCCAGCGCCGTGCCGGACTCGGCGAGCTTCTCGAGACGGGTCACGGTGCGCTCGTGGTCGTCGGCGCCCCGGGTCTGGGCGGGGACGAAGTCCGGGTGCGAGGGGTGGCGGCGCCGGGCCGCGGCCAGCTCGGGGGACTCCCCGGAGAACTCGTCGGCCTCCGAGACGGGCTCGACCACCGGCTCCAGGCCCGCGAAGTCGGACGGGCGGGGCAGATACACGTCGTCCATCGGCAGTCCGAGCAGCGACGGGGCGTCCGTGGCGTCGCGCGCCTCCTGGGCGGCCCAGAACGCGCGGGCCTCGGCCAGCTCGCGCTCGCGCTCGTCGGCGAGGGCGGCGGCGACGGCAAGGCGTATCGCGTCGGAGTCGGACGTCGTACGGGCGGCGGGTACCACGGCGCGGGTGAATGCCGTGCGTCCCTCGGCCAGCTCCGCACGCAGCGCCGCGATCTGCTTGCGCACCCCGTGCAGGGAGCGCAGGGCGGCGGCGCCCACGACCGTGGCGGCGGTCGTGGTGAGCAGCAGGGCTAGAGGCATGGCACTCACGACGTACTCCTGAATTCAGACAGAGACCCCCGACTTCCTATCTCAGCTTGGGGCCTGTACCGGTCGGCTGTCAGTGCATTACGTCACGAAGTGGACAGTTCTTTGGTCCCGGGGTTTACCCCCGATGTTGGGCTGACCTGCAGATATGACTCTCCCCCAGGAGATAAGTCACATCCTGGGGGAGATTGGATCACGAATCGGCCCGGGAGGGGCCCACCCGCTCGCGGCCGCGGCGGTGCTCAGCCGAGGCGCTCTGCCGGCTCAGCTGAGGCGTCGGGCGGGGTCAGCTGAGGCGCTCGATGACCATGGCCATGCCCTGGCCGCCGCCGACGCACATGGTCTCCAGGCCGAACTGCTTGTCGTGGAACTGGAGGCTGTTGATCAGGGTGCCGGTGATGCGGGCACCCGTCATGCCGAAGGGGTGGCCGACCGCGATGGCGCCGCCGTTGACGTTCAGCTTGTCGAGGTCGATGCCGAGGTCGCGGTAGGACGGGATGACCTGGGCGGCGAAGGCCTCGTTGATCTCGACCAGGTCGATGTCGTCGATGGTCAGCCCGGCGCGGGACAGGGCCTGCTGCGACGCCTCCACCGGGCCGTAGCCCATGATCTCCGGGGACAGGCCGGAGACGCCGGTGGACACGATGCGGGCGAGCGGGGTCAGACCCAGCTCGCGTGCCTTGGTGTCGCTCATGATGACGAGGGCGGCGGCGCCGTCGTTGAGCGGGCAGCAGTTGGCGGCGGTGACGCGGCCGTCGGGACGGAAGACGGGCTTCAGGCCCTGGACGCCCTCCAGCGTGACGCCGGCGCGCGGACCGTCGTCCTTGCTCACCACAGTCCCGTCCGGGAGCGTCACCGGGGTGATCTCGCGCTCCCAGAAGCCCTTGGCGATGGCCTGCTCGGCGAGGTTCTGCGAGCGCACGCCGAACTCGTCCATCTCCTCGCGCGTGACGCCCTTGATGCGGGCGAGGTTCTCGGCGGTCTGGCCCATCGCGATGTACGGGTCGGGCACGAGGCCGTCCTCGCGCGGGTCGTGCCAGTCGGCGCCCTCGGTCTCGGCGACGGCGGCGGTACGGGCCTCGGCCTCCGCGAAGAGCGGGTTGCGCGTGTCCGGGAGGCTGTCGGAGTTGCCCTTGGTGAAGCGGGAGACCATCTCGACACCGGCCGAGATGAAGACGTCGCCCTCGCCCGCCTTGATGGCATGCAGCGCCATGCGGGACGTCTGCAGGGACGAGGAACAGTAACGGGTGATCGTGCAGCCCGGCAGGTGGTCCATGCCCATCTGTACGGCGACGATGCGGCCGAGGTTGTTGCCCTGCTCGCCGCCCGGCAGACCGCAGCCGAGCATCAGGTCGTCGATGTCCTTCGGGTCCAGCTCGGGGACCTTGGCCAGGGCGGCCTGGATGATCGTGGCGGTCAGGTCGTCCGGCCGCAGATCTTTGAGCGAGCCCTTGAAGGCGCGGCCGATCGGCGAACGGGCGGCTGAGACGATCACGGCTTCGGGCATCACGGCTCCAGGTGTCCGGTGAGGGAATCGGGCAGGACTCACTGGGAAGTTACCCGTACGTATCGCGATGGTCATGCGGTACGCACTGTGATGAGGACCGCATTTCTAAGCGCTCGCTCAGTGCCAGGGTAGTTCTTCGACGACCGGAATGACGAGCAGGAGGAACCAAGGGCCTTCGCCTTGGCTGACGCGGCGAAGACCCGCGAGCGCCCTTTCAGGTCTATGTCGCCCGGTTCGGGGCCGGGTCCGCGGACTGGGCCTGCTGGGCCTGGTCCGGTGCCGGGGTCGGGTCCGTTGCCGGGAGGCGGCGCCTGCGGCGGCGTTTGAGAAGGGCCCAGGGGCCGCGGGGTCCCGAGGGAACCGCGGCCGTGACCTCCGTACCGCCCTCCGACGCGGCCTCCACGGCAGCGCGGGCCACCGGCAGGAAGCCCTCGCGGCGGGACGCGTCCGGGCGCTCCTCCTCGGCCGGCCACAGACCCAGCGCGGCGCAGACGGTGGGCAGGACGGCCATGGCCGCGGTGGCGTACCCCTCGGCCGAAGGGTGGTAGTTGTCGGGGCCGAACAGCTCCCGGGGATTCGCCTCGAACTCGGGGCCGAGCAGATCGCCCAACGACACCGTCCGGCCGCCCTGCTCGACCGCGCCGATCGTCTGCGCGGCGGCCAGCTGGCGCGAGGCACGGCGGGCCAGCCAGCGCAGCGGCTGCTGGACCGGCTCGATCGTGCCCAGATCGGGACAGGTCCCGACGACGACCTCGGCGCCCGCGGTACGCAGCCGGCGTACCGCCGCGGAGAGGTAGCGCACGGACTGCGTGGGCGCCACCCGGTGCGTCACGTCGTTCGCACCAATCATGATCACGCAGACGTCGGGGAACCGGTCCGCGTCCATGAGCGCCCGTGTCACCTGTCGGTCCAGGTCGTCGGACCTGGCCCCGGGCAGCGCCACGTTCCGCAGGTCGACGGGCCGCTCGGCGACGGCCGCGAGCCCCGAGGCGATCAGCGCTCCGGGGGTCTGCCGGGCCCGGTGCACGCCCTGCCCGGCCGCCGTCGAGTCCCCCAGCATGGTCAGCCGAAGAGGGCCGTCGAGGCCCGGGTATTGAAGCCCGTACAGCCCGTCCGCGCGAGGCGGCGGCTCATCCGAGCCGCCGTTCCCGACGTGACGTTTCGCCATCTGCACCTCGGTCAGTAACACCCCGACCGCAGCGACGCCCAGCAATCCGATCCCGCCACCGCCGTACGCCGCTCCCGCGGCGATCCGCCGTGCCACCCTCGCCCTCGACATACGCCGGTGCCACCTCCTCGTAGCCGTACAACCACACCTTGCCCCGTGGAGTGGGCCGCCCAATCTCAACGGCGCGTGAACGGCGGCCCCGGCGGCCTTAGGCTGACCGCACCATCCCTATGCGGATCCCGTGTGGATCCCTGCACAGATCCTTTGTGCGGCTTCCTCTTGCAGCTCCGGAGACAACGGTGCAATTCCACGACTCGATGATCAGCCTCGTCGGCAACACCCCGCTGGTGAGGCTCAACAACGTGACCGCGGGTATCCAGGCGACCGTCCTGGCGAAGGTCGAGTACTTCAACCCCGGCGGTTCCGTGAAGGACCGCATCGCCCTGCGCATGATCGAGGCCGCCGAGCAGAGCGGCGAACTCAAGCCGGGCGGCACCATCGTCGAGCCGACCAGCGGAAACACCGGCATCGGCCTGGCGATCGTGGCCCAGCAGAAGGGCTACAAGTGCATCTTCGTCTGCCCTGACAAGGTGTCGACCGACAAGATCAACGTCCTTCGCGCGTACGGCGCCGAGGTCGTCGTCTGCCCCACGGCCGTCGCCCCCGAGCACCCGGACTCGTACTACAACGTCTCCGACCGGCTCGTACGCGAGACCCCCGGCGCGTGGAAGCCGGACCAGTACTCCAACCCCAACAACCCGCTCTCGCACTATCACTCCACCGGCCCCGAGCTGTGGGAGCAGACCGAGGGGAAGATCACCCATTTCGTGGCGGGCGTCGGCACCGGCGGAACGATCTCCGGTACCGGCCGCTACCTGAAGGACGTCAGCGACGGCCGCGTGAAGGTCATCGGCGCCGACCCCGAGGGCTCCGTCTACTCCGGCGGCTCCGGGCGCCCGTATCTCGTCGAGGGCGTCGGCGAGGACTTCTGGCCGACCGCGTACGACCGCACGATCGCCGACGAGATCGTCGCCGTCTCCGACAAGGACTCCTTCCAGATGACCCGCCGCCTCGCGCGCGAGGAGGGCCTCCTTGTCGGCGGCTCCTGCGGCATGGCGGTGGTCGCGGCACTGCGCGTCGCCGAACGGCTTGGACCGGACGACGTCGTGGTCGTGCTGCTGCCGGACGGCGGGCGCGGGTACCTGTCGAAGATCTTCAATGACGAGTGGCTGGCGTCCTACGGATTCCTGGAGGAGACGGGGCTGGCCGCGAGCGTCGGGGACGTGCTGAAACACAAGGAAGGCGATATCCCCAGCCTGGTGCATATGCACCCGGAAGAGACGGTCGGCCAAGCCATCGACGTGCTGCGCGAGTACGGCGTCTCGCAGATGCCCGTTGTGAAGCCGGGGGCCGGGCACCCCGATGTGATGGCGGCGGAGGTCGTCGGTTCCGTTGTCGAACGGGATCTGCTTGACGCGCTCTTCACGCGGCGCGCTTCGCTGGTCGACCCACTGGAGAAGCACATGTCGTCCCCGCTTCCGCAGGTGGGTTCCGGCGAGCCGGTTTCGGATCTCATGTCGGTTCTGGGCGACGCGGATGCGGCGATCGTGCTGGTGGAGGGCAAGCCGACCGGCGTGGTGACCCGACAGGATCTCCTGGCGTACATGGCGCGAACGGGGCAGTGAGCGCAGGGGTGATGCCGTCCTCCCAGGCCCTTGTGTCCTCCTCGTACGTCTGCGTACAACGCACACGCGTACGGGACGGCATCACCCGGCATGTCCTTTCAGGGCCTCAGGGCGTTTCTGCGGGCACGATCTGCAACAGCCGTGGGTCGAACGGCGCGCGACGGGACCGACCACGAGGGAGGGGGAGGACGATCACGGCTTGCAGTACATCGGCGATCGCCGCCCGCCGCTGCGTGAGACTCATTGCGGGCCACTGCGACCGGTTCCAGCCGCTCACACTGGCCTGCCAGGCCCGGAAGTGTTCCTCTCGTGCTGCTTCGAGCCCGGAGATCCGGGTTTCGAGGTCGGACATCTTCCGGGAACCGTCGGCGTAGGGGAGGGTGCCTGCATCACGCTGATCTTCGAGGGACTCATGCTTCTCGACGAGAAGCCGCAGTAGCGCTGTTCCGGCCCACTCTGGTTGTCGCTCGGAGCGGGCGTCCATGTGCCGCTTGTCGAGCATGGAGAAAACGATCTCCTGAAGGTAGTCGTCGACGTCGGGGACATTCCGCGCTGCGCCTGAGCAGTCCAAGGCAGTGCACACGTAAACCGCGTTGTCGGGATTCTTCTCGGTCGACCGAGCGCAACCACCCATCTTGGCGTTGCAGGGAGCTCCGTCCTTTCGGGTGGCGCCACAGCGGAGATAGCCGCTGAACAGGTACTTGCGATGGCTCTTGGGCTCCTTGCCCGGAGGCGGGCTGCCATTGGTCAGGCGTGTGCCCCGCTTCGCGCCGCGTTGCCGGGACAGCTCCACGAGCATCTGCCACTCCTCCACGGTCGCGGGTGCGTCCCACTGGCCGACGATCGGAGAGCCCGTCGCGGAGTCTCTGACCAGCTCCCCGTGGATTGCTCGGTATCCGCACATCACCGGATTGGTCAGGGCCTGGCGGACAGTTGCTCCGCTCCACCGGTTTCCCGCAGCGGTTGTGATCCCCCGACTGTTCAGTCCCCGCGCGATGTCGTTCCAGCTCGCCCCGCGCAGCGCTGATTCGATCATTTCCCGCAGAACAGGCCACTCATGGGGATCCCTGTCCATGTTGATCTTGCGGCCGGATCGAGGGTCTGGTGGAAGCCAGCCGAAGCGCCTGCGCCCGCCCGGGGTTCCGCCGTCGATGGCACGTCGGCGGATGTGGCGCTCGATCCTCTCCTTCGTCTTCCTGACCTCGTCCTCACTGGCGGTCGCGTCACCCGTGGCGTCCTTGGCATGGAGGTCGAAAACGGCTCGACGCTCGATAAAGAGTCCGTCCTCGGTGACGGTGACGGCCCGGCGGAGCTTGGCGCAGTCCGCAGCCAGGCGCCATACCCGTTCATGCTCTGTCGCGACGAGGGCCTGGACCGGGTAGCCCTCGCTCGTTCTCCGGTAGTGCAGTGCGTCCACCATCTCGACGAACGCCGGTCGTACGACGTCCGAGTGCGCAGCCGTAATGCCGTTGTCCTCGTAGCACTTGACGATGGCCACCCCGAACCCGGCGCCCGCCTCGATGTTCTCTTCGTGCTGGTGACGAACTCCCGTCCCGGCCTCGCGCCCTTTGGCCAGGACCGAGGACCGCGTGCTCTGGTCGGCGCTGATGCGGGCGTAGTCCAGGCCGGGTATCCGGCCGCCGAGCCACTCCTCGAAGGTGCGCCCGGTCTCCAGGGCCGAGACGAGGGATTGAGGAAGCTCCGAGACCAGCCGGACATACGAGCGCCCCTTCGAGGATGGGTGAACAGTTCGATCACCTTGAATATGCAGGCGGGCGTGAGGCTGGGGAGTGGATGACTGAATGGATCCGCGTATCGAGTGAGTGGAGGCGCCGCAGGTTGACACTGCGGACGATGGCCGACCGGACTTCGCGGAAGTGGTACGCACGCGTCACGTCCGCGCAGCACCCGCTTAACACGGGTCCGGCACATTAGTGGGTGTCGGCAGGGAGGGAGCGGCTCCCCTCCCAGGCCGGCAACCGAAACGGCGCCAAGGACCTCCGGAGCGGCTCCCGGACCTCCATGGACGCCACGGACGCGCCAGCCCGGCCCTGACCAGGCCCGCGTCCCTCGCGGGGACCGCCGTCGTCCCGCCCCCCGGTAACGGGGGTGCGGCGGTCCCCGCGCACAACCCTTTGCGCCGATGATCCGGTGTCAGCGAAGCCCGCCCTGCCGGTCGCCCGCGCTCACCGGGAAACGGCTGAGGCCGGAGGCCGGGAGAGCCACTGCTCGAGGACCTCCTCGGTGTGCTCGCCGAGCACCGGGCTCGGCGCCGTGACCCGGCCGGTGCCGGATTCCTTTTCCGGCCCGCCCGTCGCACCGGTGCGGAAGTGCACAGGCTGGCGAAGGAAGGGGATACGGCCGAGCACCGGATGCTCGAACTCCCCGAGCAGGCCGCGTTGACGTATCTGCTCGCTGTTCGTCACCTCTGCGAGGCCCTCGAGCAGGCGCGGCCGGAACCCCCGCCGACCGCGCCTGCTCGAGGGCCTCGACCGTGGTCAGCCGGCTGGACCACTCTTCGGTGATCCGCTTGACCTCGTCGATGTGCTGGGCCCGAGCGGTGTCGTCGGCGAACCTCGGGTCGGCGGGCAGCTCCGGCCGACCCACCAGTCCCGCGAACCGCAGCTCGGTGGTGGCAACCCAGCCGATCTGCCGGTCCGGCTGATGGCAGTGGCTGGTCAGGGCCCGGAGTCGCAGCTTGGGCTCGGCGAGGAGATCGGCGACTGACACGGGCACGCCGAGATTATCGGCCGGTCTGCCGGACGGTCTCAAATCCCCTCCTGGCCTGCGGGTGCGGCGCCACTACGAAACGCCCGGCGGTCGCGCAGGCCGCAGAGAGTGCGGTCGCCCCGGCTTCCTGGCCTACTCCTCCCAGTCCGAGGACTTCTCGCGTCGCTTCCCGAAATGCGGGCGGCTGCGCAAGGCCTGGACCGTGTTGACGCCGACGATGCCCGCCCAGGTGACGAAGAGGCCGGACATGCCCGCCTGGGTCGCGCCGATTGCGGAGAGCGGGATGGCGAGGATCAGGGAGATCACGCCGAAGCCGAAGCGCTCGCCCCAGGAGTCGCCGGACCCGGGGGCGCGGGCGCCTCTGGCCACGATTGTCTGCTGCTCGGCGAGCCGCCGTCGCACGCGTCGGTCGACCGCGTCGTCGACGCGCTGCTCGACCTTTTCCAGGAACGAGTCGACCAGCGCTGACTCGTACTCCTCGCCGAGTTCCCTGCGTGCGTGCAGGGTGGCGTCGAGTTCCTTCTTGAGTTCGGTGTCGCCGGCTTCCATACCGCCTTACGCTACGAAGCCGACGCCTCCGAGACAGTGGGGCTAGCCCCCCTCTTCGTACTGGGCTCAGCCCCCTCACCCGTCTGGCCACCGCCGTCGCGGTGCCGGCGCGCCACCGCCCGGTAGGCAGCCGCCGGTACGACGAGGCCCACGATCCAGGAGATGTCCGCGCCGCCCAGCGGTTCGACCAGAGGGCCGGTGTAGAAGTGCGTGACGAGGAAGGGGAGCTGGGCGAGCAGGCCGACGCCGTAGACGACGAGGGCGTCCCAGCGCCAGGCTCCGTAGCGGCCGCCCGGGTCGGCGAGGGCCGGGATGTCGTACCGCTCCTTCGAGATCAGGTAGTAGTCGACCAGGTTGATCGCCGACCACGGCGTGAAGAAGGTCAGCAGGAAGAGCAGGAAGTCCTTGAAGGACGTGAGGAAGCTGTCCTTGCCGAGAAGAGCCACCGCCGTGCCCGCGACCATGATCAGGGCGATGTAGAGGGCGCGGCCGCGCTGCGAGAGCACCCGCTGCCCGCGGAAGCCGCTGATGCTCGTGACCATCGACATGAAGCCGCCGTATGTGTTGAGCACGTTGACGGTCAGCTTGCCGAGCGCGATCACGAAGTAGAGGAACGACGCGATGAGGCCGGTGCCGCCGAGGCCCACCACGTAGCCGACCTGGTTGGCGAGGAACTTCTCGCCCGCCGTCGCGGCGACGAGTACGCCGAACGTCATCGACCACTGCGAGCCCAGCGCCGAGCCGGACAGGGTCCACCAGAACGTGGCCCGCGTGGACGTCGTACGCGGCAGATAGCGCGAGTAGTCAGCGACGTACGGCCCGAAGGCCAGTTGCCAGGACGCGGAGAGGGAGACCGCGAGCAGGAACATGGGCAGGGAGAAGTGCGCGTTGTCCAGCAGCGCCGAGACGTCGGCGTGGTCGAGGAGGCGTACACCGAGGTAGACGAAGGCCACTGCGCAGACGACGCTCGCGACCCGGCCCAGGGCGTGGATGACGCGGTAGCCGACGGTCGCAGTCACGGCGGTGACGAGGGCAAAGACCACGATGCCGGTGGTGTCGCCGGTGTGGGTGAGCTCGCCGACGGCCTGTCCGGCGAGGACGCTGCCGCTCGCGAAGAAGCCGACGTACATGAGGATGACGAGGAGCAGCGGTACGACCGCCCCGCGCACGCCGAACTGGGCGCGTGACTGGATCATCTGCGGCAGCCCGAGCTTCGGGCCCTGCGCCGAGTGCAGGGCCATCACGGCGCCGCCCAGCAGATTGCCGAGGACGAGCCCGGCGATCGACCACACCACGTCGCCGCCGAAGACGACCGCGAGGGCGCCGGTGACGACGGCGGTGATCTGGAGGTTGGCGCCGAGCCAGAGCGTGAACTGGCTGAACGCGGTGCCGTGCCGTTCCTCGTCGGGTACGACGTCGATGGAGCGGAGCTCCACGAGGCCCTGGGCCATGAGCCGGATTCCCTTCCTGTCGACTTTCCGTCGTCCTGCTGCTCGGCGGTTTGCTGCTGGGCTACTTCTTTGTGAGGCCGTGCTTCTCGGCGTAGGCGTTCGCCACGTCCTCCGGATCCTTCTTGTCCTTGTCGACCTGCCGGTTGAGTTCGGTGAGGTCCGCTGTCGTCAGTACGTTGCCCAGCTCGGCGAGCGCCTTGCGGACCGTCGAGTCGGCCTTGCGGTCGGCGATGAGGGGGACGACGTGCTGGCCGGGGATGAGGTTCTTGGGGTCGGTGAGGACGACCCAGCCCTCGGCCTGGATGTCGGTGTCGGTCGTGAAGAGGTTCGCGACGTCCACATCGCCCTTCTTCAGGGCGCCCTTTACCAGCGGCCCGGAGGAGTCCAGCGACTTGAACTCCTTGAACTCCACGCCGTAGACGTCCTTCAGGCCGACCACACCGACGGCGCGCTTCTTGACCTCGGGGGCGGCTCCGATGACAAGCTTGCCGTTCTGCTTGGCCAGGTCGGCCAGCGACGTCAGCCCGTACTTCTTCGCCGTCTCGCGCGTGACGACGAATGCGTCCGAGTCCTCGGCCATCCCGTACGGCAGGACCTGCAGGCCGTCGGGCAGCGCGATGGCGAGGGCGTTCTGCATCTCGCCCTCCTCCGTGGCCGTCGCCTTCGGCGCGAGGTAGTGCAGCAGCGCGCCCTGGTACTCGGGCAGGAGGTCGATGTCGCCGCCTTTGAGTGCGGGGATGAGGATCTCGCGGGTGCCGAGGTTGGGGCGGACCGTGGTCTTCACGCCGGCCGCTTCCAGGACGGCGGCGTAGAGGTAGCCGAGCACCTGGTTCTCGGTGAAGTTGGCGGTGCCGATGGTGATGCCGTTCTTGCTGGAGCCGGCGCCGCTGCCGACGCTGCCCTGGCCGTCCAGCGAGGTGATGCCGCTGCCGCAGGCGGCGAGCGCGGGGACGGAGGCGGCGGCGAACAGGCCGCCGAGGAGAGTCCTGCGGTTCATGGTTCGTTGCTCCTTGGCCCTAGGCGGGGCGGTGTCGGAAGAGGGCGCGCTGGAGGGCGGAGAGCGCGAGGTCCAGGACGACGGCGATGACCGCGACCAGAACGGCGCCGCCCAGCACCTGCACGAGGTCGCGCTGGGCGAGGCCGTCGAAGACGTACCGGCCGAGGCCGCCGAAGCTGACGTACGCGGCGATGGTGGCCGTCGCGACCACCTGGATCAGCGCGAGCCGCAGCCCGGTCATGATCAGCGGGAGGGCGAGGGGGAGTTCCACCTGGAAGAGGACCTGGTGGGCGCGCATGCCCTGGCCGCGTGCCGCGTCCTTCACCTCCGGGTCGACGGCGGTCATGCCCGCGTAGGTGTTGGTCACGATGGACGGGACGGCGAGGGCGACCAGCGCCACGTACACCGGCCACATGGACAGGCCGCTGGCCAGGAAGACCAGCACCACCAGGCCGACGGTGGGCAGGGCCCGGCCGAACGACGACAGGTTGATGGCGAGGAAGGCGCCCCGGCCGGTGTGGCCGATGAGCAGGCCGACAGGAAGGGCGATGGCGGCCGCGATGAGCGTGGCCAGCAGCGAGTACTGGAGGTGCTCGGCGAGGCGGTGTGCGATGCCGTCGGGGCCGGACCACTGCTCGCCGCTGACCAGCCAGGCGCCGAGGTTCTTGAACAGCTCGTACATGGGCTCAGGCCCCCCGCTTCTGACGGGTCCAGGGAGTCAGGACGTGCTGGACGGCGACCAGCAGCGCGTCCGCGACCAGGGCCAGCAGCAGCGTCAGGGCGACGCCGACCAGGACCGGGGTGGGGAAGTTGCGCTGGAAGCCGTCGGTGAACAGCTGGCCGAGGCCGCCGTCGCCGATGTAGGTCGCCACCGAGACGAGGGAGATCGACATGACCGTGGCGATCCGGACGCCCGCCATGATCACCGGGAGGGCGAGCGGGAGCTCGACGGTGAGCAGCACGCGCAGCGGCCTGGTGCCCATGGCCGTCGCAGCCTCCTTCGTCCTGGTGGGGACGGAGTCGAGGCCCTCGACGGTGTTCCGCAGCAGCACGACCAGGGTGTAGACCGTCAGGCCGATGACGGTGGTGGTGCGCGTCAGACCGGAGACCGGGAGCAGCAGTACGAAGATCGCGATCGACGGAATCGTGAAGAAGACGTTCGACAGGCCGAGCAGGAAGCCGCGCAGCGGGCGGATCCGGTGCGCCACAACGGCCAGCGGCAGGGAGATCAGCAGCCCGAAGAAGACGGCGGACAGGGCGGCCTGGAGATGCGAGACGGTGAGGGCGGCCAGGTCGCCCGCATGGCCGGATATCCAGCTCCACTCGATGGTCATGCGGCGACACTCGCTTCGGCGTGGGCGCGTCCTGCGTGGATGTGGATGTCGTCGCGCGAGGTGACGCCGGTGAGGGCGCCGTCGGCGTCGACGCGGGCCACGAACCCGGCAGGTGAGGCGACGGCCTCGTTGAGCGCGGACAGCAGCGCGTCGGTGTCGCGCAGGGGGCGTACGGGCGTGAGGGGAGCGTCCTTCGGGGCCTCCGTGTCGCGCCAGCCGAGGGGCGTACGGGCGCTGTCGAGGACCAGTTCCCAGCGGGCGCCCTCCGGCGCCGGGCCCTGCGGGACGTCCCCCAGCGTCGTCAGCGAGAGCAGCTTCAGGCCGCGTTCGGCGCCGAGGAAGTCCGCCACGAAGTCGTCCGCCGGGCGGGCGAGGAGTTCGGCGGGCGAGGCGCACTGGACGAGATGGCCGCCGGTGCGGAAGACCGCGATGCGGTCGCCGAGCCGGACGGCCTCGTCGATGTCGTGCGTGACGAAGACGATGGTCTTGCTCAACTCCTTCTGGAGCCTGAGCAGTTCGTCCTGGAGCTGGGTGCGTACGACGGGGTCGACCGCACCGAACGGCTCGTCCATCAGCAGCACCGGCGGGTCGGCGGCGAGTGCGCGGGCCACGCCGACGCGCTGCTGCTGGCCACCGGAGAGCTGGTGCGGGTAGCGCTTGCCGGCCTCGGTGGGCAGGCCCACGGTCTCCAGCAGCTCCGCCGCCCGCGTACGCGCCTTCTTGCGGCCCCAGCCGAGCAGCAGCGGCACGGTGGCGATGTTGTCGAGCACGGTGCGGTGCGGGAAGAGTCCGGCCTGCTGGATGACGTAGCCGATGGAGCGGCGAAGCTCCGCGGCGTCCTGCTGGAGGACGTCGCGGCCGCCGACCCGGATGGTTCCGGAGGTCGGGTCGACCATTCGGTTGATCATGCGGAGGGTCGTGGTCTTTCCGCAGCCGGAGGATCCGACGAGTACGGTGACGCCGCCTTCCGGCATGTCGAGGGAGAGGTCATGGACCGCCGTTGTGCCGTTGGGGAAGCGCTTGTGGACCGCATCGAATTGGATCATGAGTTGTCCCTTGCCCGGTCTGCATATCGTCATGCAGAGTTCTCGGTAATGAATAGGTTGTCAATGCTTCGGCGTTAATCGCTGGTTACATATGGCCGAGGGGTAAGACGCCGGCGTCCGGAGAGGGAGGAATTGCGCGTGATGTCGTCTCGCAGTGTGGATACGGCGGCTCGTAGGCCGTCCGGCAGCGTGGTCCTCGACGGGCAGGAGCTGGCGATCGCCGACGTCGTGCGGCTCGCCGACGGCACCGCCCGCCCCCTGGCGGGCGCCGAGGCGTTGAAGCGCGTCAAGGAGTCCTGGGACGCCGCGCGCGAGATCGCCGCGACCGGTCGCGTCTACGGCCGCTCCACCGGGGTCGGCGCCAACCGCAGCGAGGACGTGCCCACCGAGGCCGCCGCCGGACACGGACTGCGCCTGCTGCGCAGCCACGCCGGCGCGATCGGCGAGGAGCTGCCCGCCCGGCAGGTCCGGGCGATGCTCGCGGTGCGCGCCAACCAGCTGCTCGCGGGCGGCGCGGGCCTGCGCCCCGGCGTCGTCACCGCGCTGTGCGACGCGCTGGAGACCGGCGCGTACCCCGTCGTCAACGAATTCGGCTCGGTCGGCACCGGCGACATAGCCGCCCTCGCCCAGGTAGGCCTCGCGCTCGCCGGCGAACACCCCTGGCGGGGTCAGGGCCCCGAGCCGCAGCCGCTCGACAACAACGACGCGCTCGCCCTCATCAGCAGCAACGCCCTGACCCTGGGCCAGTCCGCGCTCGCCCTGCACGAACTGCGCGGCCTCATCGACGCCACCCAGGTCGTCGCCGCGCTGTCGCTGCTCGCGGTCGACGGCTCGCACGAGGCGTACGCGGAGCCCGTGCACGCGGCCCGCCGCCACCGCGGCTCGTACGAGGTCGCCCGGCTCATGCGCGAGCTCATCGGCGCCGCCGAACGCCCCGTCCCGCCGCTCGGCCGCATCCAGGACCCGTACGGCTTCCGCTGCCTGCCGCAGATCCACGGGCCCGCGCACGACGCTGCGGACACCCTCGAGGACATACTGACCGTCGAGATCAACGCGGCCGCCGAGAACCCGCTGATCTCCCCCGAGGACATGGCGGCCTACCACCACGGCGGCTTCTACATGGCCCAGCTCGCCCTGGCCCTGGACCACTTCAGGCTCGCCCTCGCCTCGGTCGCCCGCCTGTCGACCTCGCGCCTGTCGACCCTCAACGAACCGGCGTACACGCGTCTGCGGCCCTTCCTGGCCGACCACGAGCCCGCCTCGTCCGGGGTGATGATCCTGGAGTACGCCGCCGGGGCCGCGCTCGGCGATCTGCGGGCCTTCTCCGCGCCGGCCTCGCTCGGCCACGCTGTACTCTCCCGGGGCGTCGAGGAGCAGGCCAGCTTCGCGTCGCTCGCGGCCCGGCAGACGCTGCGGGCCTGCGGGGCGTTCCGGCTCGTCGTCGGCTGCGAACTCGTCGCCGCCGTACGCGCGCTGCGCCAGCGCGACCTGCGGCCCGAGCCGGAGCTGCCGGTGGGGCGGGCGCTGGAGCTGGCCGAGTCGGTGCTCGACCCGGACCTCGCGGACCGGCCGCTCACCGACGACGTAAGCGCCGCGGCCGCACTGCTCGACCGGTTCACGGACCTGGTATCCGACGTGGTGAAGGGGTCCGAAGCGAGGGAGGGGGCGACGGCATGGCGGGGTCCGATGTGAGGAACGGGGGCGACGGCATGACGGGGTCCGACGCGATGAACGGGTCCGACGCGATGGCGGCGTCCGACGTGAGGAACGGGGGCGACGCCGTGACGGGACCCGACGTGACGAGGGGAAACACGGACATGAGCGTGAACGACAGCCCGGCTGCGCGGCTGCAGGCGCTTTTCGAGGGCCACCGGCTGACGCCCACCCAGCGCCGCATCGCGCACAGCATGGTGCGCTGGGCCGCCGACGTGCCGTTCCTGTCCAGCGTGGAGCTGGCCGAGCTCGCCGGCGTCAGCCAGCCGTCGGTGACCCGCTTCGCGGTCGCGCTCGGCTTCGACGGCTATCCGGCGCTGCGCAGGCACCTGCGCGAGGTGGCACCGGCGGAGGCCCCGGCGGGCGCGACCTCGTACAACGAGTACCAGCAGGCGGTCGAGGCGGAGATCGAGAACCTCCGCCATCTCGCGGAACTGCTCGCCGATCCGCGGCCGGTGGCCCGCGCCGGACGCCTGCTCGCGGCGTCCCGCCCGCTCCCGGTCCTCGGCCTGCGCGCGGCCGCGTCCCAGGCGTACGGCTTCGCGTACTTCGCCGCGAAGGTGCATCCGGACGTACGGCTGCTGAACGAGGGCGGTTCGATGCTCGCCGACCGCATCGACGCGGCCGCCCGGGCCGGGGCGACGGCGCTGCTCTGCTTCGCGCTGCCGCGCCATCCGCGGGAGGTCGTGGACGCGCTGACGTACGCACAGGAGGTGGGGCTGACGGTGGTCACCGTCGCCGACAGCGCATTCGCCCCGGTGGCGAAGGTGTCGGACCTTCTGCTGCCCGCCGCCGTCGGCACGGGCCTCGCCTTCGACACGGCCTGCGCGCCGATGCTCCTCGGCCGGGTCCTGCTGGAGGCCATGTGCGACGACCTGCCGGACGCCCAGGCGCGCCTGGAGGAGTTCGACACGAAGGCGGCGGGGCGGGGCCTGTTCGTCGAGTAATCACCCGGTGGAGTGCCCCGTTTCTCATCGCCTCCTCAGAGTCCGCCACTACCCTCCCTCGCTGAACAGAGCCGTAGGGAGGCAGAGCGTGGCACGCGGAGGTCAAGGACTGGCTCGGGTCGCGGTGGTCGTGCGCGCCGGAGCCGCACCGCTGTGGTGGCTCGGTGTGTTCGCCGCCGGAATCGGCGTACTACCGCCCGGCCTCACCGGCCGCCGTATCGGGGTGCTCGGCGGCGCCGCCCTGTTCCTGCTGGCCGCCGCCACGGTGGCGTACACGCGCAGGAAGCGGTACGCCGCACTCGCCGCCGGTGCCGCACGCGCGGGCAAGCACGATGTGCTGCAGGACCGCGCCGTGACCGTGCGCAACTGGCGGCGCGGCCACCGCTGGTGGCTGCTGCTCGCCTTCCTCGCCGCGCTGGGCAGCGCCTTCGCCGTGCCGGCGGCGGGCGGCATGCTGCTCGCCGGCCTCGGTGCCGGGCTCTGGCTGAAGGCCGCGCGCCTGGGCCGCCGCGAGCGCAAGGACAACGCGCTGCTGTGGGTACGCGTCGACTGGCTCGGCCGCGGCGCAGGAGCCCCGGCGGGCAAGCAGGTCAAGGGCTACCGCACCACGGGCGTCGCGGCAGGCGACGCGGCCCCCGGCGGCTCCCGGCGCCGAACGGACGCCCTCGTCTAGTGCGCTGCCGAGAGTCAGTCAGCTGCCGAGCGTCCGCCGGCCCTCAGTCCTCGCCCCGCGCCCGCAGCACCAGCTTGTTCACCCCCCACAGGGCGATCCCGAGCGCGAGCAGCACACCGGCCCGGATGTAGACGTCGGCGGCCCGGTCCGCGAGAGGGCTGGCCAGGATGATGGCGGTGAGGGCGCCCAGGACGGGGAGCGGCGTCGGCGTACGGAAGTGCTTGTGCTCGACGTGGTCGCGGCGCAGCACCAGTACCGCGACGTTGACCACCGCGAACACGCACAGCAGCAGGAACGCCGTGGTGTCGCCCAGGCCCTCGATCTCGCCCGTCGAGACCAGGCCGATCGCCAGGAGCGAGACGAAGACGATGCCCACCACCGGTGTGCGGCGCCGGGGCAGGACCCGGCCCATGCCGCGCGGCAGGATCCGCTCGTTCGCCATGCCGTAGCACAGCCGCGACGCCATCATGAGGTTGATCAGCGCCGAGTTGCTGACGGCGAACAGCGCGATGAGCGCGAAGAGCTTGTGCGGGAAGTCGACACCGCCCGCCTTCACGACCTCGAGCAGCGGCCCGCTCGATCCCTCCAGGACCCGGTAGTCGACAAGGAGCGAGGAGATCAGCGCCACCAGGACGTAGATCGTGCCCGTCACGGCCACACCGATGAAGATCGCCCGGGGGAAGCTGCGGCCCGGGTCCTTCGTCTCCTCGGCCATGTTGACCGAGTCCTCGAAGCCGACGAACGCGAAGAAGCCGAGCGCGGTGGCCCCGAGCACGCTGGTGAGCAGGGCGTATCCGGTGCCCTCCGCCTCGAAGTCGCCCAGCCGCGAGGGGTCCCCGCCGCCCGTCAGGACGGCGTACGCACCGATGCCGAGGATGATCAGCAGACCGGACAGCTCGACGAGCGTGAAGACCACGTTCGCCTTCACCGACTCCGAGACGCCCCGCAGGTTCAGCGCGGCGAGGGCAACGATGAAGAGGATCGCGATCAGCGTGGGCGGCAGCACGTTGTTCGTCAGCTCGCTCATGTAGTCGCCGCTGAAGGCACGGGCCGCCGCGCTCGCGGACGACAGTCCCGAGCACATCACCATGAAGGCGATGATGAACGTGAAGAAGGGCAGCTGGAACGCCTTCTGCGTGTAGAGGGCGGCGCCCGCGGCCTTCGGGTACTTGCCGACGAGCTCCACGTACGAGGCGGCCGTCAGGATCGCCACGACGAAGCCGATGACGAACGGCAGCCACAGCGCCCCGCCCACCTTGCCGGCGACCTTGCCGGTGGTGGCGTAGATGCCGGTGCCGAGGATGTCGCCGATCACGAAGAGGATCAGCAGTCTGGGGCCGATGGCGCGCTTGAGCGACGGCTCCTCGGCCGGCTGTGTGGCGGCAGCGGTTTCTGCGGTGGACACGAGAACCTCCCCCGATCCGTGCGATCCGCCGTTCCGTCGTTTCACCGGTCCGTCGGATCTTCCGTCGTTCCGTCGGAGAACTGTCTGCCCCGTCCGGGGAACGGAATGCGCCCACGCGCGCGTGGCGCACCCGCAAGGGTCTGCGAGGTGGGTCAGATGCCGTCCGTGAGCGCCCCCGCGTGGGCCCCGCCCGACTCGGCGACGATCTCGTCGAGCGTCTGCGGGCCCCGGACCACGGCGAAGCGCACCCCGCGGCCCGCGTCGGCGGTGAACCCGTAGATCGCGGGCCGGGCGAGGGAGTTGTACGCGTAGTGGTGCGCGAAGTAGTACGCGCCGGTGTCCAGCGCCGCGGCGTGGTCGCCCTGCTCGAGCAGCGGGAGCGAGCGGTTCGTGGCGAGCAGGTCGCCCGCGAAGCAGGCCGGGCCCGCGATGTCCTGGACGACGTCGGGCCCGGTCTTGGGGCGGCCCTTCGCGTCGTACGCGGCGATCCGCAGGGGCCACAGCTCCGGCGCGTAGACGGTACGGGTCGCGACCTGCACGCCCGCGTGCGTGACCGCGATCGGCCGGCCGCCCGACGACTTCGCGTACTCGACGCGCGCCAGCACCGTGCCGTGCTTGGCGAGCAGTGACCGTCCGAACTCCGTCACCAGCCCGTAGCGCCCGTCGAGCAGCCCCGGCACCTCCCGCTTGAGCAGTCGCGCGTACGTGCCGTAGGCCGGGGTCGGATCGTCCGTCGTGAAGTCGACCGGCAGGCCGCCGCCGATGTCGATGGTGTCGATCTGCCGCCGCCCGGCCGCCGCGTTGATCTCCTCGGCCAGCTCGTATGTCGTCGCGACACCCTGTGCCATCAGCTCCAGCGGCAGGCCCTGGGAGCCGGAGTGCGCGTGCAGCCGGGTCAGCCACGGGCGGTCCAGATAGGCGCGGACGACCCAGGCGCGGGCGCCCTCGTCGAGCAGCGCGACCCCGAACTTGGAGGTGGCCGTGGCCGTGGACAGGGCCTCGATCGAACCGCGGCCGACGCCCGGGTTCACGCGCAGGCCCAGCGGCGAGGCGGTGGGGGCCGATGCGACCAGGTCGTCGATGCGGGACAGCTCCTGAGGATTGTCGGCGTTGACGGCGATGCCGAGGGTGAGGGCCTCGCGCAGTTCGTCGACGGTCTTGGCGGGGGAGTCCAGCACGGTGTGGCCGACCGGTATCCCGGCCGCGCGGGCCAGCGCCAGCTCGCCGGGGCTCGCGACCTCCGCGCCGATGCCGCAGGCGGCGAGGAGTCGCAGTACGGGCACGAGCGGGGTCGCCTTCACGGCGAAGGCGTGCAGTACGGGCGTACCGGGTGGGGTGACCTGGTCGAACGCGTCGCGGAGCGCGGTGGCGGCGGCGCGGATGCCGGCCACGTCGAGGAGCCCGATGATGGGACTTCCAGGGCCGATGAGCCCCTGCTCGACGGCGGCGCGCACGGCTTCGTCGCGTCGAGCGCCCGCGTCGCGCTGTTCCCTCTGCCTGTACCGCTCGTTCTGTTCGTCCTCGTGCCTGTGCCGCTCGTTCTGTCCGTTCTCGTGTTCCGCACCCTCGCCCATGCGTTCCAGACAACCACCCGGCGCGCGCCCGCGCCGCCGTACCGACCGAAGGGAATGTATTGACTAGTTCTATTCAGGAAGCCAGGATGTGAATATCCGATGCAACATCCGCAGGCCCGCCGCAAGGCAAGGAGGCAGACCATGTCAGGACCCCGCCCCGTACGAGCGCCGCGTGGCACCGAGCTGAGCGCCCTGGGGTGGCAGCAGGAGGCCGCTCTGCGGATGCTGCAGAACAACCTCGACCCCGAGGTCGCCGAGCACCCCGACAAGCTCGTCGTCTACGGCGGCACGGGCAAGGCGGCCCGCGACTGGCGCTCCTTCGACGCCATGGTCCGCACGCTGCAGACCCTCAAGCAGGACGAGACGATGCTCGTGCAGTCGGGTCGCCCGGTCGGCGTGATGCAGACGCACGAGTGGGCGCCGCGGGTGCTGATCGCCAACTCCAACCTCGTCGGCGACTGGGCCAACTGGGAGGAGTTCCGCAGGCTGGAGGCCCTCGGCCTGACGATGTACGGCCAGATGACGGCCGGCTCGTGGATCTACATCGGTACGCAGGGCATCCTGCAGGGCACCTACGAGACCTTCGCGGCCGTGGCGGCGAAGAAGTTCGGCGGCACCCTCGCCGGAACCATCACGCTGACCGCCGGTCTGGGCGGCATGGGCGGCGCCCAGCCGCTCGCCGTGACCATGAACGACGGCGTCGCCATCTGCATCGACTGCGACCCGCGCGCCATCGAGCGCCGCATCGAGCACCGCTACCTGGACGTCAAGGCCGACTCGCTCGACCACGCACTCCAGCTGGCGGTCGAGGCCCGCGACGCCCGCCGTCCGCTCTCCATCGGCGTCCTCGGCAACGCCGCCGAGCTCGTCCCGCAGCTCCTCGCCATGAACGCCCCCATCGACATCGTGACCGACCAGACGTCGGCCCACGACCCGCTGTCGTACCTCCCGCTGGGCGTGGCCTTCGACGACATGGCCTCGTACGCGGCGGAGAAGCCTGCGGACTTCACGCAGCGCGCCCGGGAGTCGATGGCCCGTCACGTGGAGGCGATGGTCGGCTTCATGGACGCGGGCGCCGAGGTCTTCGACTACGGCAACTCGATCCGCGGCGAGGCCCAGCTCGCGGGCTACGACCGGGCGTTCGCGTTCCCCGGCTTCGTACCGGCCTACATCCGGCCGCTGTTCTGCGAGGGCAAGGGCCCGTTCCGCTGGGCCGCGCTGTCGGGCGAGGCCTCGGACATCGCCAAGACGGACAAGGCGATCCTGGACCTGTTCCCGGAGAACGAGTCGCTCGCGCGCTGGATCAAGATGGCGGAGGAGCGGGTCCACTTCCAGGGACTCCCGGCCCGCATCTGCTGGCTCGGCTACGGCGAACGGGACCGCGCCGGCGAACGCTTCAACGACATGGTGGCCAGCGGCGAACTCGCGGCACCGCTCGCGATCGGCCGCGACCACCTCGACTGCGGCTCGGTGGCGTCCCCGTACCGCGAGACGGAGGCGATGCTCGACGGTTCGGACGCGATCGCGGACTGGCCGCTGCTGAACGCGATGGTGAACGTGGCCTCGGGCGCGTCGTGGGTGTCCATCCACCACGGCGGCGGCGTCGGCATGGGCCGCTCCATCCACGCGGGCCAGGTGACGGTGGCGGACGGTACGCCGCTGGCGGGCGAGAAGATCCGCCGCGTGCTGACGAACGATCCCGGGATGGGCGTGATCCGGCATGTGGACGCGGGGTACGACCGGGCGGACGAGGTGGCGCGGGAGCGCGGGGTTCGGGTTCCCATGCGGGAGGGCGAGTGAACTCGCCGAAGGGCGTTGAGGGCGGCCGCTCCGCGGCGTCCGTGGGCGGCGGTGCCGCAGCGTCTGTGGGCAGTCGTTCCGCTGGGGCGATGGGGGTCCCCCCGCTCGAGCGAAGCCGAGAGTGGGGGAGGGTGGGCACAGACGCACCCGCAGACGGCGGACGGCAGTCACCACCCCGGGGTCCGGGGGCAGAGCCCCCGGTTTCGGGAAGGGGCGGGGTCGGGGAACATCCACCGTCGTTCCACCAGATGTGGCAGGACCTGAAACCCATCGGCCGCAACCCGGAAAGCGGCGGCTACCGCAGGTACGCATGGACCGGCGCAGACGCCGACTGCAGGTCGTGGTTCAAGGCGCAGGCCGAAACCCGCGGCCTGACCTACGAACTGGACCGCAACGGCAACCAGTGGGCCTGGCTCGGCGACCCCACGCAGGGAGACGCCGTGGTCACCGGCTCCCACCTGGACTCCGTCCCCGACGGCGGCCCCTTCGACGGCCCCCTCGGCGTGGTCTCCGCCTTCGCCGCCCTGGACGAACTCCGCAACAGGGGAGCGGAGTTCACCAGGCCCCTGGCGATCGCGAACTTCGGCGACGAGGAGGGCGCCCGCTTCGGCCTGGCCTGCGTAGGCTCCCGCCTCACCGCGGGACAGCTGACCCCCGAGCAGGCGCACAGGCTCCGCGACGCGGACGGCATCACCCTCCCGCAGGCCATGGAGAGGGCCGGCTACGACCCGGAGACGATCGGCCCGGACCCGGACCGCCTGGCCCGTATCGGCGCCTTCGTCGAACTCCACGTGGAACAGGGCCGAGCCCTCGACCTGACAGGCGACAGAGTCGGCATCGCCAGCGCCATCTGGCCCCACGGCCGCTGGCGCTTCGACTTCCGCGGCGAGGCCAACCACGCGGGCACGACCCGCCTGGTCGACCGCCGCGACCCGATGCTGTCGTACGCGGAGACGGTCCTGGCGGCCCGCCGCGAGGCGGAACTCGCTGGCGCTGTAGCCACGTTCGGCAAGATCGCGGTCGAGCCGAACGGCGTCAACGCCATTCCGTCCCTGGTCCGCGGCTGGCTCGACTCCCGCGCCGCCGACCAGGGGACCCTCGACACGGTCGTCGAGGGCATCGAGAAGGCGGCCCGCGAGTACGCGGACCGGCACGGCATCGAACTGGCCGTCGTACGGGAATCGTTCACGCCGGTCGTCGAGTTCGAGCACGCACTACGAGACGAAATGGCCCGCATCCTGGGCAAGGGCAGGGACACGGACATCAGGGTCCCCGTCCTCGGCACCGGCGCGGGACACGACGCCGGAATCCTCTCCGGCTCGATCCCCACCGCCATGCTGTTCGTACGCAACCCCACCGGCGTCTCGCACTCGCCGGCCGAGTACGCGTCGGAGGACGACTGCCTGGCCGGCGTGACCGCACTCGCCGACGTACTGGAAGGTCTGGCGTGCAGGTGAATCCGCAGAACCCGCAGACGTACTGGCTGGAACAGGCCTGGCTCGACACGTACGTCGAGCCGGGCGTGGCCGTCGAGGTGGCGGACGGCCGCATCACCGCCGTCCGCAAGGGAGCCGACACTCCGCCCCCCGGCGCCGAGATCCTCCGCGGCCTGACGATCCCCGGCCTCGCCAACGCCCACTCGCACGCCTTCCACCGTGCGCTGCGCGGCACCGTGCAGGTCGGCTCCGGCACGTTCTGGACGTGGCGCGAGATCATGTACTCGGTCGCGGACCGGCTGACCCCCGAGACGTACCACGCGCTCGCGCGGGCGGTGTACGCGGAGATGGCGCTCGCGGGCGTCACGGTGGTCGGCGAGTTCCACTATCTGCACCACGCGCCGGGCGGCACCCCGTACGCCGACCCGAACGCGATGGGAGAGGCGCTGATCGCGGCGGCGTCGGAGGCCGGTATCCGCATCACGCTCCTCGACACGGCGTACGTCTCGTCCGGTTTCGGCGAGCCACCGAACAAGCACCAGCTGCGGTTCTCCGACGGCACGGCGCAGGCGTGGGCGGAGCGGGCGTCGCTGCTGGAGGGCCCCCTGCTGAAGGAGCAGGACCACGCGCGGATCGGCGCGGCGATCCACTCGGTACGAGCGGTCCCGGCCGACCAGCTCGCGACGGTCGCCGAATGGGCCGGCGCCCGCCGGGCACCCCTCCACGTCCACCTCTCCGAGCAGACCGCCGAGAACGACGCGTGCCGCGCGGCGCACGGCCGCACGCCGACGCAACTCCTCGCCGACCACGGCGTGCTGGGCCCGCGCACGACAGGCGTGCACAACACACACCTCACACCCGAGGACATCCGCCTGATCGGCTCCACGACCACGGGCACCTGCATGTGCCCGACGACGGAACGGGACCTGGCAGACGGCATCGGCCCGGCGGCGGCCCTCCAGAAGGCAGGCTCCCCGCTCTCCCTCGGTTCCGACAGCCACGCGGTGATCGACCTCCTGGAGGAGGCGCGGGCGATGGAGCTGAACGAGCGGCTGCGCACCCGGACCCGCGGCCACTGGACGGCGGCTGCCCTGCTGCGGGCGGCCACGGCGGACGGCTACGCGGCGCTCGGCTGGGCCGACGACGCGGGCGTCCCCGAAGCGGGCGTACTCGAGGCGGGCGCCCTCGCCGACTTCACCACCGTCACCCTGGACTCGGTCCGCACGGCCGGCACCCTGCCCCGCCTCGGTGCCGAAACGGCGGTCTTCGCGGCCACGTCGGCGGACATCCGCCACACGGTCGTGGGCGGCCGCCATGTCGTACGCGACGGGGTGCACACCCTGATCCCGGACGTACCGTCGGCGCTGGCGGAATCGATCGAAGCGCTGCGCGGCTAGCTCGCCGAGAGGACTCACTGAAACCATGACCACCGCCGGAACCACTGCGCTCATCACCAACATCGGCAGCCTGGTCACCAACGACCCGAGCGCGGGCGAGGGCCCTCTGGGCCTCCTGCGGAACGCGGCCGTGGTGATCGAGGGCGAGCGCATCGCCTGGGTCGGCCCGGCGGCCGGGGCCCCCGCCGCCGACACGGCGTACGACGCGGACGGCCGGGCCGTGATCCCCGGCTTCGTGGACTCCCACTCGCATCTGGTCTTCGCGGGCGACCGTACGGAGGAGTTCAACGCCCGTATGTCGGGGCGCCCTTACTCCGCGGGCGGCATCCGCACGACGGTGGCCGCGACGCGCGCCGCGACGGATGCCGACCTGGAGGCGAACCTCACCCGCTACCTGCGCGAGGCCCTGCACCAGGGCACGACGACGTTCGAGACGAAGTCGGGCTACGGCCTGACGGTGGAGGACGAGGCCCGAGCCCTGCGCATTGCGTCGGCGCACACGGACGAGGTGACGTACCTGGGTGCCCACATCGTCCCACCGGACTACGCCGACGACCCGGCCGCGTATGTAGCCCTGGTGACGGGCGCCATGCTGAACGCCTGTGCACCGTACGCCCGCTGGATCGACGTCTTCTGCGAGAAGGGCGCCTTCGACGGCGACCAGGCCCGCACGATCCTCACGGCGGGCAAGGCGAAGGGCCTGCACCCGCGCGTCCACGCGAACCAACTCTCGTACGGCCCGGGCGTCCAGCTGGCGGTCGAACTGGACGCGGCATCGGCCGACCACTGCACGCACCTGACGGACGAGGACGTCGACGCCCTGGCCCACTCTCAGACGGTCGCAACCCTCCTCCCCGGCGCCGAGTTCTCCACCCGGGCCGACTGGCCGAACGCCCGCCGCCTCCTCGACGCAGGCGCCACAGTCGCCCTCTCGACGGACTGCAACCCGGGCTCGTCCTTCACCTCCTCGGTCCCCTTCTGCATCGCCCTCGCGGTACGGGACATGGGGATGACCCCGGACGAGGCGGTGTGGTCGGCGACGGCGGGCGGGGCGACGGCCCTGCGCCGGGCCGACATCGGCCGCATCGCCCCCGGCGCGCACGCCGACCTCGCCCTGCTCGACGCCCCGAGCCATGTGCACCTGGCGTACCGGCCGGGGGTGCCGCTGGTGGCGGGGGTGTGGCGACGAGGGGTGCGCGAGGTCTGACGGCAGGTCATCGCCTTCACCTATGCCGAGCCCCGGCGCGACGTCGCCCGAGCCGCCGCTATGCAACCGCCAGGAACTTGCCGACTGGATCCCCGGCTTCCCTAGTGTTGCGTCAGTTAGAGGTGTCGGTGTCAGGGTCCGGGGCGCTCGCAGCGTCCGTCAGACCGGGGTTGCCCCCGCTGTCCAGCGCTGGGCGGGCCCGCCCTCGGCGGGGAGTTGGGCGAGCCGGGAGCCCGGGGCTTCCGAGTACGGGGTGACGGCTCGGTCCGGGGCGATGGCCGGGTGGATCGTGCCGTGGGTGTCGACGGTGAAGGTCAGGTTGAGGCCGTTGGGGCCGTCGGCGGAGGAGCAGGTCCAGATGCCGATGGTCTTGTCGGTGTCTCCGCGGCTGTCCAGGCAGTATGCGGGAGCCGCGTACGACTGGATGACGCCGCGGTCGGCGTCCACGCGCCACCGCTGGGTGGGGGAGGAGCCGCAGGGCGCGGTGACCACGTCCGTGCCGTTCTGGGGGTAGGCGTACGGGCGGATGTCCAGGCACAGTCCCGAGGCCGCGTTGACGAACTGGGTGAAGCGGGCGCCCGGTGGCGGGGGTGCGGGGGCCTTTGTCCGGGTCGGTGACGGGGGCAGCGGGGGCCGTGGGGAGGGGTTCGCCGAGTTGGTCGGCCTTGCGGACATCGTGGGCGCGGTCGGCGGGGATGCCGAGGCGGAGACCGTCGCGGTCGCCGTCACCGTGACGGGCGGCTGCTGCGGGGGCAGCATGGCCCCGCGCCCGGCCGGTTCGGAGTCGCTCGACAGCAGCATTACGAGGAGCGGGGCCAGGGCCACGCCCACGGCGACCGAGGCGAGTATGACGCGCCGCGAGGGCCACCAGTCAGCTGCCTCGCCCCCGCCCCAGCGGCCGGATGCCGACCCGGTCGCGGCCGCACCCGGCCCTGAGCGGGCGTGCGCGGCCATCCCGGCCCGACCGGCCCTACCGGCGCGCCGCGAAAGGCCATACGCGATGCCGACGCCGCCCGCCGTACCGCCGCCGCCCCCTGCGAACGCAACGCCGCGGCCCGCGTACTCGGCCCCGCCCCACCCCAGCAACCCCTCCGCCAGCACCTCCCGCGGTGTGTCCCGCAGGCGGGCCAGCCGCGCGTACGCCGTGCTGCAGCACGTGCATTCGGCGAGGTGGGTGTGGAGGTCCGGGCTGTGCCGGGCGTATCCGGGGCGTACCGCCTCCTCGATGAGGCGGCCGTAGCCGCGGCAGCGGGTGTCTCCGTAGTGCGTCAGGTGCGAGTTCAGCCAGGCCCTGCGCATCGCGTTCAGGGCCGAGTCCTTCAGCTGGGCGACCTCGTGGGACGAAGCGCCCACGTAGACGGCCGTGTTCGGGTCCGGTTCCTCGTCCACCACGCCGTACCAGAGGATGCCCTGCAGGCGGATCGGGAGGCTGTGGAAGGCGGCCAGGACGACCGGGTCGGCCGGGCATGTCGGATCGCCGGGGTGGGAGGAGCCAGGGGACGCCGGCCCGTACGGATCACTCGCCTCCGCCGCCGCGTCGAAGCGGGCGAGCAGCCCGGGGGCGAGGCGTCCGCTGCGGGCGTCGGCGGCCCAGGCGCGGGCCACGCGCAGTACATGCCGCAGCAGGTGGTGCCGCCACGTCCCACGCGGTTCCGCGCCCTGTTTCACCTCGTGCGCGGCGAGCGCGAACGCCTGTGCCGTGAGCTGCCGCGCGGAGTTCTCGCCGATGCCGCACAGACGGGCGTAGCCGAGGACGGCGGGGCGGTGGCGTCGGCGGAGCTCGCGCAGTGCCGGGTATGCGGTGGGGGCGTTGGCGCGGAGTAGTTCGGTGAGGCGGGCGTCGGGGGTCTGCGCGTGGATGCCCTGCGGGGTCGGCTGTCCGGGCGGCTGTCCGGCCGAGTGTGCGGTCGAAGTGATGCTGTCCGTTCGGCCGAGCCGTTCCATCCGCACGCCTCCTCGCCCAAGCAGGCCTGACCGCCCGGTACTTCGGTGTACCGGCGAGTAACGAGTGCCCATAGTGGTGGAAGCGGGCGTTCGGGGAAAGGTGTTTCCGGCGGTAATGCCGCAGTAGCGGCGTGAGGCGGATCGCCCTTCGGGCTCGTCCTCAAACGCCGGACGGGCTGGAGTACCCAGCCCGTCCGGGATGTCTTCCAGCGGTGGCCGGGACACGGTTGCCCCTGGCCGCCCCTCACTCCTCGACCGTCAACCCCTTGCGCAGCCGCACCAACGTGCGCGACAGCAGGCGCGACACGTGCATCTGCGAGATGCCGAGTTCGTCGCCGATCTCCGACTGCGTCATGTTGGCGACGAAGCGGAGCGAGAGGATCTTCCGGTCGCGGGGCGGGAGTTCCGCGATCAGCGGCTTCAACGACTCGACGTACTCGATGCCTTCGAGCCCGTGGTCCTCGTAGCCGATGCGGTCCGCGAGTGCGCTCTCGGAGTCGTCCTCCTCGGGCTGGGCGTCCAGCGAGCTCGCGGTGTACGCGTTGCTCGCGGCCATGCCCTCGACCACCTCGTCGTTCGAGATGCCCAGGCGCTCCGCCAGCTCCGCCACCGTGGGGGCGCGGTCGAGCTTCTGGGCCAGTTCGTCGCCCGCCTTGGCCAGGTCGAGACGGAGTTCCTGAAGCCGACGGGGTACGCGCACCGACCAGCTGGTGTCGCGGAAGAAGCGCTTGATCTCGCCGACGATGGTCGGCATCGCGAAGGTCGGGAACTCGACGCCCCGGCTGAGCTCGAAGCGGTCGATGGCCTTGATGAGGCCGATGGTGCCGACCTGGATGATGTCCTCCATCGGCTCGCTGCGGGAGCGGAACCGCGAGGCGGCGAACTTCACCAGGGCGAGATTCAGTTCGACGAGGGTGTTGCGTACGTACGCGTACTCGTGGGTGCCTTCCTCAAGGGACTCGAGCCGCTCGAAGAGGGTCTTGGACAGGGCCCGCGCGTCCGCCGGTGCCACTTCGTCGTACGGAGGGATCGCCGGGAGACCGTCGAGGCCTTCCATGGCCTCGATGCCGGAACCGGAACCCAAGTCCGCGGGTTCGGGCCGAAGGCCGGGACCTGTGACTTCGGATTCGATGTCGGGACCGGTGGGGTCGGTCTCGAGGAGTACCGGTGGGGGTGTCGACGTCGCCAGGTCAGCATGCGATTCGTCGAGCCGGGGTGACATGATGTCCTCCATCGTTCTCGGCATATGGCTGCCGATGCCAATACGTGCACTGCGGTGTGCGGCGCCTCCAAAGCCGGCCGTGTCGATAGTTGTTATCTCTAGCCCTACCCGCTTTGGCGACGTTGTCGCAAGTGCGTTATCTGGCGATATGCCCGATTCTGGGCGGTTGTTCGGGTGCCAGAGGGCGTGGTGAGGGCGTAGTGTTCAAGGGCGTCAATCAGCAGTGAACGACTGTCGGGAGAGAGACGGCATGGACCGCGGGACGGTCGGCAGCGCACATCGAGGCCGGCTTCTGGTCGAAGTCCGGGAAGAGGGACCGAGCGCCGTGGTGACACCGGCGGGAGAGCTCGATCACCACACCGCGGATCTGCTGCGCGAGCCCCTCGAAAGCTGTCTCGCCGACGGGTATGCGCGCCTCGTGGTCGACTGCTCCCAGCTGGAATTCTGCGATTCCACCGGACTGAACGTGCTGCTCGGCGCACGCCTCAAGGCGGACGGCCAGGGTGGCGGAGTCCATCTGGTGGGAATGCGGCCGGTGGTGGCGCGGGTATTCGAGATCACCGGGGCCGAAGCCGTTTTCACGGTGCACGAGACCCTCGAGGCGGCCCTGGCCGACTGAGCGTCCCAGAGTGCCGGGCGTGCCGACGGCTCGCAGGCAAAGACTTCGGAAAGACCTCCGAATGGTTACGCCTCAGTTGTCTCAGCGTGATTGCTGCGTTACGAGTGTCACATGTCCCGTGTCGAATAAGTGGGTGTTCTCACGGTTCGGCCGGGCAGGAGACTTCCTGAATCCGTCAACAGCCATCACAGCGAGTGCGTAGTGTCCTCCTGTTCGTCTCCGTTCCGTCCCCGTTCCGTCCCCGCCGAGTCCGGCCCTGAGGCCGAGTCGAGCCCAGTCCCAACGTCCTGAACCGTGAATCGGTGAATCGGTGAGGTGAAGCGCTGATGAGCACCACCCGGTCCTGCTCGCCGGGCGACTGCGGCCCGGAATCGGGTGCCGCCGCCGACGGCGCTTCCGGGGTACCCGGCGGCGCTGCCGGGATGGCCGAGGGTGTCGCGGGATCCGATGGCGTGTTCGCCGTGGCGGCGGACGCCGTGTCGGAGAGCGGCGCGTCCGCGAATGGCGCGTCCGCGGACGGTGCGTCCGTGCAGCGCCCCGTCGGCCTCCATTCCCGCAGGCTGAGCCTCAACGGCGCGAGCGGAATCGTCCCTCTCGCCCGCGACTTCACCCGGCAGGCGCTCTACGACTGGGGCTGGCTGCCCGCCGCGACCGCCGACCGGCGCGCGGCCGCCGAGGACGTGCTGCTGGTCGTCTCGGAGCTCGTGACCAACGCCTGCCTGCACGCCGAGGGGCCCGAGAGCCTGTGGGTCGCCTGCGACAGCAAGGTGCTGCGCGTCGAGGTCACCGACCGCGGCGCCGGTCACCCGGCCCCGCGCACCCCGCACCGCGCCGGACGCCCCGGCGGGCACGGCATGTTCATCGTCCAGCGTCTCTGTCTGGACTGGGGAGTTGTACGGACCCCCGGGGTGGCGGGCAAGACCGTGTGGGCCGAACTCGGCGCCCCCGCATAACCTTCACCGCCCCCCACCATTTGTTACCCGCGGTTCGAACCCTTCTTCGTGCCCGCTGTCGGACGCGTCGGATCGTCAGAGATCCGGCGCGTCCGTTGTCTTCCCTCGACAAGGTCCCAGGCGTACCTTGAGCGCCCAATCTGATGTGCCGTCAGTAACTTGTGCGGACGACGCCGAAGCACGGATGCATGGACACACGGATGCATGGGCGCACGGACGCACCGAGGAACTGCGGCACGGGTCACCGGCATGAGGGGAACTCGAGGTGTCGTACCGGACGTACCAGAAGCGAACGGCCGCGCTGGCGCTCGGCGCGGCCCTGGCCGGCGGCTCGGCGGTGCTGATGGCCGCCCCCGCAGCCCACGCCCAAGTCGTGGACGTCGACTACCAGTGCAAGACGCCGATCGGCAACAAGGGGGCCGTCTCGCCGATCGACATCAAGGGTGTCAAGAGCGGCAGCGGCTACAAGCTCACCATGTCATTCCAGAAAGGCGTCTCGTCCAGCCCGGTCGAGCTGGGCAAGGGCGCGATGAAGCCGAGCGCGGTCATCAAGCTGGGCGGTGCGGAGAGCGGCTCCGTCACCGTGTCGGGGCCGCCCAACGCAAAGGCGATCCCCGCCAACACACCCATCAAGATCAGCGATCTGACGGGGACCTATACGCCGAAGAAGAGCGGCAAGGTCACGTTCACCGCGGGCGTGCTCACCATCAAGGCCCTCGGGACGACGACCACGTGCACCCCCGCCAACAACCCCAAGCCGTCGCTGACCCTGGACGTCACCGCCGCGGGAGGCGGCGGTACGTCGCAGAGCGCGCCGGCGGGCGGTGAGGAGCTGCCGCAGACCGGGCCTGAGGACTCGGCGGTGGCGCTGGGCACGCTCGGCGGCACGGTGCTGCTTGCGGGGGCCGCGGGAGTGTTGTGGCTTACGCGGCGCCACCAGCCGGCGCGCTGACGGGCCGGCGCCCTCAGCGCCCGCCACGCGATCTGTACGAGCCGAGCTGCACCTGCACGATGACCGACCAGGAGCCGCCGATGTCGCCGCCCTTGCCGTCACGCGTCACCACCCGTGCCGCGTGGCTTGTGTTCCTTCTGCCACTTGTGGCCGGGGCGGCTGCACCGCCGGTGCACAGGTCATACGCCGAGGCGCCCGCGGTCGTGGGTTGTGCCCACCCTCCCCCACTCTCGGCTTCGCTCGAGCGGGGGGACCCCCATCGCCCATGCGGAACGCCTGCCCACAACGCAACCACCACGGCATCGGACAGCGGCACGGAGTGGTCTGTCGTGCCCTCCGTCGGAGGGGGGACGCGACCTGCCAAGGGTGGGCGGTCGTATTTCTACGCCGAAGGCGTGCCCGGGGCCGTGCTCGAGGACACGGTGTCCGTCGTCAACCCCGGGGCGAAGGCGGTCACGGTGGAGTTGCGGGGTGCGGACGCGGACAACACCCGGGGCGGTGGACTGTCGCTGCGCAAGCGGTCGGCGGACACGGGTGCGTGGGTCACCTTCGCCGAGCGCAAGGTGAGGATCCCGCCGCGCACGCGGGCCGACGTGCCGTTCACCGTGACCGTCCCGGGGGACGCGACGCCCGGCGACCATCCCGGTGCGATCGTCGCGAGCAGTGGCGGGCGCGACGCAGCGGTGAGGCTGCAGCTGCGGGTCAGCGGGCCCACACTGGCGGCGCTCACCGTCGAACACGTGCGGGCCGAGGGCGAGCACATCTCGTACGACCTGGTGAACCGCGGCAACACCGTGCTGACGCCGAGGCTCACCGTCCGGGCCGACGGAGTCTTCGGTGAGGTCCTGCACCGCGGCGCCCGGACGCTTCCGGTCGAGCTGCTGCCCGGCCGCCGCGTCACGCTCACCGAGCCGTGGCCGGACGCGCCGGCCTTCGACTCGGTGGACATCAGGCTGACGGCCACGGCGGCGGGCGGCGCGCGGGACACGGCCACGGCGTCCGCCCGCTTCGTGCCGTGGGGAGTGCTCGCGGGGGTGGCGGCGGGGCTGGCGGCTGCGGGCGGTGGCGCCTTCTGGTGGGTGCGCCGCGGAGGAGGCCTGCGCGGCCGGAGCGGTCGCAGGCCGGACGGTCGACCCCAACAGAGGGAGTACGAGTTGACGGGAGCAGCCACGTGATCTCTTGTTCCCCCACCCCGCCCCTTCCCGTAACCAAGGGGCAAGCCCCCTGGATCCCCGAATCGCCCTACGGGCTCGTCCTCAATCGCCGGACAGGCTCAATCGGGGCCGTTCTCGCCCTGGTGGCCGCCCTCGCCCTCGTACTCATGCCGGCGGCCGTACCCGCCTCCGCCGCCGACAAGCCCGCCGTGACGCTCTCCAAGTCCGAGGCGGGCGCGGGTGGCTCCCTCACCGTCACGGGGAAGGGCTGGCGCCCGAAGGCCCTGTTGATGCTGCTCATCTGCGGTCAGTCGGCGCCCGGCAGAGGCGTGATCGGCGGCACCAACTCCTGTGCCAACGGCGACGGCCGTGCCGTCACGACGGACGGCGACGGGGAGTTCAGTAGGAAACTGCCGGTCGCCGAGCCGCCGGAGCCGTGCCCGTGCGTCGTGCACGTGGCCACGGTCACCGGCGAACAGGCCGCCGCCGACGCCGTACTCAAGGTCGCGGGCCACCCCGTCGAGCCGCTGCCGGAGCAAGACGGCGCCGGGAAGCTGTCGGTGCTCACGGACACCCGGCTCGAGGGGTCGAGCGGGATCCTCACCTGGTTCGGCGCCCCGCCCGGCCGTCAGCTGGTCTTCACCGTCGGCAACGTCGGCTCGGCGCCCGTCAAGGACCCGGTCTTCCAGGTGGGCACCTCCCACGGCGTGTTCGCGCCGCAGTGGGAGGAACAGCAGTGGCGCGGCACCATCGCGCCGGGGAAGAAGGCCCGGATCAAGCTGCCGGTCGAGCTGGCCGCGGGCGCCCACGGCGACTACGCGGTCTCGCTCAGGTTCGGCGGGAAGGTGCTCGCCGAGCAGCCATGGGGCGTGGGCCGTCCGTGGGGCGTCACGCTCTTCTGGATCCTGCTCTTCGTCGTCGTACCGTCCGCGGT
This sequence comes from Streptomyces sp. NPDC002896, assembly GCF_040295225.1. NCBI lineage: Bacteria > Bacillati > Actinomycetota > Actinomycetes > Kitasatosporales > Streptomycetaceae > Streptomyces > Streptomyces sp. NPDC002896. Next base: position 11,761 of record NZ_JBEOVA010000014.1, on the reverse strand, counting down.
GTTCCGCATCGGCATGGCGATCGTCGACCGGATACGCCCGCGGGCACCGGGCGGCGGCGGACGGCACCGGGGCGTGCACCTGCTCGACATCACCGTCCGGCTGCCCAGACTCGGGCTGCAGCGGACGCCATCCGGCCCTCCGTCGGCGACCGGCACCGCCTCGACCGGCACTTGGGTGGGCCGGCCGCGTACGGAGGAGGCCGGGGGCGGCCCGGCCCCTACGGCCACCACGACCCTGCCCTGGTTCACCCCGGACACCGATCCGGGGGCGCCTGCAGGCCGGCTCTCCGCACCGTCAGAGCTCTCCGCACCACCACAGAACAGCCCGACGACGAAGGGAAACACGTGAGCAGGCAACGGAGGGTCGGCCCGGTCCGCGGGGCCCCTGGTGCGCGGAGTCAGAGGATCCGGGGGGCCGCCGGTCCGCGCAGAATCAGCGTGGGCGGTGTCGCCCTCATGCTGAGCGGTGCCGGCATCCTGCTGGCCGCCGCCCCGGCGCAGGCGGCCGAGGTCGCCTACAAGACCGAGTGCATCCCGCCCGCGATCTCCGGCATGGATCCCGTGCAGGGCACCACCAAGGTGGAGATCACCGCGCCGGCCGAGGCCAAGGTCGGCGACGAGGTCGAGGTGGTGTGGAAGTTCGTCCAGGCCGCCTCGAAGAACCCCGACGTCATCGACCTCGAGGAGAACACGGTCAAGCCCACCGGCACGCTGAAGGCGGCCGGCGCGCAGACCGCCGACATCGCGATGGAGGGGCCGCGCGAGAACCCGGCCATCCCCAAGAACAGCGACATGAAGCTGTCCGACATGAAGGGCACGCTGAAGCTGACGGCGGCCGGCGAGGTCACGCTGACCCCGGACGCGTACAACATCAACGTCAGCAAGCCGATGTCGACGGACACCAAGTGCACGCCGAAGGAGGAGGTGAAGTCCGCGGCGACCATCAAGGTGACCGGCGGGGGCGGGAGTTCGGGCGGTACGACGGGCGGGTTGCCGACCGGTGTGCCCACGGGGCTGCCGACCGGCCTGCCCACAGGCATTCCCACAGGCATCCCCACGGGCCTGCCGACCGGCCTTCCGACGGGCGGCACCAGCGGCTCCTCCGGAGGCGGCACCGGCGGCTCCGCCGGGGGCAGCGACAGCGGCGGCACGACCGGAGGGGACGACGGCGGCACCAGCGGTGGCGGCGGTGGGCAGACCGACTTCACGGGCAAGGAGGTCCAGATCCCGTACGAGTGCAAGACGCCCATCGGCGACAAGAGCGCGACGTCGCCTGTGCAGATCAACGCCAAGAAGAGCGGCGGGAACTTCGACCTCACGGTGCAGTTCAAGAAGTCGGTGATGGACAGCCCCGCGGACATCCCGGCGGACTCCGTGAAGCCGTCGATGGAGGTCGTGCTGGGCGGCGCCGACAAGGGCACGGTCCATGTGGAGGGCCCGACGAACAAGGAACCCATCAAGTCGGGCGACCCGATCAACATTCCCGACCTGACGGGCACCTACAAACCGGGTGCTGACGGCAAGGCGACCCTGTCGCCCGGGGTGCTCACCGTGAAGGCGCTCGGCACGACGACGACCTGCACACCGGCCAAGACCGAGGTGTCGCTCGAGCTCGACACGTCGGCCCAGCCGGGTGGCGCGGCGGGAGGCTCCGGCGGCTCGGCGTCGGGCGGTGGACTCGCCGAGACGGGCGCGGACGACAACGGTGCGCTGCGGGCGCTCGGGCTTGTCGCCGGCACCGTGATCCTGCTCGGCGGCGCCGTCTTTACGTTTCTGCCGCGCCGGCGTGTGACCCACTGACCGTACGACGCGCAGTTACCCGCCAAGAAGGGCCGCCGCACCCAATGGTGCGGCGGCCCCTCGTATGAACTGCTGGAAGCGAACGAACTACGTCAGTTGACGTCGCCCATGAGCTCCTTGACCCGCTTGCGGTACATCCACACCGCGAGGCCCGCGACCACGGCGAGCGCGGCCTGGAAGGCGACGATGCCGGTCTTGTTCAGGTCGACACCCGCCAGCGAGAGCAGGCCGGTGGTGCAGTCACCGGCGGTGACGGCGAGGAACCAGACACCCATCATCTGGGAGCCGTACTTCACCGGCGCCATCTTGGTGGTGACGGACAGACCCACCGGGGAGAGGCACAGCTCACCCACGGTCTGGACGAAGTAGATGGCGACCATCCACCACGCGGCGACCTTCGCGCCGTCCCCGGCCATGGTGAGCGGGATCAGGAAGACGAAGAACGAGACACCGATCAGGAACAGACCGGACGCGAACTTCACGACCGTGCTCGGCTCCTTGCCGCGCCGGTTCAGCGCCAGCCAGATCCACGCGGCGACCGGGGCCAGCGCCATGACCAGGATGGGGTTGACCGACTGGTACCAGGAGACCGGGAAGTCGAACCCGAGAACCGTCGTGTTCGTCGAGGCCTCACCGAAGATCGCCAGGGTCGAACCGCCCTGGTCGTAGATCATCCAGAAGAGGGCGGCGGCCACGAAGAACCAGATGTAGCCGGAGACCTTCGACTGCTCGGTGGTGGACAGCTCCTTGTCGCGCTTGATGCGCACCAGGACCATGATCGGGATGATCAGGCCGGCCAGGGTGATCGGGACGAGCGCCCAGTTCAGGGTGTACGTGCCGGTGGCGACGAGGGCGCCGTAGACGACGACGGCGATGATCAGCCAGATGAGGCCCTTGCGCAGCGTCGAGGCCTTCTCCGCGGCCGACAGCGGCTTCGGGACCTGGCTGGAGACGGGGTTCAGGTGGCGGGTGCCGATGAGGAACTGGGCGAGACCCAGCGCCATGCCGACCGCGGCGAGCGCGAAGCCCAGGTGCCAGTTCACGTTCTCGCCGACGGTGCCGATGATCAGCGGGGCGGCGAAGGCACCGAGGTTGATGCCCACGTAGAACAGCGTGAAGCCGCCGTCGCGGCGCGGGTCGTCCGGACCGTCGTAGAGCTGGCCGACCATCGTGGAGATGTTGGCCTTCAGCAGACCGGAGCCCAGGGCGACGAGGCCCAGGCCGGCGAAGAAGGTGCCCTCGGAGGGCAGGGCCAGCGTGAGGTGACCCAGCATGATGACGGCGCCCGCGACGGCGACGGTCTTGCGGGGACCCCAGACCCGGTCGCCGAACCAGCCGCCGGGCATGGCGAGCAGGTACACCAGCGACAGGTAGACCGAGTAGATCGCCGTCGCCGTGGCCGGGCTCATGCCGAGGCCGCCGGGTGCGATCAAGTACAGCGGGAGCAGGGCCCGCATGCCGTAGTAGGAGAAGCGCTCCCACATCTCGGTCAGGAAGAGTGTGGCCAGGCCGCGGGGGTGGCCGAAGAAGGTCTTCTCGGAGCCAGGGGTGCTGGCCGAGTCCTTCGTCAGGCTGGACGCCATGGGTCGTTCCTTGTGGGTTCGGGACGCGGTGCCAGGAGCTGAAGACGCGCCCGGTGGGGGGCGGCCGGCACCGGCATCGGGCCGTCCAGCCACCCAACGCCCAGGGGGGATGTGCTCGCTCCGGTCCGGGAGCGAGGGACGGTGACACCGGGATCCACGCCCTGGCGCAACTTCGCGCGCAGGGCCCGGCCAAGAGGTCATTCCTAGCAAGGCTGGCAGCTGCCGGCCCGCACATGAAGATGACCTTCGGCCCGCAATAGCGTGCCAAAGGTCATTCAGTAGTGCTACAGGCGTTCTGCCACCATAAAGCACGACACAGAGTGATATGAAGGTGGTTGAGACGCGAATCACAGGCTGTTCCGGAACCAAAGCCTGCTTTCGAAGGTCACTTCAAGTGTCTCACCCCACACCCGCAGGCCCGTCCACACGGGGACAAGGCGTGGCAGATCACACCGCGGACGTAGTCCGACGCGGACTACCATCACCCCCATGACGCGTGTACTGCTCGCCGAGGACGACTCGTCCATCTCGGAGCCGCTCGCCCGTGCCCTGCGCCGGGAGGGCTACGAGGTCGAGGTCCGTGAGGACGGTCCCACCGCGCTCGACGCCGGAATACAGGGCGGTGTCGACCTGGTCGTACTCGACCTCGGGCTGCCCGGCATGGACGGACTGGAGGTGGCCCGCCGGCTGCGTGCCGAAGGGCTTCCGGTGCCGATCCTCATTCTGACCGCGCGGGCCGACGAGGTGGACACCGTCGTCGGTCTCGACGCGGGCGCCGACGACTACGTCACCAAGCCCTTCCGCCTCGCCGAGCTCCTCGCGCGCGTACGGGCCCTGCTGCGCCGCGGCGCGGCCGAGCCCCAGCAGCCGCCCGCCACCCACGGCGTGCGCATCGACGTCGAGTCGCACCGGGCCTGGATGGGCGACGAGGAGCTGCAGCTCACCGCCAAGGAGTTCGACCTGCTGCGGGTGCTGGTGCGCGACGCGGGCCGGGTCGTCACCCGCGACCAGCTGATGCGCGAGGTCTGGGACACCACATGGTGGTCGTCGACCAAGACGCTCGACATGCACATCTCGTGGCTCCGCAAGAAACTCGGCGACGACGCGGCGAACCCGCGCTACATCGCCACGGTCCGCGGTGTCGGCTTCCGCTTCGAGAAGTCCTGACGGGCTTCGGGAAGACCGCCCGCCGGGAGAGAACGACTGACGTGCACACACCGAACGACGTGCGGACACCGTCATGCGCCGCCGACTGATCAACTCCACGCTCGCCGTGGTGCTCATCGTGATCGCCGTGTTCGGCATCTCACTCGTCATCGTCGAGACCCGCACGATCACCAGCAGCGCACAGGACCGCGTGGAATCCGAGGCCCTGCGGCTCGTCAGCATCGTCGACAGCCGCCTGGTCGGCGACGAGGCGATCACGGCCGGCATACTGCGGGCCCAGGTCCCCGACGAGCGGTACGCACTGATCGAGATCGAGGGGCGCCCGCCCATCGAGGTCGGCGAGCGCCCCGTCGGCGACGTCATCCAGTCCACGGCCACGGGCGAGCAGGGCGAGAAGGTCACCGTCCAGGAGTCGCGCTCATCGGTCACCGCGGAGGTCGGCCGGACGCTGCTGATCATCGCTGCCGTCGCGCTGCTCGCCATCGTCGCTGCCGTGATCCTCGCCGTACGCCAGGCCAACCGCCTCACGTCCCCGCTGACCGACCTCGCGGAGACCGCGGAACGGCTGGGCTCCGGCGACCCGCGCCCGCGCAGCAAGCGGTACGGCGTCCAGGAGCTGGACCGGGTCGCCGATGTGCTGGACCGCTCGGCCGAGCGGATCGCGCGGATGCTCACCGCGGAGCGGCGGCTCGCCGCCGACGCCTCACACCAGCTGCGCACGCCCCTGACGGCGCTGTCCATGCGGCTCGAGGAGATCGCGCTCACCGAAAACCTGGAATCGGTCAAGGAGGAGGCCACGATCGCGCTGGCGCAGGTGGAGCGGCTCACGGACGTCGTCCAGCGGCTGCTCACCAATGCCCGGGACCCGCGCACCGGCTCCGCCGTCTCCTTCGACCTGGACGAGGTCATCAAGCAGCAGGTCGAGGAGTGGAGGCCCGCCTACCGCAGCGCGGGCCGGGCCATCGTCAGCTCGGGCAAACGGCATCTGCAGGCGGTGGGCACGCCCGGCGCGGTCGCGCAGGTGCTGGCCGCGCTGATCGAGAACTCGCTGATGCACGGTGGCGGCACGGTCGCGCTGCGCACCCGGGTCACGGGCAACCAGACCGTTATCGAGGTCACCGACGAGGGCCAGGGGGTGCCGCCGGAACTGGGTGCGCGGATCTTCGAGCGGACCATCAGCGGCCGCAACTCCACGGGGATCGGGCTTGCCGTGGCCCGCGACCTGGCCGAGGCGGACGGCGGCCGTCTGGAGATGCTGCAGGCCAAGCCGCCGGTGTTCGGCCTGTTCCTGTCGCGTACGACGCCGAAGACGCCCGTGGACGACGAGACGGCCGGGCCCACCGTCAGGTGATCCGAGCCGTCAGGTGACCCGACGCGCCGCGCCGGCGGTCACCTCACGCGCTGCCTGGGCCGTCGGCGTTCGGGCTCGAGGAACGATTCGGCGCCGGCGACGTCCCTCACAGCCTTGACCGCGGGGGCGGGGGCGGGGTTGTCGGCCGGCAGCGCCCGGAACACCCAGGAGCGGTAGGACCAGAAGCGGAACAGTGTCGCGATGCCGATGCCGAGGAACTTGAAGAAGTTGCTCTGCAGCGGGCTGTCCCAGCCGAAGGCGTAGGTCGCGATGTAGAGCACGCCGTTCTCGATCACCAGGCCGACGGCGCTGAACAGTATGAAGAGCGTGAGCTCCTTGGTGCGCCCGCTCTTGTCACGGTCCCGGTACGTGAAGTAGCGGAAGCCGATGTAGTTGAAGACGATCGCGACGACCGTGGCGATGACACTGGCCCGCACCACCTGCAGACCGGTGAGATTACGCACCAGGTTGAACACGCCCAGGTTCACGAGGATGCCCGCGCCGCCGACCGCGCCGAACTTGGCGGCTTCGCGTACGAGGCGGTCGAAGCGCTGACGCGCGGCGCTTCTGGGTACCGCATGAGCCCCCGAAGAACCAGCCTTGCCCATGGTGTGCCAGCCCCCGTCTTTGGTTTCGTCAACCTGGCCATGCTAACCAGCGGTTCTCCGTGGCGCGCGTGGACAAAGGTAAGACGTGGGTAACGTGTGATCTCTGCGTGATGAACATGCGGAGATTTCGATGGGTATGCGCGGAGTCGGGGCGGTGCCGGGCGGCCGATACCCTGGGGGCGTGACGTTCCCGGTAGTCGGCATGGTCGGCGGCGGTCAGCTTGCTCGTATGACACACGAGGCTGGCATCCCGCTCGGCATCAGGTTCAAGCTCCTCAGTGACACTCCCCAGGACTCTGCGGCGCAGGTCGTCAACGATGTCGTCGTCGGCGACTATCGCGACCTCGACACGCTGCGCGAGTTCGCACGGGGCTGCGATGTGATCACCTTCGATCACGAACACGTACCCACCGAGCACCTGCGGGCCCTGGAGGCGGACGGAATCCCCGTACGCCCGGGTCCGGACGCGCTCGTCCACGCCCAGGACAAGGGCGTGATGCGGGCGAAGCTCGACGCGATCGGCGTGCCGTGCCCGCGCCACCGGATCGTGAGCGATCCGGACGACGTGGCCGCCTTCGCCGCGGAGGGTGACGGCTTCCCGGTCGTCCTCAAGACCGTGCGCGGCGGATACGACGGCAAGGGCGTGTGGGTCGTGGACTCCGTGGAGGAGGCTGCCGAGCCCTTCCGCGCCGGTGTGCCCGTCCTAGCCGAGGAGAAGGTCGACTTCGCCCGCGAGCTGGCCGCCAACGTCGTCCGCTCGCCGCACGGCCAGGCCGTCGCCTACCCCGTCGTCGAGTCGCGGCAGGTCGACGGCGTCTGCGACACGGTGATAGCCCCGGCGCCCGACCTCGACGAGGAGCTGGCGCTGCAGGCCGAGGAGCTCGCCCTGCGCGTCGCCAAGGAGCTCGGCGTCGTCGGCCACCTCGCCGTCGAGCTGTTCGAGACCCGCGACGGCCGCATCCTGGTCAACGAGCTGGCGATGCGCCCGCACAACTCCGGGCACTGGACCCAGGACGGCGCGATCACCTCCCAGTTCGCCAACCATGTGCGCGCCGTGCTCGACCTGCCGCTGGGCGACCCGCGCCCGCGCGCCAGGTGGACCGTGATGTGCAACGTCCTCGGCGGCGACTACCCCGACATGTACTCGGCGTATCTGCACTGCATGGCCCGCGACCCGCAGCTGAAGATCCACATGTACGGCAAGGACGTGAAGCCCGGCCGCAAGGTGGGCCACGTCAACACCTACGGCGACAACCTGGACGACGTGCTCGAGCGCGCCCGCCACGCCGCCGGCTATCTGCGAGGGACGATCACCGAGTGAGCACCTCTCCCGAATCCTCCGCCGCCCCCGTCGTCGGCATCGTCATGGGCTCCGACTCGGACTGGCCCGTCATGGAGGCCGCGGCCCAGGCCCTCGACGAGTTCGAGATCCCCTACGAGGTCGACGTCGTCTCCGCGCACCGCATGCCGCGCGAAATGATCGCGTACGGCGAGGAGGCCGCCGGACGCGGCCTGAAGGCGATCATCGCCGGTGCGGGCGGCGCCGCCCATCTGCCCGGCATGCTGGCCTCGGTCACCCCGCTTCCGGTGATCGGCGTCCCCGTGCCGCTGAAGTACCTGGACGGCATGGACTCCCTGCTCTCCATCGTGCAGATGCCGGCGGGCGTGCCGGTGGCGACCGTGTCGGTCGGCGGCGCGCGCAACGCGGGGCTGCTCGCGGCCCGCATCCTCGCCGCGCACGACGAGGAACTGCTCGCCCGTATGCGGGAGTTCCAGCAGGAGCTCAACGACCAGGCCACCGAGAAGGGCAAGCGCCTGCGCACGAAGGTCGAGGGATCGGCGTCGTTCGGCTTCGGCTCCGGGAAGTGACGGCGTGACGGCGTATCTGGACCAGGCCCGGGAACTGCTGGCCGAGTTCCCCGTCGTCGACGGGCACAACGACCTGCCGTGGGCGCTGCGCGAGCAGGTGCGCTACGACCTCGGCAAGCGCGACATCGCCACCGACCAGAGCGCACATCTGCACACCGACCTCGCCCGGCTGCGGGCCGGCGGGGTCGGCGCGCAGTTCTGGTCCGTGTACGTCCGCTCGGACCTGGCCGGGGACGAGGCGGTGAGCGCCACGCTCGAACAGATCGACTGCGTCGAGCAGCTGATCAGCCGTTACCCGGCCGATCTGCGGCGCGCGCTGACGGCCGCCGACATGCAGGCGGCGCGCGGCGAGCGCCGTATCGCCTCGCTGATGGGCGCCGAGGGCGGCCACTCCATCAACAACTCGCTGGCCACCCTGCGCGGCCTGTACGCCCTGGGCGTCCGCTACATGACGCTCACGCACAACGACAACATCGCGTGGGCGGACTCGGCCACCGACAAGCCGGGCGTCGGCGGCCTGTCACGCTTCGGCCGCGAGGTCGTACGCGAGATGAACCGCATCGGCATGCTCGTGGACCTGTCCCATGTGGCGGCCACGACGATGCGCGACGCCCTGGACACGTCCACCGCGCCGGTGATCTTCTCCCACTCCTCGTCCCGGGCGGTCTGCGACCATCCGCGGAACATCCCGGACGACGTACTGGAGCGGCTGCCGGGCAACGGGGGAGTGGCGATGGTCACCTTCGTCCCCAAGTTCGTCCTCCAGGCGGCAGTGGACTGGACGGCGGCGGCCGACGAGAACATGCGCGCGCACGGCTTCCACCACCTCGACACCACGCCCGAGGCGATGAAGATCCACCGGGTGTTCGAGGAGGCGAACCCGCGCCCGGTCGCCACCGCCGCCACGGTCGCCGACCACCTCGACCACATGCGCGAGGTCGCCGGCATCGACCACATCGGCATCGGAGGCGACTACGACGGCACGGCCTTCACCCCGGACGGCCTGAACGACGTCTCCGGCTACCCCAACCTCATCGCCGAACTGCTCACCCGCGGCTGGTCCCGCGAGGACCTCGCCAAGCTGACCTGGCAGAACGCGGTACGGGTCCTGGGCGCGGCAGAGGACGTGGCACGGGACCTGGGCTCCAGCACCCCACCGTCGAACGCGACGCTGCAGCAGCTGGACGGCTGACCGCCGCTACCGCTGGGTAAATCGGGGCCTACGACGCCTGGACGACCAGGCAGAAGGGGTGACCGGCGGGGTCCGCGTACACGCGGAAGTCCCGCCTCCCACCGTCGTCGTCGAGATCGAGCGCACGCGCCCCCAGGGACACCACCTGGGCCTGCGCTTCCTCGATGTCGTCGACGAACAGATCCAGGTGCAGCTGCTGGGAGTCGTGATCGGCCGCCGGCCACGCCGGCGGCCTGAGATCCTGCGCCTCCTGGAAGGCCAGCCGCTGCCCGTCCGGCAGATACAGATCCACCCAGTGGCCCTCGCCCTCGACCCGCCCGCCCAGCACCGCGGCGTAGAACTCGGCGAGCTCCCGCGGCCGCGGACAGTCCAGGGCGGTGAGACCCAGCTTTGCGAACCCCATGCGTTCCTCCTCGGCAGACACGACTGCGTGCCGTGGGCACGGGTGCCCACCGAAGGCGCACTCAACCGCCGGGCGCCGGGCGCCGACCGAAGGAACGCCTCAGGCCGAGGGCCGCCCCATGGCCCGGAACGTCCACCCGGCCTCCCGCCACCGCGCGGCGTCGAGCGCGTTGCGCCCGTCCAGCACCACCCGCTCCGCCACCACGGCCCCGAGCCCCGCAGGGTCCAGCTCCCGGAACTCCCGCCACTCCGTGAGATGCAGCACCACGTGGGCACCCTTCACGGCATCGGCCGCCGACTCCGCGTACCCCAGCGTCGGGAATAGCCGCTTGGCGTTGTCCATGCCCTTGGGGTCGTAGACGGTCACCTGGCCGCCCTGGAGGTGGATCTGCCCGGCGACATTGAGCGCGGGCGAGTCCCGTACGTCGTCGGAGTCCGGCTTGAACGTGGCGCCGAGCACCGCGACCCGCTTGCCCAGGAAGCTGCCGCCGACCGCGTCGCGTGCCATCTCGACCATCTGCCCGCGGCGCCGCATGTTGATGGAGTCGATCTCGCGGAGGAACGTGAGCGCCTGGTCCGCGCCCAGCTCACCGGCGCGGGCCATGAAGGCGCGGATGTCCTTGGGCAGGCAGCCGCCGCCGAAGCCGATCCCGGCCCGCAGGAACTTCGACCCGATCCGCTCGTCGTGCCCGATCGCCTCGGCCAGCTTCGCGACGTCGCCGCCGGCCGCCTCGCACACCTCCGCCATGGCGTTGATGAACGAGATCTTGGTCGCGAGGAACGAGTTGGCGGCGGTCTTCACCAGCTCCGCCGTCGGGAAGTCCGTCACCACGAAGGGCGTGCCCTCCGCGACCGGCGTCGCATACACGTCGCGCAGCAGCTTCTCCGCGCGCTCGCTGCGTACGCCCACCACGATCCGGTCCGGGTGCAGCGTGTCCTCGACGGCGAAGCCCTCGCGGAGGAACTCCGGGTTCCAGGCCAGCTCGACCTCGTCGCCCGCGGGCGCCAGCTCGGCGATGCGGGCCGCGAGCCGCTCGGCGCTGCCCACCGGCACGGTGGACTTGCCGACGACGAGCGCGGGCTTCTGCAGGTGCTTGGCGAGGGACTCCATCGCCGAGTCGACGTAACTCATGTCGCAGGCGTACTCGCCGTGCTTCTGCGGAGTGTTCACACAGACGAAGTGGACGTCGCCGAACTCCGCGACCTCGGACCACTCCGTGGTGAAGCGCAGCCGCCCGCTCGACCCCTCGAACCCCGCGACGTGCCTGCGCAGCAGCTCCTCGAGCCCCGGCTCGTACATCGGGGTCCGGCCGGACTCCAGCAGCGCGATCTTCTCGGGCACGACGTCGAGCCCCAGCACCTCGAACCCCAGCTCGGCCATGGCCGCGGCGTGCGTGGCGCCGAGATAGCCGGTGCCGATCACGGTGATCTTGAGGGCCATGCAGTGCTCCAGTGCTCCAGTCGAAAGCGGCTTCGGTGCCTGCCCGAGCATAGTCGGGCCCCTTCCCGGTCATGCTTTCCGCTGTCGTCAACCTCACGTGCACGTCGTGCGAACGGCCCCCTAAGATTTGGGTTACTTAACGGTAATTAGCTTCCTTGGAGGGTGAGAGACCTTGGCGGGAACGTCGGATTTCGATCTGTACCGGCCGTCGGAAGAGCACGACATGCTCCGTGAGACGGTGCGGTCGCTCGCCGAGGCGAAGATCGCCCCGTATGCGGCGGCGGTGGACGAGGAGGCGCGGTTCCCGCAGGAGGCGCTGGATGCGCTGGTGGCGTCGGAGCTGGCGGC
>NZ_JBEOVA010000013.1:0-229875 GCF_040295225.1 Streptomyces sp. NPDC002896 | reverse complement strand
ACATGTTCAGACGAAGGCCGCTTCCGTGTACGGCAGTTACCGAACCGGGTGATCAAGTTCGACGCACCATTCGACGTCGGACGTTAAAGATCAAGCTAGGGCAGGGGGTCGCGCAGTCGGCGCGGAACCCGTTGATGCGTGGGTTCGTGCCGGTCTTGGCGGTGTTCGCCATGTTCAGCATCCGCACCATGCGACGCCCTGGCCGGTGCCGTCGGCGCATTCGCAGTGGCATTGGTCCATCGGCGGGCGTCCGTTGCCTCGGTACCACATGTAGCAGCACGCGGGCCTGCCCGCGTTGGGTGCGGTTCGTTTCGAGTGACGGTCGCGATCAAGCGGTGAGGGCGCAGTTCTGCTGGTTGGGGTAGAGGCGCTCGTGCTCGCGGGCGGTATGGAAGCGCCAGTAGGGGTCGAGGTCTCCGTTGGAGACGATGGCACGCAGTTGCAGGACGGCTTCGGCTCCGGGCAGGCCCCAGCGGGCGCCGGTGATGTCGAGGCGGTCGGCGATCAAGTGGCGGCAGGCGCCCTCGACCGCGCCGGTGACTATCGGCCACCCGCTCGCAAGTGCCGTGTCGTAGCGGAGCTGGTCGAGGTGGCCGGTCAGGTAGCGGTGGCAGGCATCGACGGCCTCGCGCCGGGCGGTCGGCAGTCGCTCCCGGGTGGCTTGTGCGGTCATGGCGTGGGCGGTGCGGGCGGCGTGGCCTGCGAGGATCGCGGTCAGATGGTCGGCTGCCCAGGCTTCGGCCTCGGTGGTGCCCGGTTTGTGGAAAGAGTGGGCCGCGGCCCAGACGTACTCGGCGACGTGCACGAAGTCCAGCAGCACGTGCACCGTGACGCCGCGTCGGTCGGTCTCGGCGGTGATCAGGTCGAGCTGGTGACGGGCACCGTCGACCAGGACGACCCACGGCCGCAGATGCCTCGGGTCGCGCGCCTCGGCCTGGTCGAAGGCATCGGCGATGACCTGCTTGGGCGGACGGACCAGGGAGGCGGTGCACCACTTGTTCTCCGCCCTCGGCCCCGGGCGAGCGGGACGTTCGCCGCTGCGCCCGCCGGGCGGGTGGATCACATCGTGCGGACGCCGGGGAGCCGGGCGGGTGTCGAAGACGCAGGCCACGGTCGCCATCCGCTTACGGTTCGGCTTCTCGCCCGGCGCGAGCCGGCCGCGATGACTGGTCGCGGCCTTCGCGGCGGCCCGGCGGGTGGCCTCGCGCAGAGCCTCGGGCCGCATGACCACGCCCTTGCCGTCCACTTGGACCCCCAACGGCATCTCGCGGCTGCACGGAACCGGAATCCTGGTCCGGTAGAAGTCGTCGACGTCGACCGCGGCGGCGACCACGAGCTCTTCCAGCCTGCGCTTGCCGAGCACTTTCCCACAGCGGCGCTCGACCGCATCGTGCGCCTGGTCGAACGAGCCGCGGACGGCCTCGGTGACCGCGAGCCGACGCAGGCCCATCGAATGCCGGCCAGCTGGCAGCGACAGCGCGACGTCGGCGGGATGGACATTGCCCAGGCCCCGGCCCCGGTGGGCGACTCGCGTGACCCGGACCAGTCCGAACACGCTGGCCAGCCAACGCGAGTGTCCTGTCTCCCGCCAGGGCCGCACCTGCCCCTCCGGCCCGGTCACGGGCGGCCCGCCGCTGCCACGGACCTCTTCCTCCTCCAGCCTCGCGCGCAGGTCCAGATGGTCCTGCAGCAGCTGTCGCAACAGCTCCCGCCCGGCCACGTCGAGGCGTTCTTCCAGCTCGGCGTGGGTCCACGCGCTCGTATCGCTGCCCGACAAGGTGCACATCAGGGTCTCGAAGGCGCTGACCGAGCGCGCAAAGGGGTCAGTGGTGGCATGAGTGTCGTACGGTTTCATCTCCGGGGCTCTTCCCGTCCTGCTTCGATATGGGTCGCACCTTCGAATGTAGGCGCGGAAGAGCCCTGCTGTTAACGGGAGTTGGGCGAAGCAGCCATCCGGCGACGGGCCGGGGTGAACATCCCCGGGGTGTCCTCGTCCAGCCAGCCCCGCTCCACCAGCCGCTTCAACTTCGACCGCGTGCCCTCGATCTTCCCGGTCTCGGCCGGCAGGCCGATCCTCGGCACGATCTGCTTGGCGCGGACCGGCCCTGGCGCGTCTGCCACCACCTCCAGGATGTCCCGATACGCGCGCGGCAGGACCTCCGAACCCATCCCGGGCTGCCAGTTCGGCACCGTCAGCACCCCGATGACCTGCCGCTCGGCCCCCGCATACGCCGACGCGAGCCGCTCACCCGCAGCCGGCTGTCGAGCATCGACGGCCGCCGCCGACTTCTCCGGGGTCATCTCCGCGAGCACTTCGGCGACCGTCTCCCGCGCGATCCGCAACCGCTCCAGGCTCTCCCGGGCCAGCTCCAGCTTCCCGGCCAGCTCGGCGACCTCGGCCTCCAACTCCTCCACCCGCACCCGGGCAGCCACCTCGCGCGCTTCCAACTCCTCAAACAGCGAGCCCATCCGCCACCCTCCTCCACCACCACGGTAGAGAGGAGCAGCCCGGAACACAGCCCGTCCGCATCGTCCACGCCCTCCCGTCGGCTTTCAAGCGCCGGCAGGCCGACGGTGCAGAGGGGACTGCGCTCCGAAGAGAAGATCTTGAGGTTCGCGCGATGAGTTCCGAAAGGGACGCCGGTATGTACTCACGGGCCCCTTCGGTCCCGACCAAGTGCAATGACTGGAGAGAACGATGTCCGACAACCGCGCAAACGACACGGCCGCGATCACTGCCGTCCTTGAGAGCCTCTACAAGGCATGGGACGCCGGCGACGCCGACGCCTTCGTCGCCGACTACACGCAGGAGGCCACCGCGATCATGCCCGGCTCCTACCGCGCATCCCGCGAGGAGGTTCGGCAGGGCATGGCGGCGGGGTTCGCCTCCTTCCTGAAGGGCACCACGACGACCAACCGGCAGCTGGGGATTCGGTTCCTGGGTCGCGACGGCGCGATCGTCGTGAGCGAGGCCGGCATCCTCTTCCCCGGCGAGTCCGAGGTTCCCGCCGACCGGATCGTGTACGCGACCTGGGTGTTGGAGAAGCGTGACGACGCCTGGCTGATCGCCGCCTACCACAACAGCCCGGTCAAGTCCGATAGCTGATCGAGAGTCAGTCCTGCCCGGGTCCGCCCGCACCTGTCGGGCGGGCCCGCCCGACAGGTGCGGGCGGATCAGCCGTCGACCTTCGGCGCCAAGCCGAAGGCGGCGAACACGTCGGCGTGCTGGAAGACCGAGATACGGCTGATGCCGCCAGCCGTGACCGTGAACACCTGCAGGGTGTGCAGCTCGAACACGCCGGCGTCCCCGCGCCGATAGGCGGCGAAGCCGGACTGCCCGTTGGCCCGCACCGGCAGCAACCGCCAGGCCTTGCCGGCCTTGGCGAATACCCAGCCCATGAAGCTCGCGTAGTTCTCCCGGCCGGTGAACCAGTTGACCATGGGCGGCATCTCCATGAGGACGTCCTCGGTCACCACCTGCAGCAGCCCTTGGATGTCCGCCCGGACGAAGGCCGCCATGTACCGGTCCACCCACGACCGTTGCTCTGCGTCGGAAGGCTCAGCGACCTGCTCCTGCAGCACTCCCGCGGCCCGGATCCGGGCGCGAGCCCGCTGCAGCGAGCTGTTTACGGCCGCGACCGAGGTCTCCAGGATGTCCGCTGCCTCCGCCGCCGGGTAGTCGAGCACGTCGCGCAGGATCAGGACGGCGCGCTCTCTCGGTGACAGCAATTGCAGTGCTGCGACGAAGGCCAGCCGCAGGCTGCCCCTGTCGATCGCCGCGGTGGCCGGGGCGCCCAGGCCGAGCAGGCTATCCGGGAGTGGCTGCAACCAGGTTGCCTCCCCGCCGTGGACGAGCGGGCGCAGCGGTTCGCTCTCGGTGACCAGACCCGAGGGCATGGGGCGGCGGCCGAGCCCGTCCAGCGCGGTCAGACACGCATTCGTGGCGATCCGGTACAGCCAGGTCCGCAGGGAGGCACGCGACGGGTCGTAACGGTCCCGCGCGCGCCACGCCCGCAGACACGTCTCCTGCACGAGTTCCTCGGCGTCGTGGACCGAGCCGAGCATCCGGTAGCAGTGCGCCAGCAGCTCCGGCCGGTACCGCTGCACCAAGGTCTCGAAGTCCCCCGTCGACGTCATCCCGCGCTGCCGCCCTTCCGGTCTGCTCATCCGCCCCTACGGTAGCCGCCTCACGGGGCCGGTTGTAGCCGTTCTGCTGCCGGGAACATTCGGTCGCGGCGGGCGCTGTGCTCTCGCCGCGTCCAGCGCGGAGCAGGCGGGTACGTGAGGAACCGAGCGGTTCCACGCCGCCCACGAGCACCCGCGCCTCTACCCACCCCGACCAGCAGGATTACGACCTCACCGCTTGATCGCGAGCTTCACTCGAAACGAACCGCACCCGCCCGCGTTGGCGAGTGCCTCGCACACGCACGTCGGGAGGGCCGGCATGGCGAGATCGAAGGGCTCCGCGCCAGCCTGCCCGGCGCCGAGTCCAAGATCAGTCAGATCGACGCCGCACTCCTCGGCGGACCGGTGAATCTCGGCCTGCCTACTCGACGGAAGAAACGGTGACGCGCGAGCTAAACAGCGCCTGAACAGCTAGTTCAGAAAAGCCCAGCGCACGGCATCCGCGCCCACGTCGAACCCCAATCCCTCCCACCCTCAACAGTCACGGCAGCTGTAGATGTGTCCGTGCGGACTGGTGGCCCGATCACGTTGATTCTTGTCCTTCCTGGTGCTTTCGCGTCCGTCGTGTGTGCGAAGGATGAGATCTGCAGGTCGTCGAGTCGCGATGCCTGCGTGGAGAGGAGAAGCACCATGGCCCTGGAGATGCGTGAGCGATGCGAGCGCTGCACGACCATGGCCCTGCCGCACGACGCGCCAGCACGCATCTGTTCGTATGAGTGCACCTTTTGCCTGCCGTGCAGCGAGGCCATGCAGCAGCACACCTGCCCCAACTGCGGCGGAGAGCTGGTCCCTAGACCCTGTCGGGCGGTGAACGTCCTGACGGCTGTCTGGTCTTGTCGACATCTGAAGGCAGCGCAGATACCTCTTCGATCAAGAACTACAGCTGCCATGGCGTAGCAGGGGTCCTGGAGTAGTTCGGAGAATGACCAAGCCGGACCGGCGTGACGCCGGGAAGGAGCGGCGCAGACCCGCGTCACCGAGGAGATGGGCATCATCGCCACGGGGTCGTAGCGCACGGGGCGCCGGGGTAGGGCGCGTGAATGACCCGGCCGTTGCCCACGTACATCGCGATGTGGCTGGCGTCCGAGCGGTAGGCCACGAGGTCGCCGGGCCGGGCCTCGGCGAGGGACACCCGCCGGCCCGCGTAACGCTGCTCCTGCGACGTGCGCGGCAGCGCGACGCCCGCCTGCGCGTACGACCACTGCATGAGGCCCGAGGGCATGAGGCCCGAGCAGTCGAAGCCCGAGGGGCCGTTGGCGCCCCACACATAGGCAGTCCGATGGCCCAGCGGGCGGCGGCGACAGCGGCGCGAAACGAGATGGCGCCTGAGCAGACGGGGCGGGGCGTGGCGGACCTCCGTGGTGTGCCCCGAGCGTGTCCAGCGTATGGTGGCCGCTGCGCTCCGGCACGCACGAGCATCTCGCAGCAACCTATTGCGATTATTCGATCTCACGAATGCAGGGCGGTTACGGGTAATCGCTGCTCGTCACTAAGTGGTCTCGCCTGGAAGTCCTTCGGGGGTTGATCATTCGGTCTTGCCGGTGGTACTGGTTGCTGCGCGACTGGCCGCTGATCACCCCGGCTCGCCGCGCTCGGCGGCTGTGAGATCGTGCTCGAAGTACGCATCAACGCCGCGCTCAACGTCGGCCTGCTACCTCCGAGATCGCCGAAGTGCTGCTGCACTCGGCCGTCTACTGCGCGATGCCACGGTCCATCAACGCCCACCCTCGTCGCCAAGAAGGTCTTCGCCGAGCGTGAACTGCTTCCGGGGCCACCCCGGTGTTGGGCTTTGAGTGTCGGTTTCCTGCCCTGCCGAGGTGAGGCGGCAGGGCAGGACACCACGGCGCGGTGAGCGGGTCAGCCGAGCGAGACCAGACGCGCGCCCCCGTCGGTCTCGATGATGGTGCCGGTGAGGTTGGCATTGGTGGCGGCCAGGGCCACCACCTCGGCGATCTCCTGTGCCGAGGCGATGTGGCGGACCGGCAGCGTGGCGGCAGTTTGTGCGAAATACTCGCGCTTGGCGTCTTCCGGCAGGCCGTTCCACCAGGGCGTGTCGACGAGCCCGGGAGAGACGGCGTTCACCCGTAT
The DNA here is from genome assembly GCF_040295225.1 of Streptomyces sp. NPDC002896. Taxonomy (NCBI): domain Bacteria; kingdom Bacillati; phylum Actinomycetota; class Actinomycetes; order Kitasatosporales; family Streptomycetaceae; genus Streptomyces; species Streptomyces sp. NPDC002896. Next base: position 223,602 of record NZ_JBEOVA010000013.1, on the reverse strand, counting down.
CGGAGCGAGTTCCGCGGCCAGCGGCTTGACCAGGGCCTCGACGGCGCCGTTGAGGGCGGCGATGCCAGCGGTTCCTGGCATGCCGGTCCGCGCGGTGATGGCGCTGAGCAGGGTGATAGACCCGTCCGGTGTGAGGTGCGATAGGACCGCCTGGATCGTGGTGACGTGGGGCCAGAACTTGGCCTCGAACGCGCGTCGCAGCATCGTCAGGTCGAGATCGGCTACCGCCCCCGGCCCTTCGCTTCCGCTGGCCGCCAGGACCAGCCAGTCGATGCTGCCGGTCGCCTCGGCGAGTGCGCTCATCTCGTCAGGGTTTCCGGCGTCGGCCCGGTGCCCGACCAGTTCGGCGTCGGTGACGGCAAGGGCGTCAAGGCGCTCCTTGCTGCGGCCGGCGATGTGCACCGTTGCGCCACGTGCCTGGAGCAGGCGGGCCGTTGCGAGCCCGATGCCGGACGTTCCCCCGACCACGAGGGCAGTGCGCTGGGACATGGCGTCTCCTTATTTCGAACCGCTGCGTCTCGCATTAAGCTAGTCTCCATGGTCATGGACAAGCAACCCCCCTCGGAGTCACGCCCGGGACGCAAGCGCAGCGAGGAGAGCCGGATGGCGATCCTGGTCGCGGCGTTCGAACTGGTCGGCGAGGTCGGCTACGCGGGCCTGACGATCGAAGGAATCGCCAACCGCGCCGGATGCGGCAAACAGACGATCTACCGCTGGTGGCCCTCCAAGGCCCACGTTCTCCTCGAAGCACTCGCAGTGAAAGCCGATCTGTTCGTCACGAACGCCGACCACGGCTCCTACGCCGACGACGTACGGGCTTTCCTGGGGGACACGTTCCGGCTCAGCCGCCAGCAGCGTGTTGTCGACATCCTGCGCGTCCTGATGGCGGAGGCCCAGATCAACGAGGAGTTCGGCGAACTCTTCCGTAGTGCCTTTCTGCAGCGTCGGCGCGACGCGCTCCAGGTGGTCCTCGATCGGGCCCGGACACGGGGCGACCTGCCGCCCCGTCCTGCTGCGTCCACCGTCCTGGACATCGTGTTCGGCACCTTGTGGTACCGCCTCCTGGCCACGCGCCAGCCCATGGGCGACGACCTCGTCGAGGACCTCGCGGCCACCCTCACGCAGGCTGCACAACCCCCGACCAGCACAGCGATCGACCTGGGAGACCAGCAATGACCCTTCCCCGCACCATCCTCATCACCGGCGCCACCGACGGCCTCGGCCTGGCCCTGGCAGAGCGCCTGGCAGCCGACGGCGCCGACGTGATCCTGCACGGCCGCGACCAGGCCAAACTCGACCGCATCGCAGACCAGTTCGCGGCCCGCGGCGTATCCAGGCCCCGGACCGTGACCGCGGACCTCGCCGACCTCGACCAGGTCCGCCGCATGGCCGCTGAGATTCGCGCATCGGTGGACCGACTCGACGTCCTGGTGAACAACGCCGGCATCGGCGGCGGGCAACCGGACGGCCGCACCCGCCGCACCAGCGCCGACGGCCACGAGCTCCGCTTCGCCGTCAACTACCTCGCCGGCTTCCTGCTCACCCTCGAACTCCTGCCGCTGCTGCGCGCGTCAGCGCCGGCCCGCATCGTCAACGTCGCCTCCATCGGCCAGCACCCGCTCGACTTCGAGAATCTGATGCTGGAGCGCGACTACGACGGCATCCGAGCCTACGGCCAGAGCAAGCTCGCCCAGATCACGTCCGGCTTCGAACTCGCCGCACGCCTGCCCGCCGACGAGGTCACGGTCAACAGCCTGCACCCCGCAACCTATATGCCGACCAAGATCGTCCTCGCCGAGGTCGGACACAGCATCGACACACTGGAAGAAGGAGTGACCGCCACCCGCCAGCTCGTCACCGATCCGGCACTCGCCGGTACCACCGGACGCTTCTACGACCGCACCCGTGACGCACGCGCTCATTCCCAGGCATACGACAGCGAGGCCCGACTGCGCCTGTGGCAGGCGAGCCTGCAACTCACCAAAGCCGAGGGCCCCCTGTGTTGAGTGCCGCTGAAGCGGAGGCCGTGGGCAGGGCCGCCATCCTGCCCGACGCTCGCAGGACCAAAGGACCTCAGACTACGGCCCGTCGTGATCCACTTCTCGTGATCGGCCTGTCTACATGCCCGCTGCCGCCGCCCGTCCAATCGTCCTGGCCGCCTCCGAGCGGCACCGACTGAAGAAGGCGGCCTACGGTCACAAGACCGAGCACCAGGCCCGGCAACGCGCCACCGTCGTGCTGTATGCGGCCCGCGGGTGCTCCAACGCACCATCGCCCGCGAGACCGGGCTGCACATAGACACCGTGCGGACCTGGCGCGGCCGCTTCGCCCACGGCGGGCTGCCGGCCCTGGCCGACCGCAAGCGCAGCGGGCGCCCCGCACGGTTCACCCCCGTGCAGGTCGCCGAGGCCAAGGCACTGGCCTGTCAACTCCCCACCGAGACCGGCGTGCCGCTCTCGCGCTGGTCGTGCCCGGAGTTGGCCGCCGAGCTGACCGCGCGCGGGATCACCGACAGCATCTCGGCGTCCACGGTGCGCCGCTGGCTGCACCAGGACGCGATCAAGCCCTGGCAGTACCGGTCCTGGATCTTCATCCGCGACCCGAACTTCCGCGCCACGGCCCAGCGGGTCCTGGACTTGTACGCCCGTACCTTCGAGGGCGTCCCGCTGGGCGAGGACGAGTACGTCATCTCCAGCGACGAGAAGACCTCCATTCAGGCGCGCTGCCGCTGCCACCCGCCCCTGGCGCCGGGGCAGGCCCGGGCGATGCGCGTCAACCACGAATACGACCGCGGCGGCGCGTTGGCCTACCTGGCCGCCTACGACGTCCATCAGGCGAAGGTCTTCGGCCGCTGCGAGCCGAAGACCGGCATCGTGCCCTTGATGAACCTGGTCACCCAGATCATGAGCACCGAGCCCTACGCCAGTGCCAGACGCGTCTTCTGGATCGTCGACAACGGCTCCTCCCACCGGGGGAAGAAAGCCATCGACCGCCTGACCACAGCGTTCCCGAACACGGTCCTGGTCCACACCCCCGTCCACGCCTCCTGGACGAACCAGATCGAGATCTTCTTCTCCATCGTCCAGCGCAAGGTCGTCTCGCCCAACGACTTCACGGACCTGATCCAGGTCCGGGACCGGCTCCGATCATTCGAAGACCGCTACAACGCCACGGCACAGCCGTTCCAGTGGAGGTTCACCACCTCCGACCTGGACGATCTGCTAGCCCGGCTCGGCCGCCAGACACTCGACCGACAAGAAGAATCCTCCGCCCAGCACCATCATGATCAACCCCGAAGGACTTCCGCAGCCGACCACTAAGCGGACTGAGCCGACGTCACCATGTCAGCATCAGCGAACCTCCGACCGGCAGCGTATGCCAGCGGTCGGCGTAGTCGTCGAACCGGGACACGATCCGGTCGACCACTGGGGGGATCTCCCCCGCCGTCACATACGCCGGCAGCTCCCGCGCGTGGCCGTGCCGCACCTCCCACACGGGTACGGCGATGCCTGCCAGCTCCTCCGACCTGGCCATGTCGGCCTTCGCCTGGGGGGACGACGTCACTCGCTTCGACTTGCGGCGCCGGGCGGCCTTGGCGCGCTCCGCGGGGTCGGCGGGCCAGAACAGGCCGTTGTCACCGGCGGCCAGCCGCCCGTAGACCCCGAGCTTGATGCCCGCCTCCGCCTCGACGAGGAAGTGCACCAGGTCGTGCGGGAGATACGGATGCCCGCCGGGCCCGTTGCGCGGGGCGAGCGCGGCACCGGTCTCGCGGTGCACGGCGATGTCGTAACTCGTACCGGGACCTTTAGTGAAAACGACGCGCATGCCCGGCACGGCAGGTGACAGTCGCGGCCGCACGCACCTGGTTTTCCGGCGCGCGTAGCGGGCACGCCTCCCGGGTTGCGGCAGTCGCGGCGCCTCAGGGGAGACGCGCCATCGCCGTGCCTCCGTCCAGGTCGATGTTGGTGCGGTGCAGCGGGGCCCCGTCCATGATCCCTCCCACGGGGGCATCCGCTGAGGCGGAAGCCCCCTCGCAATCGCAGCCTGACCAAGCGCCGCAGCGGAAAACGTCAGATCCTCGCACTACGAGCGATGCGGTACAGCACGTTCGGACGCAGTAGCCCTTCGGGCGCGGTGGGGTCGTCGAAGTCGTCGGCCGGGTCCCACGTCATGCCGATTCGGCGCATCACCGCCTGCGAGCGGAGGTTGGTGGCCGTTGTCACAGCAAGGATCTCGGGAAGTTCAAGAGTGTCGAAGCCGTAGGCCAGGACTGTCAGCGCGGCCTCGGTGGCGTAGCCCTGGCCCCAGGCCGAGCGGGCGAGCCGCCAGCCGATCTCCACTCCAGTGAACGGCATGCCGTCATCCACCTGGTCCAAGCCCGCGAAGCCGATGAACTCACCCGTGGCCAGCACCTCAACCGCCCACCACCCGTAGCCTCGCTGGTCGAACTCGGCCTGGAACCGCGCCACGGAGGCATCGCTCTGTTCGCGGGTAAGCAGGTCGCCCAAGTGCTCCCGAACCTCAGGATCGGCATTCATCGCCGCCCATGGTTCAAGGTCGGAGTCACGCCATCGACGGAGGGTGAGGCGATCGGTACGCAGTTCAGCCATGTTGCCCAGCCAACGTGAACTCTGGCCTCGAGGCAATCTTTTTTCTTGGCGACACCACGACACAGAAAAACATGCACTTGGCTCGCTCCCAGGCTGAACGAAGCGACCACCGATCCGGCGAACCTACGCGGTCACAGTAGACGAGTTGACTGCGGAAACCCTCCCGCAGAGCGCTGACGCACCCCAGCTCGGCTGATGTACTCATCCCACACGCAGATCACGCCGAGAGGACCCGCAATACAGTCGGCGGGTTGGTTCCCCTGCGGGTTGCCGAACGAGTTCCAGGCCACAAGTCAAGGGCGCCATCACCGGACCTTTGGCAGGGAGACGATTTCGGGGCCGGTCAAGGGAAATACGCCTCCAGCGTGCCGCGACGCCGTACATCGAGTGTCGCGCAGTGGAACGAGCCGCCGAACGGCGCGTAGTGCAACAGGTCGCACGGGATCGGCTCGAACCCCCATGTCTCGAGTGCGCGCAGCATGTCGGTGTGGTGCCGCTCCGCGATCACCCGCTTGTTGTCGATCATGAGCACGTTCATGTTGAGCCACTTGCCGCACATCGAGGTGATCTTCAGCAGGCGGTCGTCGATCGGGTTGGGCTCGGGGGCGATCAGGATGTCCCACGAACTCAGGACCTCGGGCAGCCGGTCGACGTCGATGTATTCCGGATTGACCAGCACCTTGCCCGGCGCGAGCAGAGTGAACGTCGTATCGATGTGCATGGGCGTGCGGCAGCGGCTGTCGATCTCATGGATGCGATAGCCGGGTCCGAGATGGCGGCGCAGCCAGTCGATGCCCATGCGGTTGGTGACGTTGCTCCGCGTGACGAACAGGTCGCGTCCCGCGCGCACGACATCCGCCGCGTCAAAGACCGGCTCGAACTCGGTGAGGATGTAGCGCACGGGCTCGCCGGCTTCGGGGACACGGAAATCCGCATCGAACAGTTCGTTGGTGAGCTGCGGTTTCGGTGCAGCCGTCCAGCGTGCGCCGCGTTGGAAGTAGTCCTTGAGGATCGGGCGGTAGGAGTGGGTTTCGAAATAGCGGCACGGCCATGCCATCGGGGTCTCGATGATCTCGTCGCCGATCACGAGCATGCTGTCCCGCGGGCAGGTGTTGCAAAAGCCGCGCGAGGACCAGTCGGGGGTGCCGAAGCGTTTCTGGTGGTCGACCGGGTCCGGGCGCCTGACCGTGACGCCGAGGGACTCAAGGAGTGTGATGAACTGATCGAGCTCATGCTGGGCCGGCTCGATCAGCCTGCGCGGATACCGGAAGCCGGCGGCCAGCCCCTGCACCCACGCCGCCCATGGTGGGACGTTGCACGACACGACCGGGTGGTTGGAGGGGATCGTCGCGCCCTCCAGACGCCCAACGATGATCTCCTCCAGGGGGTCCCACTCGTTGTGTGAATTGACCGGCGAACATGTCGGCGTGCTCATGGAACCCACCTCCATGGTCATCAGGCGTCGGAGCGGGTCGGGCATGCCGGTTGGCGCTCCTGGTTCGCAGCGCAGCGTGTCCTGCCCACCGCGGTGCCGGTTCGATTGGCCTGTACCCCGCGGTACAGGCCGATCTGCACATCGGGCACACCCGTCCTTGGGAACTGCTGGCCGAAGCCTCGCTCTGACTCCCGCCTGTACGGGTAGCTCCCGCCACCCTGCACGCGGGCTGGCCAGCGGCGCGCGTCAGGTTGAGCCACGGGGATGTCGCCCATGGCGGAGGCGGGTTCGTGGGTTCCTGGATGGGGCCGGCGGGGAACCTGTACGCCGAGGGCCGCATCTGCAGTCACGGGCTGCGGGTTCGCGTCGGATGATCGCGGTTCTGCGTGAGGTAAGGGCCCTGGGCTGGGCCATTGGTGTGATAGCGGCGCGGAGGCGTTGTCCTCGGTCTTGAGAGCACGTTGTGCATCGTGTTGTACGTCGCGGTGGAGCCGTCGCGCCCTGCTGGCTGGGGTCCTCCGGGCGCGGTACCAGGAGGCTCACCAGTTGGATTAGCCAACCGTAGTGGTGCTGTGTGGCAGAGTGTGACGCGCACGTCCGGCGCCCAGGCGACGTCGGGCACCCTCCCCGGCCAGGTGTTGTACCTGCCTGACCGGCCAGCGTCCGGAGGGACGTGTCACGCGGGCCGACGGCTTTGCCCATCGGCACCAGGGCACGAAGGCGATTGGCGGCATGGAGCGGTTTTCAGCGCTCTGATCCTGTGCAACCCATGGGATCGCTAAGCCAATCAGAGACGCTACAGGGGTCAAGCCCCTAGCTCCTGACGGAAAGCGGTTTCGGCCGTGTGGACAGCTGGGTGACGCGATTGTCTGCGCGTGAGGAAACGGTGTCCCCGGGTGTCTGGCCGTTTTAGGTGGTGACCGTGTCGCCGGGCAGCGACAGGTCCAGGTCGAAAGAGTCAGCGACGGCATCCGCACGCTGATCAACACGTGGCCACTCACCCCGGCCTACGTCCACGGCACCTACATGGACGTACTCGCCGCCAACCGCCTCGCCATCGCGCTCTCACCGTTCAACGCACCCGGTCACAACAGCATCCTCGCCGCCTTCTTGGAACCGGAACTGCGAGAGCTGCACGCGGACTGGGAGGACATGACCGCACGGATCGTCCCCTACCTACGCTCCGTCGTCGGTGCGGACGTTGAGGACCCCCGCCTCGTCGAAATCGTGGGCGAACTCTCCCTACGCAGTGAACGCTTCCGCAGGCTCTGGGCACGTCAAGACGTCAAGCACAAGGCCACCGGAACCAGCCTGCTGCAGCACCCCCAGGTCGGCACCCTGGAACTGCACTACGAGAAACTGCTAATCCCAGGCGCCGCAGGGCAGACCCTCGTCACCTACCACGCCCGCCCCGGCACTGACTCCGAGGAACGTCTGCGCCTGCTCGCTTCTCTGGACAGCCCCACCCGCACACCCCGGGACGCCACGCGCATCGCCACCGAGAGCTGAACCCGGCCCGGACGCGGCCTGTGGTGGAGCCCCTGCTGCGGCTGACCAAACAGCAGGCTTGGTAGCCGTCGGCGATCACCCGGGCTAGCAATACCGCCACACCTGTTGCGCTTGCTAAGAAAGCCATCCGCTTACCGATCAATGGATCTGATCGTCGCTTGATGTGAGCGTTCGTGGGGCCAGACCGATGGCCAGTGGGCGTTGATCGAGCCATTGCTGCTGGACCGGACGCCGCAATGTGGTCGCCACCGACTCCGTCCGGGTTTGCATTATGCCGTTCAGCTGAGAGTCGCCTCCGGCGTTGCGTCGTCGTCGGAGAGCTACACCTCGGCGACGAGGAATTGTTCGGCCCTGGGCGGGCGCAGGCCGTCGTGACGGTCGGCGAAGTACCGAGCGGCCAGGTCGTCGGGAGATACGTGCACAGCCTTCGTGAACCCCGCCTCCAGGGCTGCTTGCCGCATGTCGTCAGGCGAGTACAGGCTGATGAACGGGGTGCCCGACGCGGCGGCGTTGCGCATCGAGAACTCCTGGACCTGCCGCTGGTCCGGGTCGAGCATGTCGAGCGGCAGCAGGAACGTCGTGGCGAATACGGAGCCAGGTGCAAGCGCGGCGACCTGGCGCAGCGTCGCGGTGTTGGCTTCGTGTGTGAGGTACATGCTGACGCCGGTCGACGCGACGACCGTCGGCTGCTGCGGATCGAACCCGGCGGCGGTCAGCCGCTCCCACCACGAGTCGCCGGCCTCGAAGTCCACGGGCACCAGGGTCAGCCAGGACGGGATGTCGTAGCCGAGTTCGGCCAGGCGCTGCCGCTTCCACGCCTGCGTGCCTGGCTGGTCGACCTCGAAAACGCTGAGGCGGGAGGCGAGTTCAGGGCGCCGCTGAGCGAAGGTGTCCAGGCCCGCGCCGAGGATGACGTACTGCGCCACGCCGGCGTCGGCGCGTTCGGCGACGAGGTCCTCGATGAAGCGGGCGCGGGCGACGATGGACGCGCGGACGCCGCTGATGCCCGGCATGGTCATGTCGCCGCGCTCTCGCCAGTTCTGCCCGGGGTCGGCGAGCTTCAGCCCGATCTCGTCGTTGAGCACGTGGGGCGGGGCGTCGGCCTGGACGTGAAGGGCACGCCACAGGGCGACGCGCACAGCGGTGTGGTCGGGTTCGTGCTGGTCGGAGACGCGCCGTTCGTCAGCCATGGTGGTGTCCTTCCGCGCCGTCGTTGCCGTCGGGGAGTGGGGCTTCGAGAGCGACGATCCGCCCGTCGGGGTCGCGGGCCAGCGCCTGTCGGACGCCCCAGTGCGTCGACGTGAACGGCTGGGCGAACTCCGGAGTGCGGTCGGGCGCGAAGGCCTCGGCGTCGGCCACCTTGAGCACGGGGTGGGTGGCGAGCTCGCGTTCGTGCTGTTCGACGATGAACACGTACGGCCCTCCGGCCGGATGGGACCAGTGTCCGGAGCCGTGGTCGGTCTCCAACACGTTCTCGAAGCCGAGCGACTTCCAGAACGCGGCGGTCGCACCGTAGTTGCGGGTCTCGACGAGGAACCCCTCGATGCCGTCAGTCGTCATGCATGCTCTCCTTCCCGGCGGTTGCGACGCGCTGGAGATACTCGGTCAGGGCCGTCTCGACTATCGCGGAGAGTGATCGCTCAGTGTCGACAGCGTGATGCTTGACCTCGCGGATGAGGTCGACGGGCAGGTAGACGTTGAACTGCTTTACCTGTCTCTCGGCGGCCATGGTTAGGATGCTAGCACTCTAGCGGCGTTTGGTTTCGTGATCGGCGGCGCCATATGGCCCCCGGACTCCTCTCTCTGGCCCCAGGTGCAAAGGAGAGGTCAGGGCTTGGTGACCGTGGTCCTCTTCGGCTGGCGGGGGACGGTCTTGGTCTTCTCGAGGTGCCCGTACACCGTCGACCTCGGCACGCCGAACATGTCGGCGATCTGCCGGACGGTCTTCTCCCGCTCGTCGTAGAGCCGTTGGGCGAGCGCGGCCTGGTCCTCGGTAAGCTTGGGCCGGCGTCCGCCGACCCGGCCTCAGGCCCGTGCGGAGGCGAGCCCGTCGTTGGTGTTCGCCACGAGCAGTTCGCGCTGGAACTCTGCCAGTACAGACAGTGTCCCGAGCATCGCCCGGCCCTCCATCGTGGAGGTGTCGATGCCCTGCTCGATGACGTGCAGCCCGATGCCGCGTTCGCGCGGCTCGGCGCCGAGGGTCACCAGGTGCAGGACGGAGCGCGAGAGCCGGTCGAGCCGGGTGACCTTCAACGTGTCGCCCTCGAGCAGCAGCTGCGTGACGAGATCGAGCTTCGGGCGGAACGCCTTCGCGCCGCTCGCGGTATCGACGTGGATGTGGTCGCGGTCAACGCCGGCCCACAGCAGGGCGTCGATCTGGTCCTCTCGGCGCCGACAGACCCGGCTCGCGACCCCTGTCACCCGCCAACGTTGCCGACGTGTTCCGAGGACACAAAGCAATGGCAGCCATCAGCTTGGGAAGCTGCCATGATCGAGGGGCCGATCCGGCATCTGACCTCGGCGAACGATCGGCTCGCGGCCTTGGCGGTCTCCCTCGTCACCGGCACCCGCGTTGGTCGGCGGACCGGCTGGCCGGCCGGATCGACGGGAGCATGCCGGCATGGTTTCGACGTCCTGCCATGGCCGCGGGGACGCGGCCGGGGCCCGCCAATCTCAGCACGTGCAGGCGGTTGCCCTTATCGCGGGTTGGCGCACGGCTCCTCATGGGAAGCTGGACGGCATGGGCGAAGTTCCGGACGATCAGGCTTCCCGGGAGTTCTGGCAGCGATCCGCGTTGGTGATCTATGCAGCGGCACCATCACGGAGGTCAAGCGTTCTCGAGGGGCAGCGGTGACCCTGGACGGATTCTCCACGCGACGGCTGGGGACAGTTGGACCGTTGGAACTGTCCTGGCGTCAGCCTCCTGCGGTCAGCCAGCGGATCACTGCGGAGGTGATCGCGATGGATCTGGACGAGGGCCGAGTCCGGCTATCAATGGCCGCCACCGGGAACCCGGAACTGTGGGCGTTCCTGAGATCACTTCACCGCGGCGAGATCCTTTCCGGCACGGTCACGGCGATCGAGCGGTTCGGCGTGTTCGTGGCGCTGGACGACGGCCCCGACCACCCGGTCTTCCCCGGCGTCGGCTTCATCACGATCCCCGAGCTGTCCTGGCGGCACTTCGAAGCAGCTTCGGACGTCGTTCAGGTCGGACAGCACATCTTGTGTGTGTTCCTCCAGTTCGACACATGGAACGGAGAGGCCAGGCTGTCTCTGCGGGCAACGCAGCCGGACGCTTTCCAGGCGTTCGTCGACGGCATTGCGGTGGGCCAGACGCTACGTGGCAAGGTCACCAAGCTCGTCCCATTCGGCGTGTTCGTTCAGGTCACAGGTGGGATCGAGGGATTGGTCCATCTTCGAGAGCTCGCATCGATGCCTCCGGACACTCCGGAAAGTGTCGTCCAGGTCGGTGACGAGGTCTCGGTCGTCGTCACCGAAATCGACCGAGAAAAACGCAGGCTGGCCCTCTCCCGGCGACAGGCCTCACCCTCAGCCGACCTCCGGTGACTCCCGGGTTCTGCCTACAACGGTTCCTCTGCGCGAGCGTCCCCCGGGGCTCCATTGGCCTACGTCGTTGGCGTACAGGCCACGTTTGGGTGTGCGCCGACAGAAACCGGCCTGAGACAGGAGACACGGACGGTTTCCGCCGGCGCCCCCGTATTCCCTTGTCCGCCCGGCAGCAGGCGCCGACAACCAACAGCCGCTCGCATCGCTGGAATTGGGCAGGGGAACGCATGCGGACTGCCATCGAAACGACACTACTGCAGTTGCACTGCTTCCAGCCCGGCGACACAGCGGACTGCGCGAAATGTTCAGCGACCCGCTGACGAATACCCTCGGCGCCGGACCCTTTGCCGAAGTCGAACAGACCGCAGCCTGGATCGAGCGCGGGTTCGCGCTGTACAGGAGAGCGGGTTGGTCTGATACGGACTGCGCCTGCGCAACAGCGTTGCGATCCAGCTCCTTGCGTACGGGATGCGCGCCCTCGGTGCTGGCCTAAGCACGCGCCGTCCACGCTGCTGCACAACTCGGATCAGTCTCGTCTGCCGCCGGTCCTCGACATCGCACCTGCGTGACGCGACGGTTGACAGGACGTGAGGCGGGTTTGACTGATCCATTGCTTACACGTTTCAATGTCGACGATTCAGTACGCCGACGCCGATGACCAGGGAGGAAGGGACCGATGTATCGCGGCACCCTGCTCCTGGTGAGTCGGCGTGTCGTGGACTTCGTCCGGATCACGGCCAGCAGATGTTGACGCCTCGTCAGCCACTGCCCTCACCTCCCGTCTCCTACGCTCCGTACTGACTCGATCCCTCGGAGAAATCCCACATGGCTCTCAACACCCTGCTGGCCCGGCGTGCCGCCCCGCTGGCCGGCCGGACCACCACGCCCCCGCCCGCCGCGCCGTCCGCCCCGTCGGTCAACCGAATACCGCTGGTCATCGCCCTGATCGTGCTGGTCGGGCTGGCCGTCTGGGTGTTCGCCGCCCACGGCGCCAAGCCCGGCGTTCTGCTCTTGCTGGGCAGCGGGCTGGGCTTCACGCTCTTCCACTCCCGCTTCGGCTTCACCGGCGCCTGGCGGCAGCTGGTCGGAGTCGGCAACGGCGCCGGGCTACGCGCCCACGCGCTGCTACTCGGCACGACCGCGACGCTGTTTGCACTGGTCATCGGCACCGGGACGGGGCTGTTCGGCAGCAAGCCGGCGCCGACCGCCGGGCCGCTAGGGGTCTCCCTGCTGCTCGGCGCCTTCCTCTTCGGCGTGGGCATGCAACTGGGTGGCGCCTGCGCCTCGGGCACGCTCTTCGCAGTCGGTTCCGGACAGACGTCGGTCCTGATCACCCTCGTCGGATTCGTGATCGGCTCCACCCTGTACACCTGGCAGTACTCGCTGGTCGACAACCTGCCTGCCTTCCAGCCGTTGCTGCTCTCCGACCACGTCGGCTGGGCCGGGTCATGGGCGATCACCATCGCGGCGCTCGCCGTGGTCGTGGCGATCTCGCTGGCCGTGCAGCGACGGCGCAACCCGCCGCCGGTCGGAGCGGTGCCCACCGCGCGCGGCGGCTTGCGGATCGTGCGTGGCTCGTGGCCGCTGTGGGTCGGGGCCGTGGTGTTGGCGGTACTGGGTACGGGCGTGCTGCTGGTCTCCGGTGGCGCATGGGGCGTGACCAGTGCGTTCGGGCTGTGGGGTGCCAAGATCGTGCAGGCACTCGGCGGCCACCCGGAAACCTGGGCGTTCTGGCAGCAGCCCGCCTCGGCAGCCAGCCTCTCAGGGCCGGTATTGACCGACAAGAACAGCCTCACCGACATCGGCATCGTGGTCGGCGCCGCCCTCGCGGCAGCCGCCGGCGGCGCGTGGACGCTCCACCGCCACATCCCGTGGCGCACCGCGGTGGCCGGGCTGCTCGGCGGCGTCTTGCTGGGCATCGGCGCCCGCCTGGCAAACGGCTGCAACATCGGCGCCTACCTCGCCGGGATCGCCTCCGGCAGTCTCTCGGGCTGGCTCTGGGGCGTGGCCGCGCTCGCCGGCACCTGGATCGGCCTCCGCCTGCGCCCCCTGTTCGGCCTCCACAACCCCAAACCCACCGACAGCGTCTGCTGACACACCGCCAGGCAGACACCGCCGCGGCACGATGAGCCGGCAGCCTGATGGTGCTGCCCGACCAGCGCCGGCCCCGCAGTACGGGGCCGGCCCGGCGGTACGGCGGTGGCTTGGCATGAGCCAGCATCACAGCACCAGCGCCACTGGGGCGTTGACTCGGCATCGACGAGGGTTGGACGCGGTCCGAGACCGGCGCGTACAGCGCGCTCGCGGCCGGCGCGGTAGCCGGTGCTAGGCGGCGAGCGCGTCATGCGGCAGGGCGGGGCCCACTGGCGGATCGTCGCCGAGTGACCTGAGTTGCAGGGCCGGAGGTCGCCCCGGCTGGTGGCCGATCGGACCGCTGCCGACTCCCCCGGTGCAGGCGACGACGTCGCCACGGATGGCGGTGGGGGCGTCGCACCTTCTTCGGGGTGTGGGCGAAGCCCGCACCGTTGACAAAAAGGGTCAGTGGGCGGTGGCCGTTTGCTGGGCGTACTTCTCGGAAGCGGCGTTGATGGCCGCCATCGTCTTGGTCTTCCACTCGTTGTCGCGGACCCATGCGTTGTGCTCGCGGATGGGTTGCAGCTGGCCCCGGAACTCCGGGATGACGTACTCGGCCCAGAGCTCGAGGGCGCGCTTTTGCTTGTCGAAGGTGGTGAAGTCGGTCAGCGTCATCACGAAGCTGCCGAAGCCGCCGGTCTGGTCCGCCAGCTTCCGGATGAGTTCGATGGCCGTGTCCGGCGTGCCGATCAGGACCGACCCGGACTCGATTGCCTCGTCGATCATTCCCTCGATGTCAGGCTTCTCCGAGGCGGGCAACGGCGAGATGTGGGCTAGGTAGTTCCAGATCTCCTCGAACCCGTAGGTGCAGTCCTTGCGCGCCTGCTCCTCGGTCTCGGCGATGTGAGTGATGGCGGAGAGGCGCCAGTTCTTGCGGTCGATGGTCCGACCGTGGGCCGCGGCCTCCTTTTCCGCGATGCTCCAGTGCGTCCGGAGCGCCTCGAAGGCCGCCGGTGAACTCGCCGAGAGGTTGATCATGCCGATGCCGAGCCTGCCGGCGGTCACCGGACCCGAGGGCGAGGTGACCGCGGCGACGACCACATCCAGTTCGGGGACGGTGTAGGGGCGCAGTTGCAGTTTCGCCTCTTGCAGGTCGTACCAGTCTGTCTTCTCCGTGACGGTCTCGCCGCGCAGGAGCCGCATGATGACGTCGGCCGCCTCGAGCATCCGGTCGCGCTGGGTGGCCGGGTCGATGCCCAGCATGTAGGCGTCGGAGAGCAGCTGACCCGGGCCGAAGCCCATGATCGCTCGTCCGTGGGTGAGGTGGTCGAGCATCACCAGCCGTTCGGCGAGCAGGAAGGGGTTGTGGTAGGGAAGCGAGTTCACCGCCGTGCCGAGCTTGATGGTGCGCGTGCTCCGCGAGACTGCCGCGAGCATCAGCTCCGGGGACCCGATCGGCTCGTGTCCTCCGGAGTGGTGCTCACCCAGCCAGGCCTCCTGGAAGCCGAGCCGGTCGGCCATCTCGATGATGGCCAGGTCCCGCTCGAAGAGAACGGTCGGGCTGACTCCGATTTTGTGGAAGGGAGCCATAAAGACGCCGAAGTTGGTCGGGTAGTGCGATGCGGACATGATCGATGAGCCTCTCGTGGGCGAGCGTTCGCGGACCGGACAGGAGGAATGGGGGCGCGGAGCGTGCGCGCCTCAGAGCGACGGCGGCGTCACACTGCCACCGAAGGCGACGACCAACGGGATGGGGTCGTAGTACTCCTGGAAGTGGACGATCTTGCCGTCCCGGATGGTGAAGCAGGTGACGTACTCGTTCTTGTACTCGACCGGCTGCACCATCGTCATATCGCTCTTGTAGAAGGCGACAACCCGGCCGGGGTCGGAGTGCAGGGTCTCGACGCGGATGTCGTAGAGGCCCTCGGTGACGATGGACTCAGGCAGCGGAGCGAGGAACTCCATGACGGCCTCCACGCCGTCGATACGGCGCGGAAACCCCTCCGGCGCCCACCGCATCTCGAAGACCACGTCGGGCGCGAGCAGTTCGCGCTTGATGTCGAAGTCCCAGTCGTTGATCGCCTGGAGATACCGTTTGGCAATCGCCGTGTTCGTCTGCCGCAGTGTGTCTTGTTCCACAGGGTGCCCTCACTGAGTCTGGTTCGATCCGCCCCAGGGAATCTGAGCGGCTTTCATGGGCAGCGCTCGGGTTTGACGTCGCTACCCCGCTGCCAGGCGCTCCGACTTGACCGAGGCACCCACGCAGGGATGCGGTCCCAAAGAAGGCGCCGGTTCGGCGAGACACTGCTGCAGTGCGCGGTGTCATGAGCGCCGTCCAGACGCCGGTGGCCCGGCACGTCCGGGACTGGTCACTCGGCGGCTCGCAATGCACAGCACGTACTGACGGCGGTGGGTCCGGGATGTATCAAATGCCGTCTAGCCGTGCGCGGATCGTATCGAGGGGCACGCGTTCCTGATCGTCGGCAGACGGCGCCCACGGGACTGGACGAGCCTGACACCTGCAGCATCCACGGCATCGGTCATCGGCGGCGCAGGTATGCCGACAGAGGGCCGCGCACACGATCGCTCAGCACCTTTACTTCGCGGATGTCCTGAGACGGTCCACGCGGCACGGTCTCACGCCCGGCCAGCCACCAGTCCCGACGCCCGCGCCTCGGCGACCATTGGCGAGTGCTCGGTGAAGCCACCGTCGACCCTGATGACCTGGCCAGTGATGTAGCGGGCCGCGTCGGAGGCGAGGAAGGCCACCACGTTGGCGACGTCTTCTGGTTGGCCAACGTACGGTGTGTCGCAGTGGCGGGTGTACTGCGCAATCAGTTCCTCGCCGATCTTCAGTCCGGGGGAGCTGAGGATCAGCCCCGGGGCGACGGCGTTGCAGCGGATCCCTTGCTTGCCGTACTGGGCGGAGACCGCCCGGACGAGCTGATTGATGCCCGCTTTGGCGACCCCGTAGACGGTCAGGTTGAGCTCTCCCATCTCGCCGGAGATGGAGGAGGTGCAGGTGATGCTCCCCCCGCCGGTTTCAAGCATCACGGGGATCGCGTGCTTGCAACCGAGCATCACGTCGAGGAGCACTGTTTCGAGCTGAGCGTGCCAGTTCTCGACCGTCATATCGGTGATCTGCGGGTCTCCCGGGTCCCATTGGCGCGACAGATCGGCCGCGTTGTTGTGCAGGATGTCGAGTCGGCCGAAGTGCTTCACGGCCGTAGCCACCATCCGCTGAACGTGTTCTTCGATGCGGACGTCGGCCTCGACGGCGACCGCGACGGCCCCTTTGGACCTGATCGCCTCGGCGCGCTCCTCGGCGAGAGCACCATTGATGTCCGCCAGCACGACGGCGGCGCCGAGACGAGCGAGCGTGCTGGAGGTGGCTGCTCCCTGTCCGACGCGGTACGGGTCATCGTCGCCGTGGTAGGAGGCGGCGCCGGTGACAATGGCGACTTTGCCGTCAAGGTCGATCATCAAAACTCCTTGTGGTGAGAAGGCTGGAGCCGGTGGGCAACGGCTCGTCGGGCCGGTGATGAGTACCGTCCCGCTTCGCCTCGACGTCCAAGCGATGGATGGCATTGATGAAGTGGCACAGCAGGTCGGCGCTGGCAGGGTGGGGTGCCGTCGTGTCGTCGATGTTCGTGCGTCCTGCGTCATCCCATCCAGGAGCCGACAGGAACAGACTTACTGCCCCGGCATCCGGCCTGCGAGTTCGTCGTCCAGTCGTCCCATCCGGCCCCGGAAGTAGGCGAGCGGGGATCCTTCGCGAGCGCGAGCCCGGTCGACCTCTGCGAGGAAGACGGAATGAGTGCCGCCGCTCACTTCCTGCACCACCTGGCATTCGAGGATGGCGAGGGACCCATCCAACAGCGGCGGCCCGCCAGGATCCCCCGAGAAGGGCACGCCGGCGAACTTGTCGCCGCCCTTGCGGGCGAACCGCTCAGCTGTGGCGACCTGCTTCTCGCTGAGGATGTTCACGGCGAAGCGACGCGAGACAGTGATCGCCTGTGCGGTCAGAGACTGCCGATTCATACAGACCACGAGCATCGGAGGTTCGAGCGACAGTGCACTGACTGCGCTGACGGTCGTACCGCACGGTCTGCCGTCATGACGCGCGGAGACGACCGTGATGCCGCTTGCGAAGTGCCCAATGACATACCGGAAATCATCGGGAGACGGCTGCTGTCGGGTCACCACCGACGGCGGTGTCATCGCGGGCTTGCCTGCTGCGACTCGAGGTGAGCGCGAAGCGACGGGCCGGCCGCGAGCCATCCCCTGGCCCGGGCATATTCGATCATCGCATCGAAGCCGGCCAGCCACACGGGATCAGCGGCGCGTTCTCCACTGAGCCGCCGCAGGGCCTCAACCAGCAGGCAGGCGTGCCCATCAGCGTCGAGTGTCCCCACGCCTGCAAGCGCCTGTGCCAAGCGTCCCGCGTCGCCGTCATCGTTCAGGACTACGACTTTGAGGGACCGGAAGTCATCCGCTTCCAGGAGCGCAGTGGATGCGGCTGGTGATCGGAGATCAACCTGGACGTACATGATGTGACGTTCTCCCTGATCGAAGGTCGCCCGGCGCCTGAGAACGGCATGCCCGGTGTCCCGCAAGCACCGACAGGCGCTAGCAGTTCGTTGCAGGAACCTGAATCGAAGTCAGGTTGATTGAAGGACGTACCCCGTGATGCAGTCAATAGGTGTGCCGAACAAGAGGGCACGTTGACTGCAACCCAACAGCAGGGCTACCTTCCCCGGAACATGAAGTTAGTTCGCTTCATCTTCGGGGTTCACGTAGCGTCAGGTCTCAACGAAGAGAGTGGGTGACAGTGGTCGGCTGGCTGGCCTTCGGCGTCTGCCTCGCGTTCCACTCCCCGCACATCCAGAACCTGACTTGGGCGTCCCCAGGGCGCCGGGGCCAACGGTGCGAGCGGCCCGCTCCCGCACGTCAGCGGTGTGCTCGCGGTCGACCTGCACGGCCTGGCAACGGACCGCGGCGGCGCGCGGGCCGCAAGCGCGGAGCCGGCCATCGCGGGGGCCGGTACTCCGACGTGATCGAGGCGACGGGCGGGGTGCGCCCGAGCGACGAGATGCCACGTACGACCGTGGGAGTGGAGACGGAAAACCGATGAGCAACCACGCCGCATCCGAGACGACCCTCGCGAAGACCCTGGACCACCACCGGCGGGAGCGACCGCACCACAGCGCCGTCACGACACCGACGGGCACGCGCACCTACGCCGCACTCGCGGACGACGTCGCCCGCATCGCAGGCAGGCTGAAGCAGGAGCACGCCGGTCCCGGATCCCGGATCGCGGTAGTGGCCAAAAACGGGCTGCCGTACGTGCAGCTCGTATATGCCGCCTCCTGGGCGGGAGTGCCGCTCGTGTGCGTGAACTGGCGTCTGGAACCGGAGGAGAGCCAGGCCATCCTCTCAGACAGCGCACCGGCCCTGGTGTTCGCGGAGCGCGAGTTCGCCCATCTGGTCGGCCGCCACCGACGCGTCGTCTGGCTCGACGGCTCCGAACACGACCCGGCGGACTTCGGGGCCTGGTACGCCACGGGTGACCCGAACACACCCCTCGACCCGGCACAGGGCCCGGAGTCAGTGGCCCTGCTGCTCTACACCACCGGCACCACAGGCGCGCCGAAGGGCGTCCAGTTGATCGAACGGAACTTCCGCCACACGTGCGAGCAGGCCACGAGGGCCTGGCGCATGCATTCCGAGATGACGTTCCTGGCCTGCCTGCCCATGTTCCACGTCAGTGGCATGAGCTCGGTCATGTGCTCGGTGCACATGGGTGGCGAACTCGTCGTGCCAGCCGGCACCTCTGTCGCCGACCTGGGCACGGCCGTCGAAGAGCGTGGTGTCACCCACACCGTCCTGGTACCGACCGTATTGACCCGGCTGGTGGCCGAGCAGGCGGCTCAGACCTACGACCTCAGCTCCCTCGAGGTGGTCATCTACGGCTCAGCACCGTCCGGCAACTCACTCATCGACAGGGCCATGGAAATGCTGCCGCACACCGGGTTCTCGCAAGGATACGGACTCACCGAGACCTGTGCCGGCGTCGCCATCGCGCCCCTCTACGCCTACGGGGACGTCGACCGGCATCCCGGCTCGGTCGGCACGGTCCTGGACACCTGCGAGTGCCGCATCGTCGACCCACTGACAGGCGAGGATGTCGCGTCAGGCGCCGACGGCGAGATCTGGCTGCGCACGCCCCAACTGATGGCCGGCTACCTGAACAAGCCGGAGGAGACGGCTGCGGCAATCTCGCCCGACGGGTGGTTCCGTACCGGGGACATCGGCTGCCTCGACGAGGAGGGGTTCCTCTACATCCGGGACCGACTCAAGGACATGATCATCTCGGGAGGAGAGAACATCTACTCGGTCGAGGTCGAGAACGCCATCGCGGCTCATCCGGCCGTCCTTGAGGCGGCGGTCGTCGGCGTACCTGACCCGGCATGGGGCGAGACGGTCAAGGCCGTCGTCGCGTTGCGCCAGGGACAGTCACTCAACGACGCAGCGCTGCAGGCGTGGCTCAACGGACGTCTCGCCCGCTACAAGAGACCACGGATCATCGAATTCGTCGACGAACTACCGAAAACGGGCAGCGGCAAAATCCTCAAGAGTGCACTCAGAAGCCATCCGCATGCCCCTCATGGGCGTGGTGGTGTGGTCGAACAAGGCTCCTGATCAAGCGACCGCGTGGCTCCACGAACGGCGACCCGAGTGGAGCCCGCTCCCCGACGAAGCCCCAACAGGGGCCCTGCTGGCGCCAGTCCCTGCCGACCACCCCGGCGTCATCCCGCACCCCGCGCACCGGATCCAGCGTCACAGGGTCCTCAGCGGACCATCCACAAGTATTACAGCGTCGCTTGACGAAGTTCAGATAGTCGCTGAACAGCCAGGTCAGCTAGCTGCGGGACTTTTGGCCCCTACAGGACCGGTGACCTCCCGTGGGGAGAATGTATATATTATTTTTATGACCGTGAACAGCTCGGCTCGGCTGGCGCTCACCCTGCCCGTCGCGGGTCAGGTCTATGGCAGTCGGCTCGACGGCATGCTTGACGCCATACGGCACGCGGAGGATGTAGGCGTGGATACGGTCGTGGCTGCGGACCACGTCGTGATGGGGAACCGGCTCGACCGCTATCCGTGGGGTACGTTCGCCTTTGCCGAGGGCGCGCCCTGGTATGAGCCGCTGACCGTTCTCACGTCCATCGCGGCGGTCACGAGCCGGCTGCGGCTGGCCACCGGCATCCTGATTGCCGGGTTGCGCCCGCCCGCGCTGCTGGCCAAGACGGCGGCCACGCTCGACGTCCTGTCCCGCGGGCGGCTTGAGCTCGGAGTGGGCACCGGATGGCAGCGCGAAGAGTACGACGCGTCGGGGTACGACTTCGGCGCGCGGGCACAGCGTCTCGATGACACGATCGGTGCCTGCCGGGCACTGTGGGCGGGCGGGCCTGCCGACTTCGCATCGGAGACGGTGACCTTCTCCCAGGTACGGTGCGACCCGCAGCCGGTGCAGGACGGAGGTCCCGGCATCCTGTTCGCGGGTCCGCTGACCAAGCGGAACCTGCGCCGGATCCGCACACTCGGCAACGGCTGGATCCCGATCATGGGTGAGTCGGGCGACGGCGTTCGCAAGGGCATCGCGTTGCTGCGCAAGCAGTTCGCAGGCGCCGGTCGGGACCCGGAGACGCTCCGAGTGCGTGTGCCGCTGCGTACCAGGAAGGACGCTTCCGGCGCCTCGTCGGTGGAGGCGACGTTGGAACAGGCCGCCGAACTCGCGGAGTACGGCGTGACCGAGGTCAGCGTCGTACTCGCCGCTTTCGCCAAGGAACCCGAGGACGTCGGCCCATTCCTCGAACGCCTGGGCAAAGCTTGGGGGAAGGCCCGATGAGCGGGATCGCCATCGAGGAACGGCTCGCGGTGCGGGAGCTGGTGGACTCCTACGCGGCCGCGGCCGACCGCAGAGACCATGAGATGTTCGGGCGGCTGTGGACGCCCGACGCCGTGCTCCGCGTCAACTGGCCCGGCCGCGACGACGACGTCGTCATCTCCACGCCCGAGGAGTTCGCCGCGGTCATCGACCGGCTGCGCACGTACGAGCGGACGATGCACCTGGTGGCCAACCAGCTGTGCGCTCCCAGTGAGACGGGAGAGGTCGTCGCCGATGTGTACTGCGAAGCTCATCACCTCAGCGTGACGGCCGATCGGATCAACGACTGGGTGCTCCACATCAGGTATGCCGACCGGTACCGACGCTGCGGCGATGGATGGCGCTTCGTCTACCGGAGGGTGAACGTGATGTGGACCGAGAAGCGCACGGTCAGGGCGGCGCCGTAGCCGGGCGGGCGGACATCATTCGAAGAGATCGGGAGGCGACGTGCGGAACGAGTTCGCCGGCAAGTCAGCACTGGTTACCGGCGGGGCAGGCGGATTTGGGCGTGGGTGCGCACTGGAGCTGGCTCGTGGCGGCGCCGCGGTGACGCTGATGGGTCGCACCTCGGCGTCCCTGGAACGCTCGCGCGAGCGGATCCTTGACGCGGTTCCCGATGCGTCGATCGAGCTCTACACGGGAGACGCGACGAAGGCTTCCGACGTCGAGGCGGCACTTGATGCCGCGACAGCCCACGCCGGGGCCATCGACGTGGTGATCGGAACCGTCGGCGGTGGCTCGTACGTCAGCGTCGTCGAACTCGGCCTTGCCGACTTCATGAACGACCTGCTCGTCAACGTCGGCACGGCGATGCTCGCAGTCAGCCTTGCGACTCCGAGGATGGCCCCGGGCGGCAGCTTCGTGTTCATCTCCTCGACCGCGGCGCAGCTGAGCTTCCCGCGGCTGTCCGCCTACTGCGCGGGCAAGGCCGCACTTGATCATTTCGTCCGGGTCGCAGCCGACGAGTTGGGGCCTCGGGGTATCCGCGTGAACACCGTGCGGCCTGGTCTGACGGCCACGGACGGGCTCCAGGCCGCGCTCAGCCGGCCCGGATATGTCGACGGGTTCACACCACTGATTCCCCTGGGCAGGATCGGACAGCCCGAGGACATCGTCCGTACGGTGGCCTTCCTGGCCGGGCCGTCGGCCGCCTGGATCACCGGGCAGAGCATCGCGGTCGACGGCGGAAACGAGCTGCGCGGTGCGCCGCATCCGGCCTGACAGGACAGCGGGCCACGCAGATCCACTGCGTCGGACCGGCGCATGTCATGTGATGGCGACCAGGTTACGGGGCTGCCGCTGCCGTCCACGAAGGGCTCCGGCGAGATCCCGGTGTGCCCGCGTCCCGCGGGCCACTGCTCGTGTCCGCTGTCTACCTGGCCTCACAGCCAGGTACGTCGGCCGCACCCGGCCCAGGGACCTCCAGCGAGGTCACGCTCGAGACGAGGTTTCGCATCGGCCGGGGCACCGCGCCGAAGGCGCAAGGAGACGATCAGTGAGAAAGTCAGAAACGACGACGGTGAAAATCCAGAGCGACGACAGGGTCACGCTGGTCGCCGATGCGTACGGCAGCCAGAGCGATCCGCCGGTCGTGCTGTTGCACGGAGGCGGCCAGACCCGCCACTCCTGGCGCTCGACCGCACGTGACCTCGCCGCCTCGGGATGGTACTCACTCGCCGTGGACCTACGCGGCCACGGCGGAAGCGGGTGGTCACCGGATGGGCGATACGGCCTGGACAAGTTCGCCGGCGACGTTTCCCGGATCGCCGAGTTCCTTGGCCAGGCTCCCGTCCTCGTCGGCGCATCCCTCGGTGGCAACTGCTCACTGGCGGCTCTCGGACACCAGCCGGAGCTCGCCCTCGCCCTGATCCTCGTGGATGTGTCACCGTTTCTCCAGCCCAAGGGAACTGGTCGGATCAGCGAGTTCATGAGGAGCGGGTCGGACGGATTCGCCTCCCTGGAGGAGGCCGCCGACGCGGTGGCGGCATACCTCCCACACCGGCCACGGCCTCGGAGCGTCGAGGGGCTGCGCAAGAACCTCCGCGAAGTGAACGGCCGGTTCTTCTGGCACTGGGATCCAGCCTTCCTTCGCACCCCCTCCGACCAGGCCGTCCAGCGCGACGCGCTGATCGACCCCGCACGACTCGGCGCGGCGGCGATGTCCCTGCGCGTGCCGACGCTCCTGGTGCGCGGCGGAGAGTCCGATGTGCTCACCATGTCCGACGCCAAGCGATTCCTCGAACTCGTGCCCCACGCGGAGTTCACCGACGTCAAGGGGGCCCACCATATGGTCGCCGGAGATGACAACGCCGTGTTCGGCCGTGTCCTCGGCGAGTTCCTCGAACGCCGCGTCAGATCCCGTCTGCACCTGTTCGAGCAAGCTGCCCAGGAGGGCGTCGAGTGAACGCCGTGCACGTCCCCGCGGGCCTCAAGTCCGCTCCATCCGGCCGACGATACGAAGGAGAGCTCATGCGGTGGCGCCCCGTACCCCTGAACGTCGAGGAACTGCTCAGCCCCGAGTGGCTCACCGGCTCACTGGCCAAGCGGTTCCCCGGCACCGAGGTGGCAAAGGTCGAAGCCGGTCCGGTGACAAGCCGAGTGACGACGAACGTCCGCTTCACCATCGAGTGCGCCGGCGACCGGCCCGGCGGGCTGCCCACAGCACTCTGCGCCAAGGGCTACTTCGCCGAGGAGTCCCTCCCTCTGGCCACCCTCGGCGCGACCGAGGCCGCCTTCTACCGGGACCTCGCCGCGGCGACGGGAGTCCGGACGCTCGCCCCGGTCTACGCGGAGGTCGACGCGCAGACCGGGCGCCCCATCCTGATCACTGAGGATGTGATCGCCTCCGGTCACCGCTTCATCGACGCCACCTGCCCGTACACGCCCGACCAGGCCGCCCAGAGCCTGGCCGAGCTCGCCCGGCTGCACGCCTTCGCATGGGAGAAGCCCGAGTACATCGAGTTGCCCTGGCTGCAGCCGCAGCTGCCGCGCTACCTCGACTACCGTAGTGAGCAGGACATCCGCGACAACTTCGAAAGCCCACTCGGCGCGCGGGTACCGGCCGAGGTCGCCGATCCGGCCCGGCTGATCGCGGCATTCCACGTGCTCGCCGCCCGCGCTGCCGGCCCCGCGCGGACCGTCATCCACGGCGACCCCCACATCGGCAACCTCATCATCGACGGTGCCGGCCGGCCGTCGCTCGTCGACTGGCAGTGCACGCAGGCGGGCGACTGGGCGCTCGACGTCGGCTACCACATCGCGTCCACGCTCGCCGTCGACGACCGCGAGCAGCATGGGGACGACCTGCTCGCGCATTACCTCGACGAGCTGCGGGCGCACGGGATCGACGCACGCGGCCTGGACACCGCCCGCCGGGAGATCCGCAGGGGCATGGTCTACGGGTTCTTCATGTGGTCGATCACTCTTCGCGTCGACCCATCCTTGATCGAAATCCTGCTTCATCGTCTCGGCACGGCCGTCGCGGCGACCGACGGATTCGCGGCCCTCGGAGTATGAGCGCTGAACCGCGCCTGTACCGTGCCGGGCGCACGACTCCCGCAGCCGGGCGAAGAATGCCCGGCTGGGTGGGGTGAAGCGGACAGGCTCGAGGATGAACGCCGCGGGTATCCCGGCGCCAGGGGCGCGGACGGCTGGTCATTAGGTCATTACCGCGGTCGGCGACGAGCTTCTCGATGGCCAGGGTGTCGATGTAGGGGAAGTTGAGGGTGCGGGCGGCGGGCTGGGGGCTCCGCGGGCTGGATGCCTTCTGGGGAGATGATCCTCGGTGGTGGAAGTGGACCGGGGCCGTAGGTGGTGCTGAGCCGGTGGCTTGAGGCGCTGGCGCGGGTGGCGATGATCTCGACAGCGACGGGCAAGGCGGTCTCCTCCGGGGCGTTCGCGCCGATGTTCAGCCCCCTCGGGGAGTGCGGCCAACAGCTCCGCGCCGTCGGCCGCGGCGGCCGGCGTCTCGGCCAAACCACGGCGAGCGGCTCACCGACCCAGCGCACCTCGTTGGAGAGCAGCTTCAGCTCCGGCAAGGGTGACGGGGTGCCGACTGGCCGGGCAGCTGGCGCCCGGCTCGGGCAGCCTGCGGATCCACGGGATCGGCCGCATCGACCTGTCCAGGTCGGTGGCGGTGAGCACTCGGACCAAGCCCGGTCAGCGTAGGAGTACCTTTCCCTCAGCCAAGCGGGAAGTGGCATGCCGCGTACTGCCCGGGGCGGACCTCGCGGATCTGCGGTTCTTCGCCGGCGCAGCGGTCCTGGGCCAGTGGGCAGCGGGTTCGGAACCGGCAGCCTTCGGGGGGCGACAGGGGTGAGGGCACGTCGCCTTCGAGGGCGGGGCCGGCGAAGCCCTTGTCGGGGTCGGTCAGCGGAACCGAGTCGAGCAGGGCCCGGGTGTAGGGGTGGGCAGGGGCGTCGTAGACCTGGACGGAGTCGCCGAATTCGCAGACCTTGCCCAGGTACATGACCATGACGTTGTCGCTGACGCTGCGCACGACGCCGAGGTCGTGGGCGATGAACACGACAGTCAGGTCGTACTGCGCCTTGAGGTCCTCGACGAGGTTGAGGATCTGCGCTTGGACCGACACGTCCAGGGCGGACACGGGTTCGTCGCAGATCAGCAGACGGGGGCCGACGGCAAGGGCGCGGGCGATCGCGACGCGCTGGGCCTGGCCGCCGGAGAGCTGCCGGGGCAGCTTGTCGGCGAACTGCTCGCCGGGCAGCCCCACTTGGGCCAGGACCGCGGTCGATGCGGCGGCCCGCTCTTCCGCCGGGGCTCCGGCCAGGCCCTCGACGACAATGTTCTTCACCGTGCGGCGCGGGTTCAGCGACGCCACTGGATCCTGGAAGATCATCTGCATGTCACGCCTCAGGGTGCGCATGCGGCGCTCGCCAGCCTGCTCGATCCACTCGCCCGCGAACGAGATCCGCCCGGCGGTGACGCGCTCAAGGCGCAGGACCGCCCGCCCGGTCGTGGACTTGCCGCACCCTGATTCGCCGACGATCCCGAGGGTTTCCCCGGGCAGGACGTCGAAGCTGACCTGGGAGACCGCCTGGACGGTGCCCGCCTTGCCGGGGTACTCGACGACTAGGTCATGCACGCTGAGCAGCGCCTTGTCGCCGCGCAGGTGCGCCGTTCCGCTACCAGCCACGGGGACCACCTCCGGCAGGGAGAGCTGATTTTTCGGTTACCGGGTGGGTGCAGGCCACGAAGTGGTCCGGGCCGACCGGCGTCATCCGTGGGCCGGGGTCGCAGCAGTCGCCGGCGGCGTACGCGCAGCGCGCCGCGAACCGGCACCCCTCCGGCGGAGCCGTGGGGTCTGGCAGCGAGCCCGGGATCAGCCGCAGTGGGGCGTGCCGCTTGTGGTCGATCGTCGGCGTAGCTTCCAGCAGCGCCTGGGTGTACCGGTGTTGGGGTGCGTCGAAGACCTGGCGGGTGGACCCGGTCTCGGCCAGCCGGCCGGCGTAGAGCACCGCGACGCGGTCGGTGCGTCCGGCGACGACGGCCAGGTCATGGCTGATCAGCATCAGCGACATGCCCCGCTCCTGCTGCACCCGGCGCAGCAGGTCGAGGATCTGGCGCTGGACAGTCACGTCCAGCGCGGTGGTCGGCTCGTCCGCGATCAGCAGGTCGGGTTCGCACGCCAGGGCGATCGCGATCATCACCCGCTGGCGCATTCCCCCGGACAGCTCGTGCGGGTGGTTCCGCAGCCGCCGCTCCGGGTCGGGCACGCCGACCTCCCGCAGGAGGTCGAGTGCCCGGCCGCGGGCCTCGCTGCGGCCGATTCCCAGCAAGTGGCGCATGCCTTCGGTCAGTTGGCGCTCGACCCGCACCACCGGGTTGAGGGAGCGGCCGGGATCCTGGAACACCATGGCGATCTGCTTGCCCCAGATCTCCGCCTTCTCCTTACGGGAGAGGGAGAGAAGGTCCCGGCCCTGGAAGAGCACCTCCCCCGAGCAGCCCGAGCGCGGCGGCAGCAGACCCATGATCGCTCGAGCCGTCACCGACTTGCCGGATCCGGACTCCCCTACTACTCCCAGCGCTTGTGCGTGATCGACGTCCAGGGACACGTCATCCACCGCGCGTACGACGCCCCGCGGGGTGCCGATGTAGGCGTGCAGATTCCGCACCTGCAGAACGGGCTGAGTACTCATGGTCTGCCGCGTCCTCTCATCCGGCGGTGCCGGCTACTTCTGGATCCACAGTTCCTCGGGCAGGAGCGAGCCCAGGCCGTACTGCACGACGCCATGCACCTTCTTGCTCGTGATAGTGGTCGCCGCGGTCCGGTAGGTGAAGATGATCGGGGTCAGTTCGGCCAGCCGCTCCTGCACCGTCTGGTATGCCGCCTTGCGCTCCGCGGTCGTCTTTCCCGTCCGGCCGGCGTCCAAAGCCGCGTTCAGCTCCTTGTCGTCGACCCCGGAGTAGTTGCCGGCCGAACGGCCTGCGAGGGCCCCCCACAGCCGCGGCTCCGGGTCCCCGAAGAAACCGCCCTCGACCATCATGTCGAAGTCGTGGCTCGCGTAGAGGCCGAGGAGTGCCGCGGGGTCGACTATCTCGACCTTGACGTCGACATTCTTGAACGCGCTGAGCTGGGCCTGGATGTTCTCCGCGGTGGCCTTGTTATGCGCCGTGGACATGGCTTTGAAGGTGAAGGACACCGGCTTGCCCTCAGCGGCCAGCTCGTCGAACAGCTTCTGCGCGGTGGCCTTGTCCGTCTTCTGCAGCTCCGTGTCGGAGTAGAACGGCGACGACTTGGTGAACAGCGTCCGCACGCTCTCCGCCTTCCCCTCGCTCACCGCCAGGTTGTACGCGTCGAAGTCGATTGCCGCGGCAACGGCCTTGCGCGCCCGCACGTCGTCGAACGGCGCTTTGCGCATGTTCATGGAGAGGTACTGTCCGCCGCTCAGCGACGGGCTGTAGGTCAACAGGCCCGCGTTTTCGGCCTTGTCCACTGTCGCCCAGCTCGACTCCATCGCCACGTCGGCACCACCGCTCATCATGGTGTTGAGCCGCTGGCCGGAGTCGGGGGCAGTGCGGATAGTGAGGGCCTCGAGGTAGGGCTTGGGGGCGTCCCAGTAACCGGGGTTCTTCACGAGTTCGATGCTGTTCTGGCGGGTCCACTTCTTCAGCGTGAAGGGGCCCGCGCCGACCGGCTTCGCGTCGAACGCCTGCCGGCCGGCCTTCAGCGCCTTCGGCGACGCGATCCAGTTCAGCGAGGAGGACGGCACGGCCTGGGGGTAGTGCGGGTTGGGCCGGACCAGCGTGACCTTGAGCGTGGTGGCGTCCATGGCCTTGGTCGAGGCGATCTCCGCTGCTTCCCGGATCGAGCGCGACCCGGTGGCCGGGGCCTTGATCCGGTCCCAGTTGAACTTCACGGCCTCGGCGTCCAGCGGGCTGCCGTCGGAGAACTTCAGTCCCGGGCGCAGCTTGAGGGTGAACGTGGCACCGCCGTCGCTGCTGGAGAAGTCCTCGGCCATCGTGAACTTGAGCTTGCCCGTCTCGGGGTCGTTGGTCATCAACGTCCCGAACAGCGCGTTGCCCACGACCGCGGTGAGCGCCCACACGTTGGTCAAAACTGCGGGGTCCAGGTTCTGGGGCTCGACGACCTGGATGACGCGTGCGGTACCACCGGCCACCGGTTTACCGCCCGTTGGTGAATCTGACGAGGTGCCGGCGTTCGTACCACCGCAGGCCCCCAGGAAGAGGGCTGCGGCGCACGCCGCCGCGACCGTGAGGAATCGCCTGTTTCGGATCATCGTTGACCTCTTATCGGCGTTCAATACATTGCGGGCAACTCGGAGGC
The DNA here is from genome assembly GCF_040295225.1 of Streptomyces sp. NPDC002896. Classification (NCBI taxonomy): domain Bacteria; kingdom Bacillati; phylum Actinomycetota; class Actinomycetes; order Kitasatosporales; family Streptomycetaceae; genus Streptomyces; species Streptomyces sp. NPDC002896. Next base: position 194,650 of record NZ_JBEOVA010000013.1, on the reverse strand, counting down.
CGGCGAGACACGATGGGACGGCCGGCCAGGAGGGGAGTCGGTCAGTCGTGCATGGTGCGGTCGAACCGGTGCCGCAGATGGTCTCCGACTTGGTTCAGGGCGAACACGGTGAGAAAGATGACCAGCGACGGTACGAACACCACGTGCGGCGAGTCGGCGATCGCGTCCTTGCCGTCGGAGATCATCCCGCCCCAACTCGGAGTGGGCGGCGGAATGCCCAGCCCCAGGAAGCTCAACGATCCCTCGGCCACGATCAACGCCGCCATCACGATCGGCAGGTACGCCCCCAGCGTGGGCAGCACGTTGGGCAGGATCTCCTTCGCCAGGATCCGCCGGTGCCCGGCGCCCATGTTCCGCGCCGCCAGGACGAACTCCCGCGCCGACCAGGTCAGGGTGTTCGCCCGTGCCAGCCGGATGAACGACGGGATGATCACCAGCGTCAGGCCCACCAGCAGGGTCCGCACGCTGGGGGTGAGGATCGAGGCCAGCGCCAGCAGAAGGATGAGCGGAGGAAAAGCCAGCATCGCGTCGGCCAGCAGCCGCACGACCGAGTCGAGCCGTTTCCCGAAGTAGCCGCCCAGCATGCCCAGGACCGAGCCGATGACGGCTCCCACCAGGCCCGCGACCGTGCCGACCAAGAGCGAGACCTGGGCCCCGTGGATGCACCGCGACAGGATCGACCGGCCCTGGGTGTCGGTGCCCAGCAGCAGATTCCACGACCCCCACTGCGGGGCATATCGCGGCGTACCGACGGGTGTGGCGTACGACGCCAGCGGCAGCAGGTCTGCCACCGCCGCCAGCGCGATCACCGCGATCAGCCAGGCGTAGGACAGGTACACCAGGACCGAGCGGGTCGCGCGTACTCGGTGGACGACCGGCTCCGCTGCCGCCGGGGCGTGTGGAGCACTCTCTTCGCGGCCCACCACGACATCCGATTGCGTCATACGCCGGCCGCCTTCCTGATCCGCGGGTCGATCAGCCGGTAGCTCAGATCGACCGCCATGTTGACCACCACGTAGACCACCGCCATCAACGCCACGATGCCCTGCACCATGACCACGTCCCGGGAGATGATCGAGGTCGCCAGCAGCTGCCCCAGGCCCGGCAGCGAGAACAGGGACTCCACGATCACCGTCCCGCCGATCAGCCGTCCGAGGTTGATCCCGACCAGCGTGATCAGCGAGAAGGACGAGGGCCGCAGCGCGTGCCGGAACATCACGTAGGCCGCGCTCATGCCCTTCGCCCGGGCGACCCCGACGAAGTCCTCCCGTAGCGTTCCGATCAGATCCGTCCGCAGCAGGCGGTGGAACGAGGCAATCTCCGTCAACGCGATCGCCAGTGCGGGCAGCACGGCGCCCTTGAGGTTGGGGCCGATGCCTTCGCTGATCCATGACCACCCGTTCACCGGGAACCATCCCAGCTTGAGCGCGAAGAAGTAGATCAGCAGCGGCCCGGCGATGAACGCGGGCACCGACAGGAACACCGACGACACCGCGTTGATCGCCCGGTCCACTGCACTGCCCGGCCGCGCCGCGGAGACCACGGCCAGCAGGACCGCGACAATCAGCGCGATGAGGAGCGCCATCACGGCCAGTTGCAACGTCACCGGCAGCCGCTCGGCGATCGCCGTACTCACCGGCTGGCCCGTCACCGGCGAGGTCCCCAGGTCTCCCTGCACCGCACCGCCCAGCCAGTCGGCGTACTGCGACCAGAAGGGCCGATCCAGGCCCAGCTTCGCGTTCAGCTCCGCGACGGCCTCAGGCGTCGCGTTCTCGCCCAGGATGACCGACGCCGCCGAACCGGGCGCCAGACTCAGCAGCCCCACCACTGCCAAGGTGACCAGCAGCACTACGAGCACACTGCGACCGATACGTCGCGCAACAGGAGGCACCATCGCACTCGCTCTCAACGACGGGGAAAGGTCTGTTGGTACTCCGCTCAGCTCTCATCACCGACTGCCGGGATGGTGAAGACCCTCTGTCGGGAGCCGACGTTGCATCAGCCTTTAGGAGCTAGCTTATCAATGATAGAACTGTAAGCCGTGGGCGCCTGATGGTCCATAAGCTGTGCACGCCTGGATGGCCGGACCGGCCCTGAGGGCAAGCCGGGCGGGGGTCAGCGCCCGGAGTCGCCTGCGCCACCTCCCGACGAGCCGGAGGAGTACCCGGATGACCCACGCCTCGCCGCACGACATCTCCGCCGCCGTCGCCTCCGGCCGACGCACGCCGCTGCAGTTCGGGGTGTTCCTCGCGCCGTTCCACCAGGCCGGACGCAACCCCACGCTCAGCCTGGAACACGACCTGGCGCTGCTGGAACACCTGGACCGCCTGGGCTACCACGAGGCGTGGATCGGCGAACACCACTCGGGAGGCTGGGAGATCTGCACGTCCCCGGAGGTCTTCATCGCCGCCGCGGCGGCTCGCACTCGCCACCTGCGCCTGGGCACGGGGGTCGTATCCCTTCCGTACCACCATCCGCTGCACGTGGCCGACCGCATGGTGCTGCTCGACCACCTCACCCGCGGCCGCGTCATGCTCGGGGTGGGCCCGGGACAGCTCGCCTCCGACGCCCACATGCTCGGCATCGACCCCAACCGCCAGCGCCCGATGATGGAGGAGGCGCTGGAGGCGGTCATCGCCCTGCTCGACGGAGGCGAGCCCGTCACCCGCAAGACCGACTGGTTCACCCTGCAGGACGCCCAACTGCAGCTGCGCCCCTATCAGTTCTCGGGTCTGGAGGTCGCCGTCGCAGGCACCTTCTCGCCCGCAGGCCCGAAGGCTGCCGGACGGTTCGGCACCGGGCTGCTGTCCATCGGCGCCAGCCAGAAGCGCGGCTTCGATCTGCTCGGGGACCACTGGAGGATCGCCACCGAGGTCGCCACGGAGCACGGGCAGGTGATGGACCGGCGCAACTGGCGGCTGATGGGCATGATGCACATCGCCGAGACCGAGGAGCAGGCCCGCCGTGAGGTGGCCTACGGCCTGGCCGATGTCCAGAACTACCAGGCCAAGGTCCTGCCCGTGCCGCTCGACGTCGACGCGCCCCTGGAAGCGCGCATCGAGCAGGGCAACTCGGTGGGCAGTTTCATCTGCGGCACCCCCGACATGGCCATCGCCAGGATCGAGCAGCTGTGGCAGCAGTCTGGCGGCTTCGGCACCTACCTGTTCATGGCCGCCGACTTCGCGGACCCGGCGGCCACACAACGTTCCTACGAGCTGATCGCGCGTGAGGTGATCCCCCACTTCACGGGCGCCTCCGCAGGCCCGCTCGCCTCACAGGCGTGGCAGACGAGCCTCTCCCAGACCTGGCGCGACCAGACCGCCGGCGCGATCGGCCAGGCCGTTCAGGACTACGAGTCCGCCCGAACTGCACGAGGGCATGCCGCGCCTTCCTGAGCCGGCACCCCCATACCCGCCACGTCCGTACTCGGCCATGTCCCGCACCCCCTGCCCCACACATGCCCGTCGCCGCGTACGGACCCGCTGCCCCGCACCACTGATCGAGAACAGGAGTACCGATGGACCGACGTTTTGCAGACAAAGTGGCCCTGGTCTCGGGTGGTGCCAGCGGCATCGGCGCGGCCATCACGGCGCGTCTGGTGGCCGAGGGGGCACGCGTCGTCGTCGGCGACATCCAGGAAGCGGCGCTGCCCGCAATCCTCGAACGCCACGGCGCACAGGCGCGCGTCGTGCATATCGACGCCACCCTCGAGGAGGACGCGCAGCGGCTGGTCGCCGAGGCCATCGCCGCCTTCGGCCGCCTGGACTGCGCTTTCCACGCTGCCGGCGGTCAACGTCCCGCCCGGTTCACCGAGGTGTCCGACAAGCACTGGGACGCCACCATCCGCCTGAACATGTACAGCGCCTTCTACGGCACCCAGCACGCGGCCCGCCAGTTCCTGCAGCAGGCATCCCCGGGCTCCATCGTGAACATCGCCTCGCTCAACGCAAGCCTGCCCATGCACGGCGGCGTCGGCTACGCCAGCGCCAAGGCCGGGACCGTGATGATCAGCCGGCAAGCCGCGCTGGAACTCGGGGAACACTCCATCCGCGTCAACAGCGTCTCCCCGGGCATGGTGCACACGCCGCTGACCGCACCAGTCCTGGAGACACCCGAGATGCGCGACCTGTACCTGGAACGGATCCCCTTCCGGCGCTCGGCGCAGCCCGAAGAGATCGCCGCCGCGGCCCTCTTCCTGGCCAGTGACGACGCCTCCTACATCACCGGCCACGACCTTGTCGTGGACGGCGGCTGGTCGCAGACCGGAAATCCCGACCTGCGGCCGTTCTTCACCTCGGCCCCCTGACCCCGCGCCCGCCGGCGCCGCCCCGCGGAGGGTGTGCCCGGCTACCCCGCCTGTCCCCCCAACAAGCGCCGGCGGTCCTCAGCCACGGGCGCTCGTCCTGAGCGAAAGGCACCTCATGCGCGCACTGCGCCTGCACGGTCCCCGGGACCTGCGCCTCGAGGACATACCCGAGCCCGCACTGCGGCCCGGGGCAGTGAAGGTCAAGGTCGAGTGGTGCGGAATCTGCGGCAGCGACCTGCACCTGTTCCGCGACGCGCCGATACCCGCTGCGTATCTGCATCCCATCACCAACGAACCCGGCCCCCACACCATGGGGCACGAGTTCGCCGGCCGGGTCGTGGACGCAGCCGACGACGTGGCCGGACTGCCTCTGGGGACGGCTGTGACCGTCGAGCCGACGCTGTTCGACGCCACGTGTCCGGCCTGCCGCCGCGGCGAGCCGAACCTGTGCGATGTCGGCGGCTTCGTCGGCATCAACGGCTGGGGCGGCGGGATGTCGGACTACGTCGTGCTGCCCGCCGACCGGCTCCACCCGATCCCCGAGGGGATCTCCACCCAGACCGGCTCCCTGGTCGAGCCGCTCGCGGTGGCCTGGCACGCCGTACGCCGCTCGGCGCTGCGCCCCGGCGACAGCGTCCTGGTCGTCGGCGCCGGCCCCATCGGCCTGGGGGTGCTCATCGCCGCCAAGGCCCAGGGTGCGGGGCTCGTGGTCGTCAGTGAACCCGGCGCGGCGCGCAGAAAGGCGGCGCTGGCCTTCGGTGCCGACCTCGCCCTGCACCCCTGCGAGCACGATGTGGTGGCCCGCGTGCGTGAACTCACCGCGGGCCGTGGGGCCGACGCGGCGTTCGAGGCCTCGGGGGCCGGCAAGCCCGCAGCGCAGGCCTTGATCGCAAGTCTGCGCAAGGGCGGCCGAGCCGTCACCGTCGCCGCCGGACGGCCCTACGAGTTCGACCCGAACACGCTGATGGTCACCGAGATCACGCACACCGGCAGCCTGGCGTACGACGCCGACGACTTCCCCTCGGTCCTCACCGCCCTCAGCACCGGCCGGATCCAGCCCGACGGGCTGGTCAGCGACCGCATACCCCTCGAGCGCGCCGTCCACGACGGCTTCGAGGAGCTGCTGGCCCACCCGGACCACCACGTCAAAATCCTCATCGGGCTCTGACGCCCTCACCTGTGAAGGGGAGACACCTATGGCCGACCGCGAGACCTCGGCGCAACCGGCACCGGAGTACGGCGAGGTCGCCGGGCTCCGTGTCGGCCTCGAAGGGACGGTGCTGCGGCTGACCCTGGATCGCCCGGAGAAGAAGAACGCTGTCTCCGACACCGTCAACCGTGCCTTGACCGCCCTCCTGGGTCAGGCGCAGAACGATGAGCGGGTGCGCGCGGTCCTGCTGGACTCCAGCGGCCCGGACTTCTGTGCCGGCGCCGACATCGTCGCGCGGAACAGCGGCGGTGGGCCCCGTCCGAGGCCTGGCGCGATCCAGCGTCGGCTGCCGTCGTTGGCCCACGGGCTGATCCCCACACTGATGGAGCTGCAGCTGCCGGTGGTGTGCGCGGTGCGCGGCTGGGCCGCCGGCCTGGGGCTGCACCTCGCCCTGGCATGCGACTTCGCCGTCGTCGCGCGGGACGCCGTACTCTGGGAGCCTTTCCTCACCCGCGGCTTCACACCGGACAGCGCGGGCACGTGGCTACTGCCGCGGCTGGTGGGCCCGGTCCGCGCCCGCGAACTGGTGCTGCTCGGCGAGCGCTTCAACGGCGAGGACGCAGCGCGGTGGGGTCTGGTGCACCGTGCCGTCGACGACAAGGATGTCGACGGAACCGCGCAGGATCTCGCCCGACGGCTTGCCAGGGGGCCGACGGTCGCCCTCGGTCTGGCCAAGAAGCTGCTCAACGACGGGCTGCAGGAGCCGTTGCGCAGGCATTTGGAGAGCGAGGCGTTCGCGATGGAGCTGTCCTCCCGGGCGCGGGACTTCGGCGAGGGCATGGCGGCTTTCGCTGAGCGCCGCCCGCCCCGTTTCGAGGGCCGCTGACCGAACCTTCCCGATGCGCCGCTTCCGCCACCCGGCGCGGCCGGGCCGTCAGGCACTCCGCCGCGGACCGGGCTCCTCCTGCCAGTCGGCCCGCCGGTCGGTACGGCTGGGCTGGCGGCCCAGGCGCATCGGGTTCAGCTCGGAATCAGCCATCAGGAACCGCTGGAAGGAGGTCAGTCCGGACTGGAAGGTACGGCGCCAGCGGCCGAACTTGGTGTCCGCGCGCTCTGCCTTCTCTGCCTCGGACCACTGCTCCCAGGTCGGGATCGCCCAGACCAGGATCGCCTCGCTGTCGCCGACCATGGCCGTCTCCCAGGCTCCGGCCAGGACCCATCCGAACTCGTTGAGGAGCGGCTCGCCCTCTTCGGCGATCCGGTCCAGGAGACCGAGTATGCCGCCGGGCGGGGTGGTGATGATCTCGTGGGCGTACGCCTCACCGCGCACCTTGTCGGCGCACAGCTGCTCGATGGTGCGGGTCCAGGGGGCGGGGACGAGCAGGCGGTCGTAGCCCCCTGAGCGGAAGTCTGCGGCCCGGGCCCACCACTTCTCCAGGTTGGGGTCCTGGAGGCCGGGCCGGCCCACCTCGTGCCGGAACGACTCCGCCATCCCGTCGAAGCCGTCCTCCTCCCAGATGTTCACCGTGGACGGCCAGTTGCGTGTGGAGCCGACGATGCCCCACACCCCGTAGCAGAGCTGATGACGCTCCTCCTGGGCGATGGGGCTCCAGTTGGCGGTCATGTGGTACATGTAGTTCGCCCGATTGTGGCCGATGATGTCGATGAACTCGTGGATGTAGAGCTTGTCGTTGACAGAGCCTTCGGATCCGACCGTGTTCATGGGACTCCTTGTCAGGTCTGCGTCGTCTGCCGGCTCCCCTTGTGGAGGCGGCGACGCAGTCGGGCGACGCCCTCCGCGAAGGCGGGGCGGTCCATGGACCACCGCTGAGCGTCGGTTTCCAGATCGAGAGCGGCGCGGGCGTCGCTGAGCGTGGTGGAGACGGCCAGGGTCTCCTTGGTACGGCGGACCAACTCGCCTGAGCGTCCGGCGGCACGGCGGGCCAGCCGCAGGGCGGCGGGCATCAGCTGGTCGTCGTCGACCACCTGCCAAGCCAGACCGAGGGCGGCGGCCTGTTCGCCGTCGAGAGCCTCGCCGAAGAGCACCATCGCCGCGGTGGCCTGGCGGCCGACCAGGTTCTGCAGTCGCCACAGGTGGCCGCCGCCGGGGTGGATGCCGATGTCCAGGAAGCAGGGGTCGAAGCGTGCCGAGCGGGCCGCGATGATCACGTCGCAGGCAAGGGCCCAGTTCATGCCGGCGCCGACCGCCGGGCCGTTGACGGCCGCGACGGTCGGTATCGTGAGCTCCGCCAGGGCGGTGACTCCCTCACTGAACACGGAGAGCGGTTCGGAGCGAGCGGCGAGCGAGTCGACGTCCCCTCCGGCGGAGAAGGCAGGGCCGGCACCCGTGAGCACAACCGCCCGGACCTCTGCACGCCCGCGGATCTGTGCGACGGCTGTCCGCACCGCGCGGGACAGGTCCGCGGTGACCGCATTGCGGCGGCCCGCGTCATCAAGGGTCAAAACCGCCACGTGGTCGTCGACTTCAAGCCGTACCGCCATATACGGGATCTCCCTGTGACTGGTGCGCCATCTCACCCGCCTGAACGACTTCTATGCTAGCTATCATAGAAATGATTCGTAAGACTCTGAGCGGACGAGGAGATGGCATGCCACAGCTGCGGCAGCCGCGTTTGGCTGAGATGGTGGCCGCCAAGCTGCGTGAGGACATCCTGAGCGGGCGGTTGAAGGAGGGCGACAGCCTGCCCCGCCAGGAGGACCTGTACGCGGAGTTCAAGGTCAGTCTGCCGGCTGTTCGGGAGGCGATGCGGATCCTGGAGACCGAGGGGCTGATCTCGGTGCGCCGCGGCAACGTGGGCGGGGCGGTGGTGCACGAGCCCACCGCCGACCGCATCGCCTACATGGTCTCGATGGTGCTGCAGACCCGTGCGACCTCGCTGGACGATGTCAGCGGCGCGCTGCTGCATCTGGAGCCGGTCTGCGCGGGCATGTGTGCGGCCCGGCCCGACCGGGAGAGCACGGTGCTGCCCGCACTGCGTACCGCGGTGGAGGCGCAGCAGGCCGCCTTCGAGGACCCGGGGCGGTATTCGCCGCTGGCGCGGCGCTTCCACGAGGAGCTCGTCGAGCACTGCGGCAACGAGACGATGATCGTGCTGATCGGTTCGCTGGAGTCGATCTGGTCGGCGCACGAATCGTCTGTGTGGGGTGCGGTGGCCGGGGACGGTCGTACCCAGGAGCCCGGTTCGCCCATGTCCGCCTCCACCCGCCGGGCGGCGATCCGCGACCACGAGAAGCTCATCGCGGCGATCGAGGCAGGCAATGTCACCCGGGCGGTCACACTGGCCCGTACCCACCTGACCGCGACCCGCGCCAGCACCCTCGCCTCCGAGGACCTGCCCCTCGTCAAGGCCAGCACCGTCAGCGGATCCCGACTCGTCGGCTGACCACCGAAGGGGGCCCGCCGGCTGCCCCCATGGCGCTCCGTGACCCGTGCCCCGCGGCACGGGTCAGGCAACGGCGGGCATGATCTCCTCGGCCACCCATTGTGTGTAGTCGAAGTAGTCCTGGATGTGGTTGACGCTGGGGATCGGCACCGAACTCATGGTGACGCCCAGTTCCTTGAACCAGCCGAGGCGGTCGATGATCTCCTGTTTGGCCATGCCTGGGCGAGCGCGCGGGTCGTCGTGCACGACATGGCCCTCACCGACGCGTGTGGTGCCGACGGCGTAGAACACATCGGTCAGTTTGCCGCTGTAGTCGGGCTGCGATTTGATGAAGTCGATCCTCGCCGGGATGTCCTCGGGTTTGGTCAGGAAGGGCCACCAGCCCGATGCGTAGCGGGCGATGCGCCTCAGCGCGGCGTCGGCGTCACCGCCGAACCACACTGGCGGATGCGGCTTCTGGAAGGGCTTGGGTTCGAACGCGACGTCCCGGAAGGACACATACTTGCCCTCGAACTCCGGTTCCTCCTTGGTCCAGAGCTCGATGATCGCCTGGATGTACTCCTCGCTCATCGCTCCGCGTTCGTGGAACGGAACGCCCAGAACTTTGAACTCCTCCTCCAGCCAGCCGACCCCGAACGTGATGGTGACGCGGCCGCTCGAGAGCCAATCGATGCTCGAGAGCGCCTTGGCGGTGATCACGGGGTGCTGCAACGGCAGGATCGCGATGCACGAGTTGACCCGTATCCTCTCCGTAGCCCCGGCCAGATAGGCCATGGTCGGATACGCGCTGAAGTAGTGCGGCCCGGACAGCTCGACATGGGCCTTCGGGATGATGTGGTGCTCGGGCACACTGATCATGGCGTAGCCCAGCTCTTCGGCCCACTTGGCCAGGCGCGTCTGGTCCGCGCCCGTCACCGCCGCTTCCCATGGCTGGCATGTGGCCTTCAGCCGCATCAGATGCGGCATGGCGAACCCCAGCTTCACGTTCGCTCCTGCCTTCCCTCTTCGCTTCGGTCCCCTGCAGCAAACGGGTGCAGGCCCCAGCACCGCACGGCCGCCCGGTCCAGTCGTCGCGGTCGGGCCCCGGGCCCAGGGCGGCGTCGCGGTCCGCGGCCAACGCCGTCCCTGCGCACGAGGCATGCGACCTGAGCTACGCCTCAGTCCGGCGTCGCGTCACAGCTGCGGTACGACACCGTCGGTACCGGCGTTCGGTGCGGCCTTGGCCACCAGGTCCGGGATCACCCCACCCAGCTCGGCGGGGTCCCAGCGGGCGTCCTTGTCCACACCGGGACCGGCGTGCCAGCCCTCGGCAACGCTGATGTGCCCACCACGCACGTTGAACACCCTGCCAGTGATCCCCCTGGCTTCCAGACTCCCCAACCAGACCACCAGCGGGGCGATGTTCTCCGGAGTGCGCGGATCGAACCGATCATGCACGAGCTCCCCGCTCCACCGCGGCAGATCCTCGGTCATCCGGGTCAACGCCGCCGGCGCGACCGCATTGACCGTCACTCCGTAGCGCCCGAGCTCCTGCGCGGCAATGACCGTCAACGCCGCGATGCCGGCCTTCGCCGCACCGTAGTTCCCCTGCCCCGGATTGCCGTAGATACCCGAGGACGAGGTCGTATTGATGACCGCGGCCTGCACCGGCGAGCCGGCCTTGGCGCGCTCCCGCCAGTACGCCGCAGCATGGCGCAGCGGCGAGAACGTGCCGCGCAGATGCACGCGGATCACCGCGTCCCACTCCTCCGCCGACATGTTCACCAGCATCCGGTCACGCAGGATCCCCGCATTGTTGACCAGGACATGCAGGTCGCCGAAGGCATCGAGCGCGCTACGCACCAGGCGCCCGGCACCGTCGAAGTCTGAGATATCCTCACCGTTGGCGACCGCCTCGCCGCCGAGTGCGCGGATCTCCTCCACGACCTCCCCGGCGGGTCCGTCGGAGGACCCGCTGCCGTCCACCTTGGCACCGAGGTCGTTGACCACGACCTTGGCACCCTGCCGGGCGAACTCCACCGCATGACCACGACCGATCCCACGGGCCGCACCGGTGATGACGACCACACGGCCGTCCATGATTCCGGTCATCTCTCCCCACCTCCCTTGAACACCAGAACAGTGACGACTCGACAGGGCCGCGGGTCAGTCGGGGACTCGCTCGAGTACGGCGGCGATGCCCTGGCCGCCCCCGATGCACAGGGTCTCCAGGCCGTAACGGGCCTCCCGGCGCTCCATCTCATGCAGCAGGGTGGCCAGCAGGCGTCCGCCGCTGGCCCCCACCGGATGCCCGATGGAGATGCCCGAGCCGTTGACGTTCAACCGCTCGAAGTCCTTCTCCCCCAGTCCCCACTCCCGTGTGCAGGCCAGCACCTGCGCGGCGAACGCCTCGTTGAGCTCGATCAGGTCCATGTCCGCCAGCGTCAGGCCCGCGCGTTCCAGCGCCTTGGCGGTGGCGGGCACCGGACCGATGCCCATCGTCTCCGGCGCCACGCCCGCCACCGCCCACGACACCACGCGCGCCAGCGGCCGCAGCCCCAGCCGCTCGGCGGTCTGCCGCTCGGCCACCACGCACACCGCCGCGCCGTCGTTCTGACCACTGGAGTTGCCGGCGGTGACGGTCGCTTCCGGGTCCTCGCGCACCCGCACCGGTCGCAGCGCCGCCAGCCGCTCCAGGCTGGTGTCCGCCCGAGGGTGCTCGTCGACCGCCACGGCCGTGCCGCGCACCTGGACCGGCACGATCTCCTCGGCGAACCGCCCCTCCCGCTGGGCGGCCACTGCACGCCGGTGCGACTCCAGCGCCAGCGCGTCCTGCTCCTCACGCGGGATGGCGTACTGGCGCCGCAGGTTCTCCGCCGTCTCCAGCATCCCCCCGGGCACCGGATGCTCGCGTCCGCCGGCCGTGGTGCGTCCGCGTGCCAGGCGGTCGTGCAGGGTGACACTGCCCTGTGCGCCCCAGCGCGTGAGTGCGTAGAACTCGGCCTGGCTCATGCTCTCCGCGCCCCCGGCCAGGACCACGTCGCTCACCCCGGTCTGCACCTGCATCGCCGCCGTCATCACTGCCTGCAGCCCGGAGCCGCAGCGCCGGTCGATCTGCGCGCCGGTCACCTCCAGCGGCAGCCCGGCGTCGAGCGCCGCGACCCGCCCGATGGCCGGCGCCTCGCCGTTCGCATAGCACTGCCCCAGCAGCACGTCGTCGACGCGCGCCAGTTCGAGTCCGGTGCGCTCGATCACCGCCCGGATCACAGCGGTGGCCAGATCCACCGCCGGGACGTCCCGGAAGACGCCCCCGTACCGGCCCACCGGCGTGCGCACGGGCTCGCAGATGACCGCCTCACGCAATGAGGACATGTTCGGTTCTCCTTCTTCGTGTGCGCTGCACAGCAGTCGGCGGAGGTGCACCACGCGGTCGACGGCCGGTCAGGTCACGTACGCAGGACCTCCGCGCCAAAGCGTTCGACGTTTTCCAGGTAGCCGGCCCTGCTGGGCGCGGGCAGGCGCAGTGACATCCAGGTGACGCCCAGTTCGCGCATCCGCGCGGCCTCCTCGACAAGGAGCCGCGGTTCGAAGCGGTCGCGGTGGTGGGGGTGGGTGAACGGGGCGCAGCAGATGTCGATCGGTTCCTCGCGGCCTGCGGCGTCGGCTGCGGCGCGCAAGGAGGCGATGCCGCGTCGGAGGTCGGCGAGGTCGGCGAGCTCTACGGTGCGTACGGCGGCGGCGAAGCCGCCTCGGGCGGGGAAGGGCATCCAGCCCTGGGCGGAGGCGACGGCGCGTCGTATGGCGGCTTTCGAGTTGCCGCCGAGCCACAGCGGTGGGTGGGGCCGGGTGGCGGGCAGCGGGCGCAGCACGTTGCCGTGTTTGCCCTCCGCGCCGGCCCAGGCGTCCTTCATCGTGGCGATCGCCTCGTCGAGGCGGGCCCCGCGGCGGTGGAAGTCGGCTCCGAGGGCGTCGAATTCGGGTTCCAGGTAGCCGACGGCGGTGCCGACGATGAGGCGTCCGCCGCCGGTGAGGGCGTCGAGGGTGGCCAGGGAGTGGGCGGCCAGGACGGGGTGGCGGTAGCCGAGGACGAGGATGTTGGTGTGCAGGATCAGGCGCCGGGTGGCGGCGGCCGCGCAGGTGAGCGTCACGAGCGGGTCGAGGGTGTGGTGGCCGCCCTGGGCGACCCAGCTCGCGGGCGGGTAGGGGTGATCGCTGACGTGGCAGGCGTCGGCGCCTGCGGCTTCCAGGGCGGCCGCCATCTCGGTGATGGCCTGTGCAGTGCCGAACTCCTCGCCGCGGTCGACCAGGTCGGTGGGCAGGGCCAGGGACCAGCGCATCGGAGCGCTCGTCTGCGTTGCGGTGTTCACAGGGCCTCCGCCAGCCGTAGGGCGTGCTCGTGGGCGGAGCCGTACCCGGTCTCCAGCAGCCACGCGCGCTTGAGGTAGAGGTGCGCGAGAACCTCCCAGGTGAAGCCCATGCCGCCGTGCACCTGGACGCAGGTGCGGCCACCGGTCACGGCGGCGTCGTCGGCGAGGACCTTCGCCGCGGCGGCCGCCTCGTCCGGATCCCCGGTCTCGGGGGCCTCGATGGTCAGGGCCGCGGCGTGCACGGTGGCCCGGGCCAGGTCGGTGCGGACCAAGCAGTCGGCCAGGAGGTGCTTGACCGCCTGGAAGGATCCCACGGGCCGCCCGAACTGGGTGCGCTCCTTGACGTACCGCACGGCCAGGTCGAGGGCGCCCTGGGCGATTCCGGTCTGCAGGGCGGCGGTCAGCACCGCGCCGCGCAGCCGCCATCGCCGTGCGTCGGAGGCGGAGCCGATGCGTTCGCCGCGCTCGGAGGCGACCAGGCCACCGGGCAGTGCAGCAACGGGAGTGAGCGGGTCGAGGGGCCGCGCCGCAGGGGGCGTTGGCAGGGCGTTCGCGGGAAGCAGGAACAGACCGTCGTCGTCCACCAAGATGAGGTGGGTGGAGCTGTCGGGGTGCTCGGCAAGGAGCGTGTGGTCGCGCAGGTCGACGGCGGTGACCACGGCTTCTCCGGCACGGGCCGCCGGGAGGTGGTCGGCGGCCAGCAGGGTGGCCGTCAGAGGGCCGGGCACCAGCGCGCGGCCGAGTTCCTCGAAGACGATGGCGGCGTCGACCGTGCCGAGGCCCAGACCGCCGTCGGTCTCGGGGGCCAGCACGGCGAAGACCCCCATGTCGGAGAGGGCGGACCACTCCCGGCGGTCCAGGCCGGGAGCGTCGGAGGCGGCCCGCAGCCGGTCCGGTGCCCAGGCGTCCTTGAGGTAGGCGCGCAGGCCGTCGCGCAGGTCGCGCTGCTCTGCAGTGAGCGTCAGGTCCACCGCGGCTCCTTGGGCAGGCCGAGCGACCGCTCGGCGAGGATGTTCCGCTGGACCTGCGAGCTGCCGGCGGCGATGGTGTACGACAGCGTGCTGACCCGGTCCTCGACCAGGCGCCCGCCGCCCTTCGGCGCGAGGTCCGTCATGGCCAGCCCGGCGCGGCCGAGCACTCGGGCGGCTAGGTCGTCGATATGCTGGCGGTTCTCGGCGAAGCGCAGTTTGAACACCGAGGCGCCCTGGACCGGCACGCGTCCGGCGGTGGCCTCCGAGACGTTCTTGCGCACCAGCGCCCACAAACCGGCGACCTCGGCGGCGAGTCGGCCGATGTCGCGTCGCAGCGCGGCGTCGTCCCACAGCACGCCGCCACCGGGGGCCGGGGTGACGCGGGCGAGGGCGGCGGTCTCCTCCAGCAGGTTGCGGGATTCGATGAGGTCACCGATGAAGGCGGTGCCGCGTTCGAAGGAGAAGGTGACCATGGCGACGCGCCAGCCGTCGTTCTCGGCGCCGACGCGGTGGGTGACGGGGATGCGGACGTCGTCCAGGACCAGTTCGGCGAATTCGCTGCTGCCGACGGTGGTGCGCAGCGGGTGCACCTGCACGCCGGGGGTGTCCATGGGCAGGATCAGCCAGGTGATGCCGCCGTGCCGGGAGCCGGGCGGGCCGGTGCGCACGAGCAGTTCGCAGTAGTCGGCCACGTGGGCGTTCGACGTCCAGATCTTGCGGCCGTTGACGGTGTAGTGGTCGCCGTCGCGCACGGCCTCGGTGCGCAGGGAGGCGAGGTCGGAGCCGGCGTCGGGTTCGGAGAAGCCTTGGCACCAGACCTCCTCGCCGCGCAGGATGCGCGGCAGGTGGCGGGCGCGCTGCGCGTGGGTGCCCTCGGCGATGAGGGTCGGGCCTGCGTGGAGCAGGCCGACGAAGTTGACGCCGACGTAGGGGGCGCGGGCCCGGGCTGTCTCTTCCAGGAAGATGAGTTGCTCGGTGGGGGTGGCGCCCAGGCCGCCGTGCTCACGAGGCCAGTCGACGCCGGCGTATCCGGCGTCGAAGAGCGTGCGCTGCCAGGCGGTGTCGTAGCGGCGGCGGGCGGTCCAGTCGTCGCGGTCGGGCCCCGGGCCCAGGGTGGGCAGGGTGTCGGCCAGCCAGGCCCGCAGTCGGTCCCGGAAGGCACGTTCCGGGGCGGTGAGGCGCAGATCCACGACGGCTCCATCAGGGTGTCGGACGGGTGTCGGACTGGTGTCGGACGCGGGATTCGGTCGGGGTCCCCGGCACGCTGCGGTCCGACCAGGCACACCGTCCGGAGCGGCCTCCTGGAGCAGTCGGTGGCGGCGGTGATCGGTGCGGTCGGGCATGGGGTGGTGCGGGCGCGCATGGGGTGGTGCGGTCTTCGTTCGAAGCGGCGGGAGGTGGCCGGACGGCACGCCGGGCGCCGTTGCCGGCGTTCGGAACGTCACCGCTCGGGCAGGTCGAGCCCGAGCAGATCGATGGCGTTGCCGCGGGCGATGCGGTGGATGGTCTCCTCGTCGAGATGACCGAACTGGAGGGCCGCCTCCTCGCGGGAGTGCGGCCAGGTGCCGTCCTGGTGGGGGTAGTCGGTCTCGAAGACGGCGTTGGCGGTTCCGACCTTGTCGAGCAGGTCGATGCCGACGGCGTCCTTGAAGAAGCAGCTTGTGATCTGCCGGTAGTAGTACGTCGACGGGGGCTCCGGGCAGTTGTCCTGCCCGTGGGCCCAGCCGCGGTGGGTCTGCCAGACGTCGTCGAGGCGTTCCAGGAGGTAGGGGATCCAGCCGATCTGAGCCTCGGCGTAGAGCAGCTTCAGCCGCGGGAAGCGGTGCAGCACACCGGCCAGGATGTAGTCGGTCATGCTGGCGATGCTGTTGCCGAAGATGATGGTCGCGCCGACCGCGCCGGGCGCGTCCGCGGAGGTCTGCGGCGTTTTCGTACCGGAGCCGATGTGCATCGCCAGCACCGTCCCCGTCTCCTCGCAAACGGCGAAGAACGGGTCCCAGTAGCGCGAATGCAGGCTGGGCAGGTCCAGGTAGGCGGGCAACTCGCTGAAGGCGACCGCGCGCACTCCCCTGGCGGCGTTGCGGCGCACCTCGGCGACGGCAAAGTCGAGGTCCCACAGCGGCACGATGCACAGCGGGATCAGGCGGCCGCGGGAGGAACCGCACCATTCCTCGACCATCCAGTCGTTGTAGGCCTGCACGCACAGCCTGGCGAGCTCGCGGTCCTTGCCCCAGAGGAAGATCTGGCCGCAGAAGCGCGGGTAGTTCGGGAAGCACATCTGCGCCTGGACCCCGTTGACGTCCATGTCCGCCAGGCGATCCGCCGGCTTCCAGCAGCCGGGCCGCATGTCGTCGTAGGTGATGCCCTCGTTGGTGACCTCGTCGGCGGGCACGCCGGCTGACGCGATGTACCGCTTGACCTGCGTGCAGGTGTCCTCGTAGAACCACCACGCGGCGTCGGGTCCCGACATGCCCGGCGCCTCGATGTACTTGCCGTCCACCAGGCGGACCTCGCCCGCAGGCGCGATGACGTTGCGCGGGCCGGCGTCGCGGAAGCGGGCGGGCAGGCGGCTGCTCCAGAGGTCCGGCGGCTCCACCACGTGGGCGTCCATGTCGACCAGCGCCGGGATCCGGGCCGTACGCTCCGCGAGGATGTCGGCGTCGACTGCTGCCTGGTCTGTCATGTCGTCTCCACTTCAGGCCGTACCGGTCGCCGGGCTGAGCAGTGTCGAGGTCCCGTCTCGGTCCCTGGGCGGACACAGCCGCGGCAACCGACCCGCGGCAACCGACCCAACCAACAGGACAACCGTAGCTGTCTTCATAGCTATCTTTACTATTTATAGGTGCCAAGGGGTAGAGCTTCTACCCCCAGAGACCAGAAAGCGTTGATCCGAGCCCCAGGGGAGAGCGACATGGATTCCGCCGATTTCAGGGCAGTACTCGACGCGGTGCGCCGCTTCGTCCGCGAGGGTGTCGTACCGCGGGAGGACGAGATCGAGGCCGGTGACGCGATCCCGGAGGACATCCGACGCAAGGCCGTCGCCATGGGCCTGTTCGGCTACACCCTGCCCGAGGAGTACGGGGGACTTGGCGCCAGCCTGTACGAAGATGTCCAGCTCGCCTTCGAGTTCGGGTACACCACCCCGGCCTTTCGCTCGATGTTCGGCACCAACAACGGCATCGCGGGCAAGGTTCTGGTCAACGCCGGTACCGAGGAGCAGAAGAAGCACTGGCTACCCAGGCTCGCCGCCGGCGCCGTGGCCTCCTTCGCGCTCACCGAGGCCGAGGCCGGTTCCGACCCCTCCGGCCTGACCACGCAGGCGGTGTGGAACGGACAGGTGTCCGGGCCGCGGGATGGCGGAGAGTACGTCATCTCCGGCGCCAAGCGCTTCATCACCAACGCCCCGATCGCCGATGTGTTCGTGGTCTTCGCCCGCACCGGCCCAGAGCGCCGCGGCACTCAGGGCATCTCGGTCTTCCTCGTCGAAGCCGACCGGCCCGGCGTGACCGTGGGTCCCAAGGACCACAAGACCGGTCAGGCGGGCGCCTGGACCGCGGAGGTCTTCTTCGACCAGGTCCGGGTGCCGTACTCGGCGCTGGTCGGCGGCATGGAGGGCGCCGGCTTCGGTGAGGCCATGAAGTCGCTGGTCCGCGGTCGGGTGCACATCGCCGCGATGTGCGTCGGCATGGCGCAGCGGATCCTGGACGAGTCGGTCGCCCATGCCGCCTCCAACAAGCAAGGCGGGCGTCCGATCGGGGAGTTCCAGCTGGTCCAGGCGATGTTGGCGGAGATACAGACCGGGGTCTACGCGGGCCGGGCCATGGTCCTGGAGGCCGCCAGGAAGTACGACTCGGGCGAGGACCGCCGGATCGGCCCGTCGGCCGCCAAGCTGTTCTGCTCCGAGATGGTCAGCAGGGTCGCCGATCTCGGCGTGCAGATCCACGGCGGCATGGGCTATATGCGCGGGGTGGCGGTCGAGCGCTGCTTCCGGGACGCTCGGCTGTTCCGTATCTACGAGGGCACCAGCGAGATCCAGAAGCTGATCATCGGCAGGGCTCTGCTCAAGGACGCGGCCTGATCCGGCGCCGTCATCCCCGGACACCCGGTGCCTCATGAACGAGGTCTGCCGTTGCTCCTTCACCGGATCGGAAGGGAGCAACGGCAGACCCTGCCGTGCCCTGTTCCACTCAGTTGGCCACCGGGGTCAGTTGGCCACCGAGGCCGCAGCCGGCGGCTTGGTCTCCTCACTGACCGCACCACCCGTTGCCGGGACTCGCCCGTGCTTCATGGCGAGAGCGATCACAAGGCCAAGTGCGGCTGCGATCAGGGCAGCCCAGTAGATCGCGGTCGCTCCGTCCCAGTTCGTGAGTGATGCGGTTTCGGCGAGGTTGGTGGTGCTGACGACCTTCCCGCCGGAGGACACCGTCATGATGAGGGGATTCTCGTAGATGATCGCGGTGACGACGGCCGCCCCGATGGCCGAGCCGAGTGAGATGAACACGTTCATCATGCCCGTGCTCACGCCCTGTTGCTGCGGCGGCACGGCGTCCATGACGAGGTTCGGGACAATGGCGAGGAACGCGCCGAAGCCCAGGCCGAAGACGCCCGCGGCCAGGGCGTAGAACCAGACGCCGTGGGTGGTGGTCGTGAGGAACAGGACGCCTGCGATCACGTAGACCACCAGTGCGCCCAGCAGCAGGGTCCGTGGTCCCTTCCGGCCTGACAGCCAGCCGACCCACGGACCGGCGGCCATGCCGACGCCTCCCTGGAAGACGGCAGCATGCAGGGCGAAACTGATGAGTGTCAGGCCGCCGGCGAAGGCGAGCGAGCCGTTGAAGCCGACGTCGATGAGGGCCGCGGCCGCTGAGTCGAGATTCTGCTTCTCCATCGCCTCGCTGCGCACGCCGTCGGTCAGCTGAGCGGCGGTGGGAGTCTGCAGGAGCAGGGGCATCGCGTAGGCGAAGATGCCGATGACGATCGCCCCGCACAGTGTCGCGCCCAGGGTGAACAGCATCTTCGAGTTCAGCAGCAGGCGCAGATCGATGATGGGCTGCGCGGTGCGCCGCTCGACGGCAACGAAGCAGGCAAGGAGGACCAGGCCTCCGATCAGGCAAGCCAGGGAGGTCGGTTCGGCCCAGCCCCAGCTGTGCCCTTCGCTGAGATACAGCAGGCACAGTGTCAGGCCGCCGCTGAGGATGACAGCCCCGAGGATGTCGAGACGCTGCCGGACCCGCAACGGGGATTCGGGAACGATGAGTATGACAGCGATCAGGGTGACCGCACCGTAGCCCGTCATGAACCAGAAGAGGGCGCGCCAGCTGAAGTGGTCGAGCAGGTAGCCGCTGAGAATGGGGGCGGCGAGCGCTGAGAGCCCGAAGCCCGTTGCCAGCAGTCCCACGGCGGTGGGGACGTACTTGCGCGGGAGGATGTCGCGGAAGACGCCGTAGGTGACAGTGGTGTTGCCCAGCGCCAGAGCCTGGAGTCCGCGGCCGATCAGGAAGGCGGCCCAGCTGTTGGTGAAGCAGCACACCAGCGACCCGATGAGGAACAGTACGCCGCTGACGATGAGCATCTTCTTCTTGCCCCACAGGTCGGACGACTTCCCGACGAGGGGCGCGACAACGCCTCCCACGAGACCGAAGATCGTGGTCATCCAGCTGATGCTGGCACCGACGCCGGGGAAGCTCGGTGCGATACGGATGGCCGCAGGGGCGACCATCGTGTACTGGAGCGCTGCCGTTTCGGCGAACAGCGTCGTGACGATGATGATGACGAATGTTCTTACGCGAGCGGACTCAGGCAGACGACCGGTGGCCTCGTCCGGGATGAGCGGGTCTTCGTGGCCGGCCATGGTGCTCCTCTGGCGACGGGATGGGGAGCCCTCCTGCAGGGGCGGCTGCGAGGCAGCGCTTCTGCCGCCTGGAGACGCTAGTTGCGGAGGGCGGAGACGCTTGCGACAGCGCCTGGACCGGCGCCACCTGAGCGAAGCCCTGAAGTTAGTATCTTTCCTATGATTGATATGTAAGTTATTGCCGGATCCGACGCTTGGGAAGATGCGTGCATGCCGGGACCGCACCTCTGGACGCCGCCGACGAGGTCGCCCACCGCACCCACAGGTCCTTGCCCCGCCGCTGAACTCGCCGTTACGAGGCCGAGCGGGCCTTCAGCCAGGTCGAGCCGGCGAACCGGTCGGCCACATGACGGCACATCAGCACGTCAGCTGGCCACAACTCAAGAAAACAACTCTGACCAGCGAAAATAGTGAGGCGCAGCGGGAGCACTAAGGAGCCCGGGACGCGGGCACGCTGTGCGCACGAACCAAGGGGGCGACCATCGTGAGCAGCTCTCCCATGTGCTGTGCCGTCCGCTTGCACGGCAGCAGAACAAGATGGCGTGCGCCCGCGTCCACGTACTCCCCCAATCGCGCCACCACGTCGGGGATCGTGCCCGCCGCGGCGACATGCGCCGCCAACTGCTCGAAGTCCTGCCGGTACGTGCCGCCGAGGAAGGCCGCCACCTCCCGTCGCGCCCGGGCAGGGTCGTCGTCCACGCAGACGGGCACGTACGCCATCCACGAGAACCCAGCGAGATCACGGCCAGCGGTGGCCGCGAACTCCTGCACGCGGTGCACCGACTCCCGGTAGCGGCGCGGCGAGTACATGTAAGGCATCCATCCGTCGCCGAGAATCGCGGCGCGGCGCATCGCCACCGGCTGCCTGCCCGCCACGACGATCGGCGGCCCGCCCTTCCGGCGCGGACCGGGATGGATCCGCACGTTCTCCATCGGGAAGAAGGGACCGGGATGCGTGACGCTCTCGGTGGTCCACAGCCGTCGGATGAGCGGGATCGCCTCATCGGTACGGCGCCCACGCTCGCCCAATGGGACGTCGAGCGCGGAGAATTCCTGCGGGTACTCCCCTCCCACTCCGACTCCCAGCGTGAGACGTCCGCCAGAGGCCCGATCCAGATCGGCGAACTGCTTCGCGACAAGCGCCGGAGGGTAGAGCGGAAGCAGCAGGACGGCTGTGCCGACCTGCACCGCGCGCGTCTGTTCGACCAGGCGGGACAGCCAGACCACCGGCTCGACCCCTGGGTTCACCGAGGAGATATGTCCGCCCACCCAGAGGGAATCCGCCCCCATGTCCTCAGCGGCACGCACCTCTGCGGCGTCACTGGGGGCGACGATGCCGACTTGGACCACCTCACCGCTTCCTGCTGCAGTCACGACAGCCTGCCCGCGAGTCCCGCGACGCCGGATGCCGCGGCGTCGCCGTCAACCGTCGTTCTCCTTGCGTACCTTGCCCAAAGACCGCCTGGCACGAGATGAGGTTCCTTCCGCAGATGGGGGCCGATACGTGGCGAGCGTGCAAGGGCCATCTGGCGATTCGGTCCAGCGACGGCCGGGCGTGCTCTGTGCTGCGAGGGCATCGATGCGCGGGTGCAATTCGTCGGGTTGCCGAGGTCACGGAGCTGCCCCGGTGGTGAGGGTGTCACACCAGCGCAGGAGCCGGTCCCAGAGGAGATGACGGGTGGTGGCCATGTTGTGGCAGTGAGCGCTTCCGGCGAGCACGTAGAGGGTGACGTCGCGACTGTTGGGGAAGAACGCCGCTTCCTGGTGCGGCCCGGGTGAAACGTCGATCTCGCCGTAGCCGAGGAAGACGGGCACGTCGACGGCTGCTGCCGCGCCGCTGGCGATGCCCGGAACGGCACCTTGGGCCGCGGGCCGCCGGGGCACGACGGTGAGAGTGGTGGCCCAGTCCGTCTGCACGACGATGTCCGGTACGTTATCGAGGTAGAACCACGAGCGCATCGGGGCCCGGTCTGAGGCCAGGAAGCGTTCGGGAAAGGCTGCCGCGGCTTGGTCGACGAGGGCGGCCCGTCCCTCCGGGGTCTGCGCCGCGGCGGCTGCCTCCGGTGACGGCGGGAGCTGGGCCACAAACTGGTTGCTGGTGCCGAGGATGGCAAGAGCGGCGTAGCTGCTGTCGCCGGCCTGCTGCAACATGGCGACGTAGCCGCCCATCGAGTGTGCGATGGCCAGGTACGGCCCGGCATGTCCGAGCTCCTCGGGCATACGTGCAACAGCCGCCGCGGCCGCCGATCCCTGATCGGCCAGTTCGAACTCTCGCGCCGGTCGGGTGCTGTCCCCCGTGCCCAAATGGTCCAGCGCGACAACGCCATAACCGCGGGCAGCCGTGTGGCGGGCGAAGCTGTAGTCGGCGTGGCCGGGGACCTGCAGGTCGAAGTAGCCGCGGTTGTAGGTGGCGCCTGGCAGGCAGACCAGGACAGCCTTGGCCGCCTCGGAATTCGCAGGCGGGAAATACGTGCCGGCGATCCGTGCCGACTCCCCCACACGCTCGCTGACGTCGAACTCCACCGTTCGTGGTTCCGGCGCTTCCATCAGACGGTCCTCCCTGACGTACGTGCTGACCGCATCGCCCCACGCGCCCCTCGGATCGTCAACCGCCACCGGCCATGCCTCGATTCAGGGTTGCCAACGTCGGCCGACTCGAAGACCTCCTCCAACGAATCTCATTTATCATTTATATGATGAGGTTTTTGCAGTCAAGAGGTGGCGGAGTCAGCTGCCAAGGTGTGGTTCCGTGCCGCCCTCGGGCTTGCGACTCCGGCCAAGTGCGCAACGGTCGACGATTCTGATCTAGCCGACGACGTCGGCATCGGCGCGATGCATGGCGACCAGGCGCCCGCGGCCTCGCGGACGTGCGAACTCAGCCCGTGGTGGTCGGGTGGAAGTGCGTGACGGCGACGCCTCTCACGTCGCGCAGCGAGGTCCCCGGCCTGCAGCGCGGCCAGGGAATCCGGGTGCTTGACGCGGCATGCGCGCCCGACGACTCCCCTCCCGGCTGCCCGGCATGGTGAAGCCACAGGCTGAACAGCGTTGGGAGCTGCAAGGGGCGGGAACCTGACGTTGGTTCGAGGTGGGTGGTGCATGCTGCTCGTTACGAGGCTGAGTCAAAATAGGAATCCTATTCCAGTACGCCAAGGGGCCCACGCCCGGTGGACGGAGGGTGATCGTCAACCGGGAGAGTGCACATCCGCCCCTCGGGTAGTCTGAGAATCCGGATGCACATCAGGGAGCGATGATGGGGCGACAGCGGCAGACGGACTCGACGACCGCGTCCAGCATGCCTTTGCCCGCCTACCAACTGGAGCGCCGCCGACGCATCGTCTCCGCCGCCGCTGCCGCTCTCGACGAGCAGGAGTACGACCAGATCCAAGTGCGCGACGTCGCCACCCGCGCCGGCGTGGCCCTCGGCACGCTGTACCGCTACTTCGGCTCCAAGGAACACTTGTACTCCGCCGTACTGCTCGACTGGATCTCTCCCGAAGGCGGCGCTTCGGCCGGCCGGATCCGCGTCGTGGGCACCAAGTCGGCCACGGAGCGCGTGCGGCGGCGTGTCCACGGGACCATCGCCGCCTTCGAGCAGCACCCCCAGTACTTCAAGGTGCTGACGCTGCTCACGCAGACCACGGATTCACAGGCCCAAGCCCTGTACAGCGAGTTCTCCGACATGAGCTACCACGGCCTGTCGAAGGAGCTCGCGCTGCTCGGCCCGCAGCAGGCCGACGACGTCACCATGATGCTCTGGTCCACCGTGACCACCATGCTCACGTCCGCCATCTACCACGGGCGGAGCATGCGCGACGTCTACCGGGTGTGCGACGGCCTCATCGACCTGATCGAACCCCAGTTGATGCGGGCCGAGGCCGAGGACGCGGCGGCCTCGGTCGCCGGGTGACATCGCGGCCCGCACACCATTCGTCGGCCACGGCCGCTGGGCCGCTGAGGCGCCGTCAGCAAGCACGACCGCCCGCAAGGGGGTTGACGCGGCTATTGTGCCGCGCCACGCTGAACTAGATTCTGATTGTGCTCGCCTCGCTGGCCGCACGCCGCCGCGATCGATCCGCACCGGGCACGTGAACTGGCACCACCTTCCCGGCACCCCTGCCGATGCGCCCGCCTCCTCGCGTTCCCGCGACGTCAGACGGGGCGTCCCCACCCGAAGGGAGATGCCCGAGCACCATGACGGACACCCACGGAACACCCACCAGAGGCACCACCTTCAACCTGGGCGACCTGTTCGATACGGTCGCGAGGGCACTCCCCGATCGGGTCGCCATCGTCCACGGCGACACCCGCGTCAGCTACGGGCAACTACGCCAGCGGACGGACGGGCTCGCTGCGGCCTTGCGGCGCCGCGGCATCGGCCGTGGCGACCGCCTCGGCCTCCTCATGCACAACACTCCCGGCCACCTGATCGCGCTGCTGGCCGCGTTCAAGACCGGGGTCATCCCGTTCAACCTCAACTACCGCTACGAACGCGACGAACTCGGCCAGATTCTCGATGACGCAGAGCCGACCGCTGTGATCCACACGGATCGCTACGGTCCCACGTTGCGAGACCTGCGCCGTTCAGTCCCCGGCATGCGCCTGCTCATCCCGGACGACACGGAGCGTGAGTCCGCCACCCAGACCACCAACTCCAGACGGGACCACGCGCCGGAAGCGCTCAGCACGTTGTACACGGAGCCACCCGGAAGAGAGGACATCACCTCCGGCCGCTGCGGTGACGACGTCCTCATTCTGTACACGGGCGGCACCACCGGCCTTCCCAAGGGCGTCGAATGGTCGCACAAGGCGCTCTTCTTCGCGGCCCTCGGCGGCGGAGCGACCTACGGCGGCGCCCCCGTCGCCGCCCCCGTCGCCGCCCCCGATGAGATGGCCGACCGTGCCGCGGCCGTGCCTCCCGCCTCTCTGCTGACGCTCGCGCCGCTGATGCACGGCGCAGGCATGTGGACCGCGCTCATCGCGCTGCTGAACGGCGCATGCCTGGTGCTGTCCGCGTCGCGGAGCCTGGACGGCGAGGCCGTGTGGGATCTGATCGAGAAGGAAGCGGTGGTCTCGCTGTCCATCACGGGCAACTCGATGGCCGCGCCACTGATAGCGGCGTGGGACGCGCATCCGGAGCGCTGGCACGCATCCTCTCTTGCGGCGGTCTCGTGGGGTGGGGCGCCGATGTCCGAGCACTATCGCAACGCCCTTCGCACCAGGCTGCCGGCGATCAGGCTGCTGAGCGGCATGGGCTCGACCGAGAGCGGAGCCTCCGCGACCGTGGACCTGGCGGCCGCTTCCGACGGGCTGCTCTCCATCGCTCCCAAGCCCGATCTCGCGGTCCTGACGGAGGACGGGCGGTTCGCGCGTCCCGGAGAACTCGGAATCCTGGCACGAACCGGCCCCCTGCCCAACGGCTACTGGCGCGACCCCAAGCGCACAGCCGACACCTTCATCACCGTGGAGGACCGGCGCTGGGTACTCACCGGGGATTACGCCTCGGTCGGCGAAGACGGCAGGATCACCTTCTACGGGCGAGGGTCGACCTGCATCAACACCGGTGGCGAGAAGGTCTATCCGGAAGAAGTCGAGAACGTCCTCAGGGCCCATCCCGCCATCCACGACGTCGTCGTGGTCGGCGCGCCCGATGAGCGGTGGGGGGAAGCGGTGACGGCCGTCGCCGTCCTTCAGCCCGGCCGGCGCCTGGGCCTGGACGATCTGAGAGCGTTCTGCGACGGCCGTCTGGCGCGCTACAAACTCCCCGCCAGACTCGTGCTCACGGACGCGGTCAAACGCTCCCCCGCAGGCAAAGCGGACGTGCGCTGGGCCAGGGCCATCGCCGTCGAGCAGCAGCCACGAGCCGAGGAAAAGGACCCCCACTCCGCTTGAAAGGACCGCGTAGCGATGGCCTTCCCCGCTTGCGCGCCCGTGATCGACACCATGATCGGCGTTCCCCATATGAGGTCGGAACAGTACGACTTCATCCGCCGTCAGACCAAGGACCGCCAGTCGCGGGATACCAAGCAACCGGACCGGTTCATACCGTCGACGCACATCGATCCCAACACGGGCATGGACGGAATCCGGGCCCTGGGCCGCGCCTCCTGAAGCTGACCTGACCGCTGCAGGGCGGCCGGCCGCACGAGGCATCCGGCTGCGCTCACAACTGTTGCACCGTCAGATTCGGCGAACTAGATTCTAGTTATCAACCCTCGGAGGGTTCCGTGCCCGATGCGTTCATCTATGACCACGTCCGCACCCCTCGGGGCCGCGGCAAGCCCGACGGCGGCCTGCACGAGATCGCTCCGGTGCGCCTGGCCACGCAGACGCTGCAGGCACTCAGAGAGCGCAACGGACTGCCGGCGGACGCCGTCGACGAGGTGATCCTGGGCGTGGTGACCGCCGCCGGGGAGCAGGGAGCCACGTTGCCCCGGCTGGCCGCGCTGGCAGCGGGGTTCGCCGACCAGGTCCCGGGTCTGCACCTCAACCGCTTCTGCGCCTCCGGTCTTGAGGCCGTCGCCGTGGGCGCCGCCAAGATCGCCGCCGGCTCCTGCGACGTCGTCATCGGGGGCGGGGTGGAGAGCATGTCGCGCGTCCCGATGGGAGCCGACGGCGGCGGTCCGTGGGGCGTGGACCCTGATCTGACAGCCCAGTTCCCGTGGATGCTCCAGGGCGTCAGCGCCGACCTGATGGCCACGCTGCTCGGGCTCACCCGCGAGGATCTCGACGCCTACGGCCTGGCCAGCCAGCAGCAGGCGTCCAACGCCTGGGAGAAGGGCTACTTCGCCCGTTCGGTCATCCCGGTGACCGACGTCCTGGGCATGGTCGTACTGGACCGCGACGAGCACATCCGGCCGGACGCGACCGCCGAGTCCCTCGCCGGCCTCAAGCCGGCGTTTGAAGCGATGGGCACCCAGTTGGGGTACGACGCCGTGGCCATCCAACGCTATCCGCAGATCACCGCGGTCAACCACCTGCACACCGCGGGCACCAGCTCGGGCATCGTGGACGGCGCAAGCGCCGTGCTGGTGGGCAGCGCTCAGGCCGGGGAGCGGCTGGGGCTGACACCTCGCGCCCGGATCCGCTCCTCGGTCTCCATGGGCTCCGAACCGGTGCTCTTCCTCGACGCCCCCGCCGCCACCTGCCGCAAGGCCCTCGCCCGGGCCGGCATGTCCGTCGAGGACGTGGACCTTTGGGAGCTCAACGAGGCTTTCGCGGTCGTCCCCCTGCAGGTCATGGCCGAACTGGGCATCGACCACGGCCGGATGAACGTCAACGGCGGAGCCATCGCGATGGGCCACCCGCTGGGTGCGACCGGTGCGATGATCCTCGGCACCGTGCTCGACGAGCTGGAACGGCGCGACCTGGCCACCGGCGTCGCCACGCTGTGCGCTGCAGGCGGCATGGGCATCGCCATGGTCATCGAACGCGTCTGACGCGCTTTTCGCCCCTCAGCCATCCGACACCGGGAGCACACACCGGCCATGCCCGAGACCACTGCCGCGACAACCGCCGAGGCCGTCCGCTACGACGTCGACCGTGATGGCATCGCCACGTTGACCCTCGACCTGCCGGGGCAGAGCACCAATGTGCTCGGCGCCGTCCTGCAGCCCGCGCTCGCCGCCGCCGTCGAGCGCGCGCTGGCCGACCCGGCCGTTACCACGGGCATGGTCCTGACGTCCGCCAAGTCCACCTTCACCGCCGGCGGAGACCTCAAGGTGCTGGGCGATGGAGAGGCACCCCGCCGGGCTCCCTCCCCGGCCGAACAGCTGGAGCAGGTGCTCACGCTCTCCCGCGACCTACGCCGCCTGGAGACCGGCGGCAAGCCCGTCGTCTGCGCGATCAACGGCACCGCCCTCGGCGGCGGATTCGAGATCGCCCTCGCCTGCCATCGACGTATCGTCGCCGACGACCCCGCAATCATGCTCGGTCTGCCCGAAGTCGGCGTCGGTCTGCTGCCCGCGGGCGGGGGGACACAGCGCCTGCCGAGGCTCATCGGCATCCGCGCCGCTGTCCCCATCCTGCTCTCGGGTGCTCCGATGAGCCCGGCGAAGGCTCTCGCGGCCGGTCTGGTCGACGCCGTCGTCCCCGCCGACCGGCTCCTGGAGGAGGCCAAGCAGGCGCTGCGCGACGGGACCGTCGCCGCCACGGCCCCCTGGGACCACCCGGGATGGCGCATCCCCGGAGGGGCCGGCGCCCTGGAAAAGGACGTGCGCACCTTCTTCGGCGCCACCAACACCATGACGCGGGCCAACACCTCCGGCAACCTTCCCGCCCCCGCCGCCGTCCTGGCCGCCGTCTACGAAGGAACCCAGCTGCCGATGGACGCCGCGCTGCGCATCGAGGGGAAGCGGTTCCTGCCCTTGCTCAACGGCCAGGTCTCGCAGGCACTGATTCGCACCATGTTCATCAACAAGGGCAAGGCCGACAAACTGCATGCCCGGCCGGAAGGCATCGAGCGGGCCCGCTACCATCGCGTCGGCATCCTGGGAGCCGGAACGATGGGCGCCGGGGTGGCTCTGGTCGCCGCCAAGGCCGGCCTGGAGGTCGTCCTGCTCGACCGCGACCAGGCCGCCGCGGATGAGGGAAAGGCCTACGGCGCCGGGCGGCTGCGGCGCGATGTCGACAAGGGACGCACCACCCGGGAGAAGGCCGACACCGTACTCGCGCGGATCCACCCCACCGCCGCGTACGAGGACCTGGCGGACGTCCCCGTGGTGATCGAAGCCGTATTCGAAGACCCAGCCGTCAAGGCCGACGTCATCCGCCGTGCCGAGGCCGTCATCCCGGAGAGCGCCCTGTTCGCCACCAACACGTCGGCACTGCCGATCACCGGCCTCGCCCAGCACAGCGCGCGGCCCGGGGAGTTCATCGGCATGCACTTCTTCTCACCCGCAGAGCGCATGCCCCTGGTGGAGATCATCCGCGGCGGACAGACCTCGGACGCCGCGCTCGCCCACGCCCTCGACCTGGCCCGGACGCTGCGGAAGACCCCCATCGTCGTCAACGACAGCCCAGGCTTCTTCACCAGCCGCTTCATCGGCTCCTTCGTCGCCGAGAGCCTCACCATGATCAGCGAGGGAGTGAATCCGAGTCTGGTCGAGAACGGCGCCCGGGCTCTGGGCATGCCGATGGGCGCCATGGCGATCTCCGACTCCATGGGGCTTGATCTCGCATACCACGCGGCTCGCAGCCACGCCGCCGAGCGCGGCGAAGCCGCCCCGGACACCAGCGTGATCGGCAAGCTGGTCGCCGAACACGGCCGTCACGGCCGCAAGAACAGCAAGGGCTTCTACGACTACGCCCCCGACGGCTCCAAAACCCTGTGGCCCGGCCTCGCCGGCATCCTGCCGAGCATGCCGGACCAGCCCACCGCGGGCGACGTACGGGAGCGCATCCTGTACGCACAACTGGCTGAAGCCGCACGCGCGTTCGCCGAAGGCGTCCTCCCGCACGCCATCGACGGCGACCTGGGAGCGACCCTCGGCGTCGGCTTCCCCGCTCACCTCGGCGGCCCCTACACCGCCATGGACGACATCGGCATTCCGGCCGTCGTGGCCGTCTGCGACCGCCTCGCCACCGCTCACGGCGCCCACTTCGCCATCCCCGACCTGCTGCGCGACATGGCCACGACCCATGCGACGTTCCACGGCCCCCGTGCCGTCCGCTCCCCAGCGGCCACCGCCGCCTGAGCGCACTCCGCCTCGCAAACCGAAGGGAACACGTCGTGGGTCCACTCACCGGAGTGCGCGTCATCGAACTGGCCGGCATCGGTCCGGGCCCCTTCACAGCCACCATGCTGGCCGATGCGGGAGCCGAAGTCCTGCGGATCGACCGGGCCGGTGACCGGCGGTCGGCCGCCGACGTCACCCAGCGCGGGCGCGCGGTCCTGCGGCTGGACCTGAAGTCGCAGGACGGGCGCGGCACACTGTCGATCTGGTCGAGCGCGCCGATGTGCTCCTCGAAGGCTTCCGGCCAGGCGTCATGGAGCGCCTGGGCCTGGGCCCCGAGCAGTGCCACCGCCGCAATCCGAAGCTGGTCTACGCC
This sequence comes from Streptomyces sp. NPDC002896, assembly GCF_040295225.1. Lineage (NCBI taxonomy): Bacteria > Bacillati > Actinomycetota > Actinomycetes > Kitasatosporales > Streptomycetaceae > Streptomyces > Streptomyces sp. NPDC002896. The sequence continues at coordinate 164,575 of NZ_JBEOVA010000013.1, read as the reverse complement.
AGGATGACCGGGTGGGGGCAGGACGGCCCGCTGTCCCGGACGGCCGGTCACGACATCGACTACATCGCGGTCTCCGGGGCCCTGCACAACTTCGCCAGGGACGGGCAGGCGCCGGTACCGCCGCTGAACATCGTCGGCGATTACGCAGGCGGCGCCATGTTCTGCGCCTTCGGCATCCTCGCCGCGCTACGAGGTCTACGAGACCGGCGACGGCCGGTACCTGGCCATCGGCGCCATCGAGCCGCAGTTCTACGCGGCGTTGCTCGAAGGACCGGGCCTGGCCGACGAGGCAGCCCGCGGCGCGCTTGCCGCGCAGATGGACAGGGCTCGCTGGCCGGAGCTGCGGACCCGCGTCGCCGAGGTCGTCGGCTCCCGCACCCGCGACGAGTGGGCCGAGGTCTTCGCAGGCACGGACGCGTGCGGCGCCCCGGTGCTCAGCCCCGACGAGGCCCCGTCCCACCCACACAACGCCGCCCGCGGCACATACACGCAGGTGGGAGGTGTGGTCCAACCGGCGCCCGCGCCGCGCTACAGCCGTACACCGGCCGGAGCCGGAGGGTCCGTGCGGACGGCCGACGACGCGTTGCTCGCCGATTGGGGTCTGGACCGCGACCGCGTGGCGAAGCTGCGCAAGTCCGGCGTCCTGCGGTGACGGCGCCAACGGCTCGACACCGCAACAGCCCTCTCGTAGAAAGGCGAGCACCTTGAGCGTAGCGATCAGCGCAGAGCACCGGGATCTTGCAGCCACGGTCCGCTCCTTCCTGCAGTCGCGCAAGGCACGCGCCGCCGCGCGGGCCCTGCTCGACGCCCCGTCGGCGCCGTTGCCCGACTTCTGGCCGAGGGCCTGCAAGCTGGGCTGGGCCGGACTGCACCTGCCGGAGGAGTACGGAGGGTCCGGATTCGGCTTGTCGGAGACCGCGGTCGTGCTGGAACAGTTCGGCCACGAGCTGGCTCCCGGCCCTCTGCTGCCCACCACGGCCGCCTCCGCCGTCATCCATGACCTCGCCGACCCGCTGCTCAAGGAGCGCCTGCTGCCCGGCCTGGCCGACGGCAGCGTCATCGGCGCCGTGGGGCTGGGCGGTTCCCTGGCGTTGTCGCCCGGCGCGGACAGCACACACACGCTGAGCGGCGAGACGGGGCCGGTACTGGGCGCGGACGCGGCCACCGTCCTGGTCCTGAGCGCGGGCGAGGACCTCGTCGTCATCGACGCACGGCAGGCGGGCGTGACCGTCACGGCTCACCCCTGCCTGGACCCCACGCGCCGCAGCGCCGCCGTGCGCCTGGACGGCGTGCCGGTGGCCACACACGACATCATCCCGGGCGGCCGTCGTCACTCTCTCGCGGTGCTGCGCGCACTGGTGTCCGCGGAGGCGTCGGGTCTGGCCCGGGAGTGCACGCAAGCTGCTGCGGCCTATGCCAAGGACCGCATCCAGTTCGGCCGACCCATCGCCACCTTCCAGGCCGTCAAGCACCACTGCGCCAACATGCTGACCGCAGCGGAGCTGGCCACCGCGGCCGCGTGGGACGCCGCTCGCGCATGCGCGGACCCCGCGGACCAGTTCCAGCTCGCCGCCGCGGCGGCCGCTCAGCTGGCCGTCAGCGCCGCGGTGGCCAACGCGGAGACGTCCATCCAGGTGCACGGCGGCATCGGCTTCACCTGGGAGCACGACGCCCACCTGTTCCAGCGCCGCGCCCTCACCCTGGCCGCGCTGGTCAGCCCCAGCGAGGCGGCTGCGGACGTGGCCCGGACCGCAGCGGCCGGCACGGTCCGCGACCTCGCAGTGGCCCTGCCGCCCGAAGCCGAAGCCGCCCGTCCCGCCATCCGGTCCGAAGTCGCCGCCATCGCCGCGCTACCCGAAACCGAGCGCCGCAGGGCCATGGTCGACAGCGGCCTGCTGATGCCCCATTGGCCCAAGCCCTTCGGCCGCCAGGCACCGGCGGCCCAGCAGCTCGTCATCGAAGAGGAGTTCGCGGCCGCCGGCATCGAGCGGCCGCACCTCGGCATCACCAGCTGGATCCTGCTGACCCTCATCCAGCACGTCGACCCCGCACAGGTCGACCGGCTGGTCCGTCCCGCCCTCTACGGGGAACTGATCTGGTGTCAGCTGTTCAGCGAACCTGGCGCCGGGTCGGACGCGGCCGGCATCACCACCCGCGGCCGCCGCACGGCGGGCGGCTGGCTCGTCACGGGACAGAAGGTGTGGACCAGCGGGGCGCGCGAAGCAGGCAAGGGCCTCGCCACCGTTCGTACCGATCCCGACGCTCCCAAGCACCGGGGCATCACGACCATGGTCATCGACATGCGAGCCCCCGGTGTCGACGTGCGGCCGCTGCGCCAGAACACCGGCAACTCCGACTTCAGCGAGGTCTTCCTCACCGATGTCTTCGTGTCCGACGAGGACGTCATCGGTGAGGTCGACAGCGGCTGGACCGTGGCCCGGGCCACGATGGGCAACGAGCGGGTCAGCCTCGGCGGCGGGGACAACGCCGTGCCGGGCTCCCGAGCCGTCGACCTCTTCGGCCTGGTGCGCGAGCACGGTGACCGCGTCCCGGGCGCCGACGGGCGTCTGGGAGCCCTGCTGGCCGAGGAGCACGCCCTCAACCTGCTGAACCTCCGCAGCGCCGAGCGCGCCCTGGCAGGGTCGGGGCCCGGCCCCGAAGGGAACATCACCAAGCTCGTCCTAGCCGAGCACGTACAGCGGCAGGCTGCGTTGGTGACCGAACTCGTGGGCCCGGACGCGGTCTTCACCACGGGCCGGACTGGCGTTGCCGGGCTGATGCGGCTCGGGGTGCGCGCCATGACCATCGCCGGCGGCACGTCGGAAATCACCCGCAACCAGATCGCGGAGCGCATCCTGGGCCTCCCTCGCGACCCGCTGATCGGCTGAGCCGCCCCGGAGCACCGCCGTCGACGCCTGTGAATCCCCATCCACTGTTGCGAGGGCCGCTTGACTTCTCCCCCTCGTGGACGAGGGGACTCTCACGGCTCGCGCCGTAGGCGTTTCTGCTTCACCGCCGACTGCCCGCCCGGAGTTCTCCGTTGAGGTCTTACACCAGCTCCACAGACAGACACCGCCAGCCCGGCGGCCAGAAGGTTCTTCGCCGCGTTCACGTCCCGCCCATACCGAGCAGCCTTGTGCTCCAGCATGCTCCGAAACTCCGCCCACGCCGCATCACTGATGGAACGGGTCAGACTGCGCCTGCTCCGCACCCCCGCGTGGGGCGCGCATCCCGAGACTCATCGGTGGTATTTCGATCCGCCATCCAGCATGAGCACCTGGCCGGTCATGTAGGTCGCGTCGGGCCCGGCCAGGAATACCGCAGCACGTCCGATGTCGTCCGGGGTGCCGAGCCGCTGCAGGGGTACGCCCTTGGTGAGGCTGTCATAGCCACGCCCTGCGGCCGCACGGTCCTCCGCCATGGAGGGGGAGACCACGAGTGGAACGATGAGGTGACACCGGATGTTCTCAGGTCCCCATTCGACGGCCGCCGTCCTGGTGAATGCCTGGATGGCTTCCTTCGTCCCGGCGTAGACTCCGTACCCCTGAGGTGTGAATTGTGCACCCGAACCGAAGTTGATGATTACGCCGTCCCCCCGCAGGTACGGATAGCAGGCACGCATGAGCCGCAGCGTGGCCAGCGGGCCCGTGCGCCACAGGGCGTCGATGTCATTCTCCGGTACGTCGAGGAAGGCGCCGCCCCTGACCGTGTGCTGGGCGGCATTCACGAGTATCCTCACCCCACCGTAGGCCTCGACGACCTTTGCCACGGTGCAGGTGATCTGCGCACCGTCACCGACATCACACGCCACCGGGAGCGCCATGCCTTCCGGAAGTCCTGCCGCGACGTCCTCGAGCTTTCCCAGGCTTCTGCCCAGGAGGGCCACCCGGGCACCGGCTCGGACGAATGCCTCCGCTATCCCCCTCCCCGCTCCTTGGCCGGCACCAGTGATGATGGCTGTCTTCCCCGCAAGCGGCCCCGCTGCCGAGGCGCTCGCCGGCCCGTCACCATTTGCCACCACAATCTCCTTCCAAGACTTTCGCCAGAACGAGATCTCAATACGGCAGCATGGTACGCCGACGGCCGCGTGAATTCGACAGCCCGCCGCAGGAATTCGGAAAACAGAACGCCTGAATTCTGAGCTCTTGCGCAGTGACGGGCCAGGTGAATGACCTGGCAGGTGCCACCGCGCCCAGCCCGGCAGATACTCAACAACGGGAGTCCCGTATGACCCAGGCCGAAGTTCTCGTCGAGGTCGCGGACGGCTTTGTCGTCGCCACCCTCAACCGCCCAGAGGTACGTAACGCGGTCAACCGGGCGATGGCCGAGCAAATCGCCGCCGCGATGGAACTGCTCGAAAATGGCCCGGACTTGCGAGTGGGTATCCTCACCGGAGCAGACGGGGCGTTCTGCTCGGGAATGGACCTGAAGGCTTTCGTCGCGGGTGAAAACGCGTATATACGTGGCCGAGGGTTCGCCGGCATCGCCAAACGGCCCCCCAAAAAGCCGCTGATCGCCGCCGTCGAGGGGTATGCGCTCGCGGGCGGTCTCGAGATCGCGCTCGCCTGCGACCTGATTGTCGCGTCTCGGTCCGCCCGGTTCGGTCTGCCCGAGACCAGGCGCGGTCTTGTCGCTGCGTCAGGTGGCCTGCTGCGGCTCCCCGAACGCTTGCCCTACCAGGTGGCCATGGAACTGGCGCTGACGGGCGGGTCACTCGATTCAGAACGGGCGTACCACTTGGGCCTGGTCAATCGGTTGACCGAGCCGGGAGAGGCGCTGGCGACCGCGAAGCAGCTTGCCGTGGACATTGCGCGGAACGCGCCCTTGGCCACCGTCGCTGCCAAGCGGATCATCGTGGAGTCGACGGACTGGAGCCGTGCGGAGGCCTTCGCCAAGCAGGAGGAGATCGCGGGCCCGGTCCTGCAGTCGAAGGACGCGGCGGAAGGGGCGCGGGCGTTCAACGAGCGGCGGCGGCCGATCTGGCAGGGCGAGTAACGGCTCGGCAGACGGGCCGGCTTCGCATGCACACCGCTCATGTCACCTTCTCGGTGCCCTACGCAGCCCTGCCACCGTGGCGTCGAGGTCCGCCTTCGTCCAGGCCAGGACGGCTACTGACGTGCCGTCGGCGGCGGTGCGGCTGGGTGTGGACGACCGGAGGAGCCGCACCGCGCCAGCGGCTCCCTAGGATAGGCGCTCTCCGGACGCCCTGACCGGCCGTCAGGCGAGCGCGGTAGGCGAAGCCGCGGCTGCGTCGGCCGCTCCAGCGGGAACGGGCTGATCGATCGCGGGGGCCTTGCTGAAGCGCAGGGCGATGCCCAGCAGCAGGGCCATGGCGGCACCGATCCCGCCGACGAACAGGTACACCTGGGTGTAGCCGGCGTCGGTGTAGACCTGCGGGATGTCGGTCACCACCTTGCCGGCGGACGTCTGGGTAACGACCTGGAACGGGTGTCGTACCAGGATGGAGGTGAGGACCGCCGTGCCTGCCGAGGCGCCGATGGCGCCGAAGACGGCAAGCATTCCCGCGCTGACACCCTGTTGTTGGGCCGGAACATTGGTCATGACGAGAATCGGCGAGGCTGCGTAGTAGAACCCGAAGCCGATGCCGTAGAAGACGCCCATGATGACCTGCTCCTGCCAGGTGGTGTGCCACTTCGCCAGGCCGAGGGAGCACACGACGAGGGACGCCGAGCCGATGACGATCAGCCCCCTCGGTCCGATGACCAGCTTGCGCAGGAGCAGGCCGCCGATCGGGCTGGCGATCATCGCGAACAGGGCCGTCCACAGGAGGATGTGCAGCGCCATCTGCAAGGCGCTGTACCCGTGGCCGTAGCTGATGTCCCCCTGAAAGTGCACGATCCCCGTCAAGGACGACACCGGCGCATCGAGCTTGGCGGCGGTCTGTTGCAGGATCCGCTGCTTGAGTTCGTCCGCCGGGGTCTCGAACATGTACGGCGTGATGTATGCCATCATGCCGAGCACGCCTGTGACGCAGAACCCGATGGCCATGATGATCGCGACCCGAGGCGACCGCAGAAGCCGCACATCCATGATCGGGTTCGTTGTCCGGTTCTCCCACACGGCGAACACCACCAGCGCGGCGACGCCCCCGATCAGGTAGCCGAGGCAGCCGAGGTCGGTCCATCCCCAGCTCGACCCTTGACTGAGGTAGATCAGGATGCCGGCGACGCCCAGGCCGATGAGCAGCGCTCCGAGCAGGTCCAACCGCTGCCGCACCCGCAGCTTCGTCTCCGGCACGACAAGGGCGAACAGCGGGGTGATCATCGCCATGTAGATGACGAAGAACCAGAAGACGGACCGCCAGCTGAAGTGGTCGGTCAGGACACCGCACAGCAGCGGAGCGAGGACTGCGGAGACTCCGAACCCGGTCCCGAGGAACGCCACGGTCAGCGGAATCCATGACCTGGGCATGAGGTCGCGGACGAGGCCATACGCGATCGCCGTCATGCCGAGGGAGGTCGCTTGGGCCGCACGGCCGACGAGAAACAGCGCCCATGACGTGGTGAGCGCGCACAGCAGCGAGCCGAGGAGGAAGAGGACACCGACTGCCAACAGGACCTTCTTCTTCCCCCACAGATCGCCGAGCTTGCCGAAGAGGGCGATGGTGGCCCCGCCTCCCACGCCGAGGATCGTGATGGCCCAGCTGATGCTGTGGCCCGACTGCGGGAAAGCCTGAGCGATCTGGGGCACGACGACGCCAACCATCGTGTACTGGAAGGAGACGACTTCGCTCAGCAGGACGAGCATCAGGATGACTGCGATCAGGCGCCAGCGGGGGGCGTTGTCGAGGCGTCCCGTGTCGTGCGCGCCGATGTCTGATGGATCGATGGACGTGAGTCCTGAGGCGGGTTCGGCCATGGCTGTCCTCGCGTGGGTGGAAGGAACAGGGTGAGGTGGGTCGGATCAGGTGCTTCCGGGGCCGACCTGGTGCCGAATCGGGGTGTGACCTGAGGACGGCCTCGGCTCGGAGCCGCCAGTCCTCTGCGACGCGGGGTTGGCGGTGAACCCATTCCCCCCGCTGATATTTTATCAAATATAAACCTATGAAGACGCAGGCGCATCGTCAAGAGAGCCGGCACAACGAGGAGCACGTGACGGGAACGGATACGAGAGCCTGCCCGCCCCCGTCAACGCCGTTCGATCGTGACCCCAGCCGCCTCCCGGTCCCAGGTGACCGGGGTGACGCCCTCTTCTTTCAGTAGATGCTTCGGCGACCGGCCGGTCTCGCTCCATGGCAGGGCGGCCCGGAACTCGTAGTAGCGGGGAACCGCGAAGTAGGGCAGGTGGTCGGCCGCCCAGCGGCACAGCTCCTCCTCGGTCAGGGCGGAACCCTCCTGGAGGACGGCCGTGGCCTTGATGTCGTCCTCGCCGACGTCACTCGCCACGGCATGGACGCACACATCCTTGATGCCTGGGTGCTCGTGGAAGACCTTCTCCAGCTCCCAACTGGAGACGTTCTCCCCGCGACGCCGCATGTAGTCGGCCTTACGCCCGGCAAAGTAGAGGTAGCCGTCGTCGTCGACCCGGCCGATGTCCCCGGTGTGGTACCAGAGGTTCCGCCACGCCGCCACGGTCGCCTCCGGACGCCTCCAGTACCCCTCGAACATCACGTGCGGCATCCGAGGCCGGCAGACGATCTCCCCCTCCGTGCCGACCGGGACCTCCCGGTCGGCATCGTCGAAGATCTTGACGGTGAACACGTCGCGGTTGATGATTCCCGCCGATCCGGGCCGGTCCTCCCGGCCGGGAGGCAGCCAGGAGAGCAGTGACGCTTCGGTACAGCCATAGGCGTTGCTGAAGGTCTCCAGACCGAACCGCTTGCGGTAGATCCCGTCGATCTCGGGCGGTATCGGCGCGCCGGTCACCAACCGCAGCGTCGTGTTCGCCTCGGGTGTACCCGACTCCTTGGCCTCTGGATGGTCCTCGGCACGTGCGACCAGGACCGCCGGCGACCCCAGAAGCGAGGCGATCGTCGCCCCCGTACGGTTGATCTCCGGCCAGAAACCGGAGACGGAGAACCGCCGCGACAAGGCACCGCGACCGCCGCTGAGCAGCGTGCCGGTCACCACACAGCTGATCGCGTTGAAGTGGAACAACGGCAGCGGTGTCCACACCACGTCATCGCGGGTGCGTTGCCACGTGGCGGTGATCTGGCGGGCGATCGACAGGTGGTAGTTGTGGCTGAGGGCGCAGCCCTTGGACGGGCCGGTCGTTCCGCCGGTGTAGATGATGGTGCCGAGGTCGGCCGGGCGTACGCGCACGGACGGCCGGGCGTCGTCGGCCGTGAGCAGTTCCGTCCAGGTGGCGAGCGCGGCGCCGCCGACTGCGGCGCGATCGGGCAGTTCGTCACCGACGATGACGAGATGCCGCACGGAGTCGAGGGCGTCGAGCACGTCGGCCACCCGGCTCGCCAGGTCGTCCTGGACGATCACGACCGCGGCGCCGGCGTCCGCGAGCTGGTGGCGCAGCAACTGGCCCTTGAGCGCGGTGTTCACCGGGACGGCGATAGCGCCGAGCTTGTGGACGGCGAACCAGGACAGCACCGCGGCGGCGCTGTTCTCCAGGACCGTCGCGACCGTGGATCCGTGGCCCACGCCGAGGTCGGCGAGCGCGTTGGCGACCCGGTTGGCCTCGCCGTCAATCCGTGCCGCCGAGTAGTCCTTGCCGCACAAGTCGAGGAACGGACCGTCGGGATCACTGCTGAGCCGACGATCCATCAGGTCGAGCATGGTCATCTGTTCGACGTCCGCCCAGTCCGCCATCCTGTTCCCTCCCGCTGCGTTACAGGCCCCGTCGAGCGCTAGGCTCAACAGCATTGTTTTATATACAATATCAATCATCTTGGCGGCATGGCAGTGCGAGCCGACTCCCCGAACGTACCCATCGTCACATCGTCGCGACTGGAGGAGCTGCGTGAATGCCGACGAAATGATCATGGTCAGCGTGGACGACCACGTGGTGGAACCGCCCTCGTTGTTCGAGGAGCACATCCCTGCCCGGTTCCGTGACAAGGCGCCGCGGGTCATCACCCAGGACGACGGATCGGACGTATGGACCTTCAACGGGACGGTGATCCCGAACATCGGGCTGAACGCGGTGGCGGGGCGGCCGAAGGAGGAATACGGCATCGAGCCGACCGCCTTCAGCGAGATCCGGCCCGGCACCTACGACATCCACGAGCGGATCAAGGACATGAACGCCGGCGGGGTGCTGGCATCGATGAACTTCCCATCCTTCCCCGGCTTCTCCGGGCGGCTGTTCGCCGCATGCCAGGACAAGCAACTCGCACTGGCCGTGCTGCGCGCCTACAACGACTGGCACATCGACGAATGGGCCGGCACCTACCCCGGACGCATCATCCCGATGGCACTGCCGGTGCTATGGGACCCGGAACTGTGCGCACAGGAGGTCCGCCGGGTCGCCAAGAAGGGATGCCACTCACTCACCTTCACCGAGAACCCCGCCACCCTCGGCTACCCCAGCTTCCACAACGAAGCCTGGGACCCCCTGTGGAAGGCGGTGAGCGAGGAGAACGTCGTCGTCTCCATCCACCTCGGCTCCTCCGGCCGGATCTCGGTCACCGCCGACGACGCCCCGGTCGACGTGATGATCACCCTGCAGCCGATGAACATCTGCCAGGCCGCGGCCGACCTGCTGTGGTCACGGGTGATCAAGAACTTCCCCGACATCCGCTTCGCCCTCTCCGAGGGCGGCACCGGCTGGATCCCCTACTTCCTCGACCGCATCGACCGCACCTACGACATGCACCACCTGTGGACCGGCCAGAACTTCGGCGGCCAGCGGCCCAGCGAGGTCTTCCGGGAACACTTCCTCACCTGCTTCATCGCCGACCCCGTCGGCATCCAACTACGCCACCTCATCGGCATGGACAACATCGCCTGGGAGTGCGACTACCCCCACTCCGATTCCTCCTGGCCGCACGCCCCCGAGGAACTCGCCGCCGTCGCCCACGACATCCCACATGAAGAGGTCGACAAGATCACCCATCTCAACGCCATGCGCTGGTACTCCTTCGACCCATTCACCCACCGCACCAAGGACGAGTGCACCGTCGCCGCGCTCCGGGCCGAAGCGGCCGGCCACGACGTCAGCATCAAATCCACCGGCACACACCGACTCCCCAAATCGGTCGGCATCAGCGTCGGAGAACTCGCCAAGCGATCGACCGCCTGAAACGCGCTCAGCTCAGTGCCGCCCCGGGCCCGGCCCGGGGCGGCACTCCCCACCCTGTCACTGGGTCTCGCTCAGTGCTCCGGAACCTCGAGCCCCAGCAACGCGATCGCGTTGCCCCGCGCGATACGGTCGATGTCCGCCTGAGCGAGGTGGCCGAACTGCAGGGCGGCCTCCTCACGTGAGCGTGGCCACGTCCCGTCCTGATGCGGGTAATCGGTCTCGAACATCACGTTGCCGCGACCGACCTTCTCCAGGAGTTCCACGCCCACGGCGTCCTTGAAGAAGCAGCTGAAGATCTGCCGGTGGTAGTACGTGGAGGGCGGCTCAGGGCAGTTCTGCTGGCCACGCGCCCAGCCGCGGTGGGTCTCCCAGACGTCGTCGATACGCTCCAGCAGGTAGGGGATCCAACCGATCTGCGCCTCGGCGTACAGCAGCTTCAGGTTCGGGAAACGGTGGAGCACACCGGAGAACATGAAGTCGGTCATGCTGGCGACACTGTTGCCGAAGATGATCGTCGATCCCACCGCCGGCGGAGCATCGGCTGAGGTCTGCGGCGTCTTGGTACCGGAACCGATGTGCATGGCGAGTACGGTCCCGGTCTCGGCGCAGGCGGCGAAGAACGGGTCCCACTCACCGGAGTGGATGCTTGGCAAGCCCAGATAGCCGGGCAGCTCGCTGAACGCGACCGCACGCACGCCGCGTGCGGCATTGCGCCGCAACTCCGCCACGGCCAGCTCGACATCCCAGAGCGGGACCAGACACAGCGGGATGAGGCGGCCGCCGCTGCCACCGCACCACTCCTCGACCATCCAGTCGTTGTACGCCTTCACGCACAGGTGGGCGAGTTCCTTGTCCTTGGCCCAGAGGAAGATCTGCCCGCAGAACCTCGGATAGTTCGGGAAGCACATCTGCGCCTCGACGCCGTTGATGTCCATGTCGAGGATCCGCTCGGCGGGCTGCCAGCAGCCGGGGCGCATGTCCGCGTACGTGATGCCGTCGTTGGTCACCTCGTCGGCGGGCACACCGGCAGCGGCGATGTAGCGCTTGATCTGGGCCAAGGCGTCCTCGTAGGCCCACCAGGCGACGTCGGGTCCGTCGGTGCCGGGCGTCTCGATATACCGGCCGTCCACCAGCTTCACCGAGCCCGCAGGGGCATGCACGATGTGCGGTCCGCGGTCACGCAGCCGGGAGGGAAGCCGGTCGCTCCACACCCCCGGGGGCTCGACGACATGGGCGTCCACGTCGATCAGCTGCGGAATCTTCGCGAGCCGCTCGTCGAGCACGTCGCGGCGGATCGTGGTCTCCGTCATCCGGGCCTCCTTCGATCATGAGTCTCATGCGCCGGCTGTGCGCGTGGTTTCCCAACCCGTCGTCAGCCCAGCGTGATCAGCCGTTCCGCCAGCTGCCAGCCGTCGAGCGTGCGCCGGAAGCAGTCGCGGTAGGCACCCATCTGCCGCAGCACCGGAGTCCCTCCGGTGTCGCCGTAGAACTGAAAGTACGAGTCCGCAACGGCGGTCTCGCCTCGCACGGTCACCGCCGTGGTGCCCACGAGGTGGCGGGTGGCGCTACCGGGCCCGGCGGTTCCGGCGGCACGCCGCTCGGCGCCGGCCGCCACGATCTCGCCGCGGTTTCGCTTGACCGGCACGCCCGGCATCTCCCAGCGGGCGTCCTCGGTGAAGAGGGCTCCGTAGTCGTCCAGCTCCCCCGCATCCGAGTAGTGGGCGATGCGGGCGATCACATTGCGGATCGCCAACTCGTCGGCGACAGCGCCGACCCGGTCATCAGGGCCCGGAACCATCTCGGGCACGGCTGCCTGGGTCATGGTGATGTGACTCCCTTCGACCGGCCCGAGACGGGCTGGGACACCCGGGACGGGCTGGGAAACAGCCTTGCGGAGGGCACGGCTCAGGCGCCGAGTCCCGGGGCGCGGGTGCCGTAGAGACCGGTCGCGATCCGCATGCCGAGCTCGGTGGCGTCCCACTTCTCCTCGGCGTTGCCGATAGTGGCGGCCTCATGCCAGCCGCGCATCAGATAGATCTTGTCGTGGATCGCGCGCAGCACCTGACCGGTCACATGCTGCGCCTCGTCACTGGCGAGCCAGGCAACCAGCGGGGAGCTGCCCGCGGGGTCCATCGGGTGGTACTGCCCTTCCGGCAGCTCGTCGGGCTCGAAAGCCTTGAGGTCCTTGCCCGAAGTGGCCGTCAGACGCGTCATCCCGCCGGGCCCTACGGCGTTCACGGTGACGCCGAGCTTGTACAGCTCCAGGCTCGTGGTCAGGGTCAGGCCGACGATCGCCGCCTTCGCCGTCGCATAGTTGGACTGGCCGAAGTTGCCCAACAGCCCCGCACCCGACGTGGTGTTGATCACCCGGCCGGTGAACGTCTCCCCCGCCTTGGCCCGCCTGCGCCACTCCACCGCGGCCAGATGCGTCATCAGCCAGGTACCGCGGACGTGCACCCGCATGACCGCGTCGAAATCCTGGACCGGCATGTTCCAGATGACCTTGTCACGAACGATCCCGGCGTTGTTGACGAGGACATCGAGGCGCCCGAACTCGCTGACCGTCCGCTCGACCAGCGCGGAGGCCTGCGTCTCGTCCGCGATATCGGCGTAGTCGGCGATCGCCGTTCCCCCACGCTTGGTGATCAGCTCGGCGACTTCGTCCGCGTCGCCACCCGAACCCTTGCCGCGCACGTCGCTGCCCAAGTCGGCCACCACGACCGTGGCACCGTGCTTGGCCAGCTCGAACGCATGGCCACGGCCGATGCCGTGGGCCGCGCCCGTCACGATGGCGATCTTGCCTTCCAGCAGACGCTCCACAAGGCCCTCCCTGAAGATCGGACGCTACGGCGGCCTGGACCTGGCCCAACCCAAGTAAAGAATATATACATTATCAATGCTCTCGCCAGAGTAAGGCTCTCCCCTTGGAGGTACTCATGGCTTCCTCATCCTCTGCCACCGGCCCCGGCGCCTTCACCGACCCGCGCGGTGATCTGCGCTGGGGCACCACGAGCGCGCTGCTGGCCGACGCCGCCGCCCGCCTCGGGCCGGCCGAAGCGATCGTCGACGGCGACACGCGGCTGAGCTACGCCGACCTGGACACCGCGGTGACGGCGGCGGCCCGCGCCTTCGTCAAAGCAGGTGTCACCAAGGGCGATCGGGTCGCCGTCTGGTCCCCCAACAGTGCGCGATGGATCGTCGCGGCTCTCGGCCTTCAGCGCGCGGGTGGCGTGCTGGTGCCGCTGAACACCCGGTTCCAAGGGGCCGAAGCGGCCTACATCCTGGCCAAGAGCCAGGCGCGCGTCCTGTGCGTGGTCCGTGAATTCCTGGGCCGCGACTACCCGGCTTCGCTCGAGAGCGGGGCCGGCGGCCCGGGCGACGGACGCCCTTTCGCCGAACTGCCGGATCTGGAGCATGTGATCGTGCTGGAGGGCAGTCCCGGCCCTCGTATGACGGCGTGGGACGACTTCGTCGCTGCTGGAGCGGCGGTCGGTGACGAGGATCTGCGTCAGGCGGCGGCCGGATTGGGGCCCGACGACCTGTCCGACATGCTGTTCACGTCCGGCACCACCGGCCACCCGAAGGGCACCATGTGCACGCACGGCCAGACGCTGCGGGCGTACAGCGTGTGGTGCAAGGTGGTCGGGCTGCGCGAGGGCGACCGCTACCTCATCGTGAACCCGTTCTTCCACGGCTTCGGCTACAAATCGGGGTGGCTGGCCTCGTTCATCGTGGGCGCCACCGCGCTACCCGAGCGGACCCTCGACGTGCCGCGCGTCCTGAAGGTGGTGCGGGATGAGCGGGTGACCGTACTGCCCGGCACACCGACCCTCTACCAGACGATGCTGGAGCACCCCGCTTTCAGCGCCGACGGTGTATCTCACCTGCGCCTCGCCGTGACCGGCGCGGCGAACGTGCCCCCCAGTCTGCTGTACCGCATCCGCGAGGAACTGGGCTTCGAGCACATCGTGACGGGCTACGGGCTCACCGAGTCGTGCGCGATCGTGTCGATGTGCCGCTACGACGACCCGCTGGAGGTCGTGGCCGCCACCGCGGGCCGGCCGCTGCCGGGACTGGAAGTCCGCGTCGTGGACCCGGCGGGCGAACCCGTACCCTCGGGCACCGAGGGAGAGATCGTCGTCCGCGGCTACACCGTCATGAAAGGCTATTTCGGCGAAGAGCAGGAAACCGCGGCGACCGTCGACGCGGACGGTTGGCTGCACACGGGCGACATCGGCGTCCTCGACAAGGAGGGCCGCATCCGGATCACCGATCGCCTCAAGGACATGTTCATCGTCGGCGGGTTCAACGCCTACCCTGCCGAAATCGAGAAGATCCTCGACAGCCACCCGCTCGTCGCACGCAGCGCGGTCATCGGTGTCCCGGACGTCCGCATGGGCGAGGTGGGCGCCGCATTCGTCGTACCGCGGCGCGGGGCCACAATCGCCACTGCCGAGCTGATCACCTGGGCACGCCGGAACATGGCCAACTACAAGGTGCCCCGCCAGGTGCACGTCGTCGACGACCTGCCGGTCAACGCATCCGGCAAGGTGCTGAAGACCGAGCTGCGGCAGCGGCTGGCCGCTGCCGCAGGCGTCCCCGACCGGAGCTGACCAGCCGGCCTCGCCCGTCGTCAGCCGCCGAACGCACCGGCCTTCCGCAGGCGCTCGAACCGCTCCTCGTCATATCCGAGCAGTTCGCGGGCTATCTCCTCGGTGTGCTCGCCGGCAGCGGGGGCGCGGCGCCCGGCGGCGGGCGGAGCCTCACCCGCCACCCGTACGGGGAACGGCAGCTGCTCGGCGACCAACCGGTCGGAGGGCTGCCATGGCATGCGGTCCGCGAACTGCCGGTCGGACGCGATGGTGGCAGGGGTGTTGACCGGGCACAGTGGCACGTCATGGTCGAGGCCGAACTCCACCCACGCCTCTGTGGTACGGCGAAGGAAGATGGCCGCCAGTTCGCGGCGCAGTGCCAGATCGCCACGTGCGTGGTCCGCCACTTCTGAGCCGGGGTGCGCCTCGAACAGGTCGTCACGGCCGATGGCGGAGCAGAAGTTGCGCCAGAACTTCCGTTCCGAGGCCATGAACAGAACGTGCCCGTCCGCCGATGCGTAGAACTGATAGCGGACGCTGTCGGCCATGCCGGCCGTACCCGGGGGCCGCCGCTCGTAGCCGTCGGCCGCATTGCCGGTGACCTCGCTCTGCGGCCGCGCGTAAGCGCGATGGCCTTCACTGCGCAGCCAGTCGAAAGCGGCGGCCGCGTCGGACTGCGCGACTTCGAGATGGCACCCCTCTCCGGTTGCGCGCGCACGCAGTACCGCTGCCAGGATCGCCGCGGTCCCGAAGAGCGGGCCGGCCGCGATACCGATCGAGGTGTGGTCGGGGATCGACGGCAGGTCGTCCGGGCCGGCGACGGGAGCCACGGTGCCTGCCCAGGCGTCGTAGGCGATTCCATGGCTGGGCAGCTCACGGTAGGGGCCGGTCATTCCGTACCCGCTGATGGTGAACATCACCACGGCCGGGTTGACCTGGCGGAGACGCTCGTATCCGACGCCGCGCCGGTCAAGACCTCCCGGACGCATCGCTTCGATCACCGCGTCGGCGCCCGCCACCAGGTCCAGGAACACCTCGCGCCCTGCGTCCGTGCGCAGATCGAGAGTGATGCTCCGCTTGCCCCGGCTGATGTGCAGGTGCAGGAGTGAACTCCCCTCGACGATGGGCCAGCTCATGGACCGGATGTAGTCACCGGACGGCGGCTCGACCTTGATCACGTCGGCCCCGAGATCGGCCAGCGGTGTGGAGACGGCGCCGGGACCCAGCATCGAGCACTCGACCACTCGCAAGCCCCGCAGGAGGCTGCCACCCACCAATTCCAGCGCGTCGGACACAAAAACCCCTCCTGTTGGTACAGACGAAACGTGACGGTCCAGCGGAGCGGATCAGCACACCGTCCAACGCGGTGCGCGCTTCTCGGCGAAGGCGCTGGGACCCTCGGTCTGGTCGGGGTGGCCCCACACGCTGGTCATCTCCGCCGCTCCGGCCTTGCAGGCATCGGTCAGGCCCATCTCGAGTGCGCCCCACAGGGCCCGCTTGGTCGCCCGCAGGGCAGCCGGGGAGTTGCGGGCGATCTTCTCCGCGAGCTCCTGGGCTGCTTCGTGCAGCCGCTCGGGCGGGTCGACGACCTCGCTGACCATGCCGAGCTGATACGCCCGCTGTGCGCTCATCCGCTCGTAGCGGCCGACCAGCGCCATCCGCAGCACTGCCTCGGCGGGCATCCGCCGCATGAGACCGATCGTCTCGATCGCGCTGACCTGTCCCACGGACACGTGCGGGTCGGTGAAACTGGCGTCCGCTGCGGCCAGCACGATGTCGGCGTCAGCGACGAAGTGCAGGCCGCCGCCTGCGCAGACGCCGTTGACCGCAGCGATCACCGGCTTGTCGATGCCGAGCTGCCACGAGGTGAACCCCATGTCCCAGCGCTGCACCGAGTCCCGGTACCGCTCCATGCCGAGTCCGTCTGTGGCCAGTTCCATGACGTCGGCCCCGGTCTGGAAGGACCGCCCGTTGGCGGCGTTGACGATGACCCGCACTTCGGGGTCTTCGGCGAACTCGGTCCAGGCGAGGCGCAGTTCGTCACGCATCGCGTTGTTCATCGCATTGCCGCGCTCGGGACGGTTGAATACCAGCCAGCCGACGTGGCCGCGCCGCCAGAGTTCCAACGTCTCGTAACCCATCATGCCTCTCCCTGCTCGGATGCGCCGGCCCGGTCTGTCGCGAGCAGGCTCCAGCTCGGCCTGACGGCCAACTCCGCTTCGCTGAGGGCAACTTCCCCGATGATCCTCGTTGGTGATCGTTCCTTCCGTGGGCAAGATCGCCCGTCCTCTCTCCGACGGCTGCTCCGTCGGCGAGACGCTCTCGCGTCTGCAGTGACCTGACCACTATGATAGATATTGAATAAATGATAAATACCTTAGGGGGAGGCGTGAGTGGCGTCCTTCATCTGGAACGGCACGGTCCCGTCGGCTGGTTGATCTTCAACCGTCCTCACGTCGGCAACGCCATGGACGCGGCGATGATGGCGGCACTGCCCGAGGCGTGGATGGAGCTGAACACCGACGCGGACGTGCGCGCGATCGTCGTCACCGGCAACGGCCAGGCCTTTCAGACCGGCCTCGACGTCCAGCAACTCAGCCGCGATCCCGCAGCGCTACGCGAGATGTCCCGCCGTACCCGCCGCGCCGACCCGCGCCTGACGGCGTGGCACCTCGGCGTGGCCAAGCCAGTGGTCACCGCGGTCAACGGCATCTGCGCAGGCGGCGGCCTGCACTTCGTGGCCGACTCCGACATCGTGATCGCCTCGACCGACGCGGTGTTCCTGGATCCTCATGTGAGTATCGGTCAGGTCAGCGCCTTCGAGCCGATCGGGATGGTCCGCCGCGCCGCGTTCGGCTCGGTGGCTCGTATGGCGCTGACGGGGTCGCACGAGCGGGTCAGCGCTGCGGAAGCACTGCGTCTGGGCTGGGTCAGCGACGTCGTCGCCCCTGACCGGCTGCGCGCCGCCGCTCAGGAACTGGGACAACGGCTGGCGGACAACGATCCCCAAGCTGTGGCTGCGACCAAACGGGCTCTGTGGGCCGCCCTCGAGACCGGACTGAGCGAGACAAGGGGACGGGAGCGGTGAGCGTGCCCCTTGAGGAGTGCACCACCGAGCAGGACGTGGTGGCTGCCATCCCGGCGCGGCTCGCCGCCGAGGTTTCCGGGGCATGCTCCGCAGCCGCGCCAACACGATCCAGCTGATCCTTGAAGCCGGTCTCAGGCGCTCTGGACAGCAAAGAAATATACATGATACACAAATCATCCCGCTGCCAGGAGGTGAGCTGTTGTCCACGTATGAGACGCTCAAATACGAGGAGCATGGGCCGGTGGCGTGGGTGACTCTGCAGCGGCCGGAAGTCCACAACGCCTTTGATCTCACGATGATGCAGGAGCTGCATTCCTGCTGGCGGGAGCTGCGGGACAACGACGACGTCCGCGTCGTGGTACTCACGGGCTCCGGAGACGAGGCGTTCTGCACCGGCCTGGACCGCGACGCGGCTCACGTCGGGGCACCGGGTCTGCTGAACGACATCGGGCAGCGCGGTGCGACACCGTTCCACCACAACGAACCGGACGATCTGCTGCCGCCGAAAACGGCCGCCGACCTTTGGAAGCCGGTCATCGCGGCAGTGAACGGGATGGCCTGTGGGGGCGCCTTCTACCTGCTGGGAGAGGCGGAGTTCATCATCGCCGCCGACCACGCCACATTCTTCGACCCTCACACCACCTTCGGCATGGCCGCGGTGATGGAACCGATGATGATGCTCCAACGGATGCCGATCGGCGAGATCATGCGGCTGTCCCTGATGGGCTCGCACGAGCGCATGACGGCGCAGCGGGCCTACGAAGTCGGACTGGTCCAGGAGATCGTTCCCGCCGAGCGACTACACGAAGCCGCCCAGCGGGCGGCGGAGATCATCGCCTCTCAACCACCTCTGGCCGTCCAGGCCACCGTACGTGCCATCTGGTACGCGCAGGAGCTGGGCTACCGCCAGGCGCTGGACGTCGGCCGAACCCTCGTCATGCTCGGCACCGACCAGGAGTCCCTCGCCGAGGGACAGCGGGCCTTCCGCTCCGGACGGCGCATCGGGTGGCGGCCGCGCTGACGGACACAGACATCACGTACCCACGCCGGCGGGCTTCCCGAGCGGAACACGACGGAGAGGGGGTGCGCTCCGGTGGACGAGGACGAGGCGGGCGAGGTCATAGCTCAGGTCATAGCTCTGGTGCGGCAGTTCGTCCGCGAGCACGTGGGTCCCCGCGGGCTCCTGTGGGTACTCCTGGGCCGGCACCGGCCCGATCCTGTCGTCACACCGGGCGGCCGGCGCCGGGGTTCACCAGCCGCGGAACCGCGGGGGGCGGCGCTCCAGGAAGGCACGCAGCCCTTCCTGGCCGTCGGCGCTGGTCATGTTGATCTCCGCCGCCATCGCCTCTTCGGCCAGTGCGGTCGCCCGGTCCACGTCGAGCGCCCGGTTCACCAGCCGCTTGCCAAGACCCAGCGCCACGGTCGGCCCGGCGGCGAGCCGCGCCGCCCACTCGGCGGCGGTCTCCGCCAGCTTCTCGCCGGGCACCACCCGGTTGACCAGGCCAATCCGCTCGGCGTCCGCCGCCGGCAGGTCGTCCCCGAAGAAGATCAGCTCCTTTGCCCGGTGCGTACCGATCCGCCTGGTCAGCAGGTACGCACCCGCACCGTCCACCACCAGACCGCGGCGGGCGAAGACCTCGATGAACTTCGCGGACTCCGCGGCCAGCACCAGGTCGCAGGCGTAGGCGAGGTGGCAGCCGATGCCCGCCGCGGTGCCGTTGACCGCCGCGATGACCGGCTTGTCGCAGTCGAGGACCGCACTGATCAGCCGCTGGGCCCCGTCGGCGATGGCTCGCGCCACCGACCCTGCCGGTTGCTGGGGCTGGTCCTCCGGCTGGTCGTCGGCCACCGGCGCGGATGAGCCGAGGTCAGCCCCGGTGCAGAAGTGACGGTCGCCGGTGGCGGTAAGCACGACGACCCGCACGAGTGGGTCACGGCCGGCCTCGGCCAGACAGTCGATGAGCGCCTGCCGCAGCGTGGGCGACAGGGCGTTGCCCGCGCGCGGGCGGTTCAGCGTGAGCCGGACCACCCCATCGGCACTCTGCGTCCGCAGCAGTTCGGACTCGCTCGGTTGATCGGCCACGGGCAGCCACCACCTCTCCTCACAGGTGAAAGACGGATATCGGCGAACATTCCCAACGAGCAACCGGCGCGGACCCGTTGGTGCCGGTGTACTCGGATCGGGTTCAGGGCGTCCCCAGGATGGAGACGAAGCTGACCATCTCGCCCGGGTAACCCCCGAGGTTGTGGGTGAGGGCGAGGGAACGGGAACCGTAGGTGGAGATACGGCGGTCGGCCGGGGCCTCGCCACGGAGTTGGAGCCACGCCTCGAACATCATGCGCAGGCCGGACGCGCCGACCGGGTGCCCGAAGGACTTCAGGCCGCCGTCGGGGTTGACCGGGACGCGGCCGTCGAGGTCGAAGTCGCCGTCGAGCACCCGCTTCCAGGCGGTGCCGCGTTCGGCGAGGCCGAGGTCCTCCATGAGTACCAGCTCGGTGGGGGTGAAGCAGTCGTGCACCTCGGCCATGGCCAGCTCGTCGGCGGGTGAGGAGATGCCGACCTGGGCGTAGGCGTCGCGGGCCGAGGCGGCCACCTCCGGGAAGGTGGTGTAGTCGTAGGCGGGGTCCATCAGGCCGGAGCCGTCACCGGCGACGAGCGAAAGAGCCTTGATCAGGAGCGGTTTGTCGGTGTAGCGGTGGGCGTCCTCCGCCCGGACGACGATGGCCGCTGCCGAGCCGTCGGCCACGCCGGCGCAGTCGAACACGGACAGGCCGCCCGCCACGGCCGGCATAGTGCAGAGCTGCTCGACCGGCATCTCCTTGCGGAACTGCGCGCGCGGATTGCGGGCGCCGTTGGCGTGGTTCTTCGACGCGATGCGCGCCAGGACGGTGCGCATCTCCTCGTCGGAGACGCCGTACCGGTGTGCGTAGGCCGGGGCCACCATGGAGAACATGGCTGCCGCGGTGAGCGTGCGCTGGGTGCCGTCGTTCGGGATGGGGAAGGCGTTCAGGCCCTGGTAGCCGGAATCCTTGACCTTCTCCACCCCGACCGCCATGGCCACGTCGTAGGCTCCGGCGGCAACCGCGTAGGCGGCCTGACGCAGCGCCTCGGAGCCGGTGGCGCAGTAGTTCTCCACCCGGGTCACCGGCTTGTCGTGCAGGCGCAGCGGCTTGGCCAGGGTCAGGCCCCCCATCCCCGACTGGGCGGTGCCCAGCCAGTAGGCGTCCACGTCGTCCTGGGTGATCCCGGCCGAGGCGAACGCCTCACTGGTCGAGTCGATCAGCAACTCGTCGACGCCCTTGTCCCAGTGCGCGGTGAACCGAGTACAGCCCATGCCGACGATGGCGACCCGGTCCTTGATGCCGTGCGAACCCATGTCACGCACCCCTCTCCGGCTCCCGCAGCGGCCGGGCCTTCCAGAAGTAGTTGTGCACGCCCTCGGCGGTGAAAAGCCGTCGGAACGTCGGCTCTACCCGCCCCCCGATGCGGACCTCGGACTCGTCCACATCGGTCAGCTCGATCGGCAGGCGTCCGCCGCCGTCGAAGTCGACCACGGCGAAGACCACCGGCGGACTCGGCGAGTAGGCCAGCCGGTCCACGGTGAAGGTCACGATCGTGCCCGGCGTGTCCGCCATCGGCGCCGCGGCGCCGTCCAGCGGCGACGGCGGCAACCGGACCATGCCGTCCGTGCCGGACGAGCCGACGAAGCCGTACTTCCACTCCCGGTTGCGGTTGGCGGCCGAGGCGGACGGCCGCGCGGGCTCCGGACGGCGGGGTGGCTCCACCGGGAGGAAGCCGCGCCAGGCCAGGAAGCGGCCGTAGTCGATCGGACCGTCAGTGGCCAGCTGCGCTGCCAGGGGGCGGGCGGGCCGGTAGGCGGCCAGGGCGTCGGTGGTGCGCAGCACCACGGCGTCCGCGCCGTCGGACAGGGTAAGCAGCACCAGGATGCGCCCTGCCTCGCCGGTTGCGGACTCCTGCTCCAGGGCCGCGCCCAGCAGCAGCGCGGGTTGGGCGGCCCCGGGGTTGCCGACCCGGCTCTCCAAACGGTCGGCCACCCGGTCCGCCGGCACCCCGGAGGCTGCCGCGACCGCCCGCGCCGCGCGGCCGTGCAAGCCCGCCACCACCAGGGCTGTGACCTCGGCCGGGTCCACCCCGGCGTCGCCGAGCGCCCGCTTCAGCGCCTCGGTCCCGAGCGCGGTGTACCGGCTCTCGCCGAACCGCTCCTCCCACAGCCGGGACGCCCGCTCGCCGGGAATGCGCCAACGGTCCAGGAACTCCTCGGTCGCCGAGGCCGCAGCCACCAGCTCGGCCAGCACGGGGCCGTCGGCCTCGCTACCGACCAGCAGCGCCGCGCCCGCGTCGCCTCCGGCAGCCTCATCCGGCGAACCCGGGCGGCCGGAGCGCAGGTCGGCGGCCACCACCAGCACCGGCACCGTCGCATCCAGCGCGGCGCGCAGCGCCCCGACGGCCGAGCGCACCGACCCGGCCGCGTCGTAGGCCGGGACGTCCCGGTCCAGGCGCAGGGCGGCGTGCAGCGCGGTGGCGTTGGTCTTGTCCGTGTAGGGAGGGTCGGTGGTGGCGAACCAGAGGGCCCTCGGCATCGTCGGCGCCTCGCGCAGCGCGAGCGATGCCGCGGCGACGCCGAGGGTGGTGGCGTCCTCGTCGTATGAGGCCACAGTGCGGGTGCCCCGGCCGCCGCCGGTACCGGCCACGGCGGTGATCGAACCCAAGTCCAGTCTCCGGTAGGGCAGGTAGCCGCCCCAGGCCAGAATTCCATGCATGAAGCCAGGCTAGGTGATGTTTTATAAAATATTCAAGGCCGCAGTACTCCCCCACACCGCCGCCCCCCATGGTCGCTACGCTCCTCCGCAACAACCTCGGCAAACGCAGCAACTGTGTGGAGGTGCTACCCCGGTGTCGCCGCGGACGGACCAGGGGCGACACCGCTCAGCTCTCAGCGGTCTCGTCGGAGTCGAACATGTGGCGGCCGCGGAACAACTCGACCACGAGACTTCCCTGCCGGCGCAGCATGGTCGCGTACTCACTCTCGGCACCGGCGGCTTCATTGCGCTCGATTGCCCCCAGGATCGCCGCGGTGCCCTCCCGGGCCACGACGTCGGTGCCCGGCACCAGCTCGAAGAAGTTGCCCGGCACCAGGTCCGTCATCTGCCGCAGCATGGTGCGCAGCCGCGGTGACCTCGCCGCCTCGATGACCGTACGGTGGAAACTGAGCGTGTACTCATAGAGGTTGACCGGATCCTTGGTCCGCGCGATCTTCTTCCGGATCGGCTCGAGCAACCGCGCCAGCTCCGGCCCTTGCCGCTCCACCGCCCGCTTGACCCCGAACCCGTAGAACAACCCGTACAGCTCGTAGTGGTCCCGTACCGAAGGCTCGTCGAGGCCGTTCACGAAGACCCCACGGTGCGGGACGATAGTCATCCAGCCTTCGCGCTCCAGAGTGAGCAGCGCCTCGCGGACAGGTACCCGCGAGACGCCCAAGGTCTGCGCGATGGCATCCTGCGGCACCCGCTGCCCCTGCTTCAGCACGCCCTCGAATATCAACCGCCGGACGTACAGCCGAACCTGCTCACCACTGCTCAGCCGATACAACTGCTCACCCGGCAGAGACACACTCGACCGCTCCGCGGGCGGAAGCGGGGACTCAAGAGACTGCTGACGGCGAGGCATCGGTCTCACTCCCTAGATTTTCCGCGGCCGACTCCGTCGGTCCCTGGCCTCATGACGCAGCAGGCCAACCAGCGCTGTCACGCTGCCGGCCTGCGCTTCAGGCGGCGGGCGCAGGTCTCCTCGGGGTGACGTGGCCCCGGCTGAGCACAGGGAACGATTGGAAGATTCTATTTTAGATAAAATACTAGCGGCGGTCGTCGGCCCGGCGGGATAGTGACTGTTAGTTCGCGCCCGTCTGGCATCAGCCGCCCAGGAGTGGTTCGTGGACCAGCCCGGCATTCATGTGCAGCGGTCAAGCCGGTCACGCCCAGCACGCCGCACGGCGGAGCTGACCGCATGTCAGAGCTTGTGAGAAGAGTTCTCCTCCGATCCAAGGGGTTCTGTTGAGCGAAGACGAAGCCGCCGTCGCTGAGGGGCCGCTACCGCCCCCCGGCATGGAGGTCATCCGGCAGCGCAGCGGCGAGAAGACAGCCCAGTACATCCGCCGGCTGATCTTCGACGGCCGACTGCGGCAGGGGGACCGGGTGCCCCAGGACGATATAGCGCGGGCACTCGGCGTCAGCCGCCTCCCGGTACGGGAGGCGTTGCTGTCCCTGGAGCAGGATGGCTGGGTCACCATCCGGCCTCACCGCGGCGCGTTCATCGCCCCGCTGGACGCGACCGTCGTCGCCGACCATTACGCGCTGTACGGGCTCATGCACGGATTCGCGGCCCGCCGCGCGGCAGCCCGGATCAGCACGGAGTCCCTGGCCCGGCTGCGCGAGCTCTCCGGGCTGCTCGCCGCCGAGAACGACCCCGAGGCGTTCGCCCGGCTGAGCCTCGAGTTCGACCGCCTGGTGCGGGGGACGGCCAGCTCCGCACGGTTGCGATCGCTGCTGCGCGCCATGGTCGGCCTCATCCCCGGCAACTTCTTCGCCCTCGTCTCCGGCGCGATCGAAGTGGAGCGCGCGGGCAGTGCGGCCATCGTCGAAGCGCTGTCCCGGCGCGACGGCGAGACGGCGAGCGAGGCATATGCAGGGATGCTCCGCCGGCAGGGCGAGCTGGTGGTACGACTGTTCACCGAGCGCGGCCTGTTCGCCCCGGAGTATCCGGACGCCCACACCGAGGCCGCGAGCTGATCCGCAGCGCGGCGGCAACCGGTAACGGAACGCAGGTGCTGGGCCCACACAACACGCCTTGTTCGCAGCCTCGTGACGCTGGAGCAGGATGCATGCGGCGGGTCGGCTCACGCAGCCGCCTGCGGTCACAGTCTGCGGCCGGTGCGGAACTCCTTCGGGACCCAGGACGGTTCGCGCTTCTCTGCGAAAGCACGCATTCCTTCGGCCATTTCCTCGGACTGAAGCATCGCGTCATACGTCATGCGGTCGACGGGCGCGTAGTGGTCGTTGATGACCCGCTTGACCTGGAACCGCGCCCCCGGTGCCGTTCGGCAGATCTGGGTGGCGACTTCCGTTGCCACGTCCTGCACTTGGTCGTCCGGGACCACCCGTGTGAAGATGCCCCACCGCTCGGCCTCCTCAGCCGTCACGACCCGTCCCGTGAGCAGCATGTCGCGGGCGCGGGCGACTCCGATCTGGGCGGGCAGGTAGGCGGCGTAGCCCATGTCCGCTATGCCGCGCAGGAGCTCGGGGGCTCGGACGGTGGCGCTCTGCGCGGCGACGGAAACGTCGGACAGCATCGCGATGAGAAGGCCGCCGCCCTGCGCAAGGCCGTTGACCGCGGAGACCACCGGTTTCGCGGATCGACGGATCGCCTCGAAGGGCGTCGCATCAAGGCCCAGCAGATCGGGGAAGTCCATCCATCGGTCCGGTTCCCGGCCGCGCAGTTCCCCGCCAGGGATGAACACACCGCCGGTACCCGTGATGATCAGGGCCGCCAGCTCCGGGTCGCGGTTGACGAGGTCCACCGCCCGACGCACACCGAAGTACATCGAGCTGGTAAGGGCGTTTCGCGAGTCCGGCCGATCGACGACACACCACGCCAGCGGGCCCCTGCGCTCCAGCCGGAGGTAGGGACTCCCCAGGTCGTCACCGCTCAAGCCAACGGGTTCATCCATGAGCTGCCCCTGCTGAGGCTGTCAGCTGCTCGGCGGCTGCAAGGTCATTCGGCAACAGCTTCGGGGAAGTGTCCATGCGGAGGCGTGTCAGCTTCGAGGTCTTGATGCGCCACACGCCGTCCGCCTTCTCGTAGGTCTCGTGATAGTGGCCGAAGCCCCTCATCTCCCGGCCGTCGGGGTACCAGAGGCGGTCCTCCAAGGCCCAGATTCCGGTGGCCGTGGACGGGGAGGTGAGGGTGATCTCCGGTGTGTGGCCTTGATGCACGGTCGACACGTCGGCCAGGAGGTCGCTGACGTAGGCGATGAACGTGTCGCCGCCGGTGGTCACGATGCCACCCGACTCGGTTGTGTCCACCACCAGGTCGTCGGTGAACACCTGGCGCATGCCGTCCCAGTCCTTGGTGTCCAGCATGCGGAAGTACCTGGCCTTGAGCTGCTTGATGGCCTCGATGTCGTCCATGGCAAACCCGCCTTTCGGTAGTTCCCCTTGACCACTGGTCAGCTGGTGAACGCGGGCATCACGTCGCGTTCGAACAGGCGCAGGCTCGACCACGCCAGCTCGATCGGCATCCCGCCGCACAACGGATGGAACTGGGCGAAGGGGTACGGCGATGCCGCCAGCTCCGCCGCGAACTGTGCAGGCGTCAGAACCCTGTACTGGCCGGTCGCCCGCAGGTCGTCGGCGTCGGCAACGGTGCGGTACGGGGCAGTGAGGTCGCCCGGAGCGTGCCAGGTGCCGTAGGCATTCGTCTCGTGGAGGAAGTACGGCGCCATCTGCTCCCAGCCCTTGTCGGGATCTTCAGCGAGCGCCACGACCCGGGTGTCGCCCAGGGGGCCCGGGCCGGGGTCCAGCCGGCCGAGTTTCCGGACTTCGTCCCTGTAGAACTCCCAGAGCGCGGGCACCGAGGGGAGGAAGCCGTCGGCGATGCGGGCGGCGCGGCGTGCGGCCGGTTCGCTGCTGCCGCCGAGCAGGATGGTCGGGCCCCCGGGCCGGAACGGCGCCGGCGTGACGTGTACCGTGCGGCCCCGGTAGGTGAACGGCTCACCGGTGAAGGCCGCCTTCAGGGTGGTCACCAGCTCGGTCACGCGCCTGACCCGTTCGTCCATCGGCACGTCGAACATCGCGAACTCCTGCGGCACATAGCCGCCGGCGACGACCAGATCGGCCCGCCCCCTGCTCAGGTTGTCGAGCACGGTCATTTCCTCGGCGAGGCGCAGAGCGTCGTGGAACGGGGCTATCAGCGCGGCGATGAGGAAGCGGATGTTCGTCGTACGAGCCGCCATGGCCGCGAGCATCTGAACCGGGCACGGAAGATAGCCGTCCGGGGAACCATGGTGCTCGGACACGGTCACGCTCACGAAGCCGAGCCGGTCGGCCCACTCGACCATATCCAGGGCGGCCGCATAGCGGTCGGCCATGGTCGTCCCGGCGAGCTCCGGGTTGCGGAAGTCGAAACGAAGGGCGAACGCTCCGCCTGGACGATTCCTCGGCATGCCTTGCTCCTCTCGCGTGACCGCCGCCTGCATGACCCGACCGACGGCGCGACGCCGCCGACCGTGCCCAAGTCAGCCGAGGGTGAGCTGTCGGCGGGTGATCTTCCAGCCGTCGCTCGTACGCCGAAAGGTGTCGAGGTAGTGACCAGCCGCCGAGATGGCCGGCGAGCCGGGCCCGCCACTGACGAACACCCACTGCGACTCCGCCGTGGCAGTGTCGCCCTGGATGTCCACGGCGGTGGTGCCCACGATGTGGCGGCTGCCCGTGCCCGGCCCGAGAAGCCCGGCAGCGTACCCGCTGACGTTCCCGGCGCGGATCTCGTCGTGGCCGGTCCGCTGGTTGCCCGGCATCTCCCAGACCGCGTCCTTCGCGAACAGCTCCACATAGGAGTCCACGTCGCCACCGTCGGTGTACAGGGACACCTTGGCGATGATGTTACGCACGGCCAGTTCGTCGGCAGTGCACCTGATCACTTCATCCTGGCTCATGAATCAGTCACTTCCGCTCCAGACGGCGGCCACGGTCTTCTTAAAGTGGTCCGTGGCCGTGGCGGTCTGCAGAACCCTCCGCCAAGTATTGCCATCTTTTACAGGATAGCAATACTAGCTACAGATGAAGGCAGGATGCGTCGCCGCGGAGTCCACAACCGGCAGTGGTGCCGCGCGCGATGACCCTGCCTCGGACTGTCAGGAGGGCAGGGCATCGTGGAATTCGGACTGTTCGTGCAGGGGTACGTTCCCAAGATGCGGGCCGAGGGCGATCCGCTCGCCGAGCACCACGCACTCCTCAACGAGGCACGCATCGTGATCGAGGCCGACCGCAGCGGCTTCAAGTACGCCTGGGCCTCGGAGCACCATTTCCTGCAGGAATACTCACACCTGTCGGCGAACAGCGTGTTCCTCGGCTATCTCGCCCACGCCACCGAGCGGATCCACCTCGGTTCGGGCATCTTCAACCCGCTCGCCCCGGTCAATCATCCGGCCGTCGTTGCCGAGAAGGCCGCGATGCTCGACCAGCTCTCTGGCGGCCGGTTCGAGTTCGGCACCGGCCGGGGCGCCGGCAGCCACGAGATCCTCGGCTTCCTGCCCGATGCCCCCGACATGGACATCACTCGGGAGTACTGGGAGGAGACCATCGCGGAGTTCCCGAAGATGTGGCTCCAGGACGAGTACCAGGGCTTCCAAGGCAAGCACTGGTCACTGCCCCCACGCCGGATCCTGCCCAAGCCGTACGGCCCGAGCCACCCGCCGATGTGGTACGCCGCCGGATCGCCGTCCTCGTACGCCATGGCCGGCCGCAAGGGCCTGGGCGTGCTCGGCTTCAGCATCGCGCGCGTCAGCGACATGGAGAAGGTCGTCGACGGCTACCGGGCAGCGATCGCCGATCCCGACCCCATCGGCGCCTACGTCAACGACAACGTCCTGGTCTGTATGCCCGCCTTC
Organism: Streptomyces sp. NPDC002896; assembly: GCF_040295225.1. NCBI lineage: Bacteria > Bacillati > Actinomycetota > Actinomycetes > Kitasatosporales > Streptomycetaceae > Streptomyces > Streptomyces sp. NPDC002896. The sequence continues at coordinate 135,998 of NZ_JBEOVA010000013.1, read as the reverse complement.
TGCGCGCCCACCCACGAGGAGGCCGTTCGGATGGCGGTGAGCAGCGGCCTGGGCTATTTGCGGTCACTCGTCTTCCGGTACCACGACACCTTCCCGCGGCCCAGTGACGTGCCCCCCTGGCCGGAGGTACTCCCCGAGTACACGACGGAGGTCGTCGAGGCGGCCATCGCCCAGGGCGCGCTGGTGTGCGGCGACCCCTCCGAGGTGGTCGCGCAGTGCCGGCGGTGGGACCAGGCGGGCGCCGACCAGATGGCCCTGTCGGTGCCCATGGGCGGGCCCGTCGACGACGCGCTCACCACCATCCGCCTCCTCGGCGAGCACGTCATCCCGGTGATCGACCCCGACCCTGTGCACCGCACCACCCGCTTCCGCTCCTCCGCCCAGTAACCGAAGTACCGGACGGCCGGCGGCCCCGGACGCTGCTGCGTCCGGGGCCGCCGGCAGTGCGAGCGCGCGCTGCCATGCCCTCCCCGTCCTCCCAGGCGGCGGCGCGTCACTCACCGACGAAGCGCGCCACGGCCTGCACCGCCGCGGCCGACCGGGGGTCGTCCGGAACCACCACCGGCCACACGTGCGGCAGGTCGGGAACGAGGTGCGTCTCTACGGGCACTTGGGCGCCGGCCGCCCGCCGGGCGAAGACGGCGGCGTCGTCGAGCAGCACCTCGCCGGTGCCGGCGAAGAGCAGCACCGGCGGCAGGCCGGTCGGGTCGGCCTCCTGCGGCGACGCCAGCGGCTGGGTCGCCGCCGCCAGCCCCTGCAGGTACCCGTCGGCGGCCGCCTGGGCGGACTCGCGGGAGAACAAAGTGTCGCTTTGCGCGTTGAACTCGAAGGAGGCCGAGGCCGCGGTCAGGTCCAGCCACGGGGAGAACAGCACCAGCCGCCTCGGTGGCGACACGGGGACACTTCGCGCGCACAGGGCCAGCGCCACCGCGAGTCCACCGCCTGCCGAGTCGCCGGAGAGCACCGGCCCATCCCCCTCTTCCGGGGCCAGCGCCTGCCAGACCGCAGCCGCGTCGTGCAGGGCCGCCGGGAAGGGGTGCTCCGGCGCGAGCCGGTAGTCCGGGACGACCACTCGGTGTCCGGTGGCGCGGGCCAGGCGATGCGCGAAGGCGATCCACATCACCGGCGCGCCCAGGCGGTAGCCGCCACCGTGCAGGTGCACCAGCACCGGCGGCTGCGCCCCGTCCGCCGAGCCGCCCACCGCCCCGTGCTCGGGCTCGACCACCGCGCAGGGGATGCCTCCGATGCTGTCGCGGTGCCAGGGGACGCCGTCCGGAACAGCGGCAGCGGCCTCGACCGCCCGGCGCATCTCGACCAGGTCGGCCGGAGCCGTGTGGCCCTCCCGCAGCGCGGGCAGACCCCAGGCGGCCAGTTCCTTCAGGGTGGTTTCGCTGTCCGTTTCGCTTTCCATGTCCTCGAGTGACTCCCTTCAGCAGGCTTTCCGCACAGGCTGAGTGCGACAGCCCGTACAGTTCTTGGCCCCGGGCCCCTCGCGGGCGGCCAGGTCGCCCAGACACACGGTCAGTCCAACAGGCTTGCGTCCGCAGCGAGTTCCGCGCGCACACTCACCTCCCAGAAGCCGTGGAATCCGTTGCCGTCGCTGCGGCGGGAGCGTTCGAGCCAGAAATCGGGCACCCGGCTCGGTGCCCGGCTGCCGGCCGCCCGGACCATCCAGGCACTGCGGCAACGCTGCTCCAACGCGACCGCGCGCTGGTGGACCGCCCGCACGGTCGAGCCCAGCACGAAGACGCCGTGCCCGGCCAGCAGAGCCAGTTCGGCGGCACCCATCGCCGCGACCGCCTTCGCGGCGACCGACGAGTCGTCGACGCCGCCCTCGTACTCGTCGACGAGCACGAGGTCGCCGCCGCCGAGGCTGGAGCTCTGGTCATAGACCGGCGGGATCTCCCCCATGTCCGCCCACGTGGTCCCGTACCTGGGGTGATGGTGCAGCGCGACCTGCACGTCGGGGCGGATCCGGTGCAGTTCGAGGTGGAGCGGAATACCGAGCGGCGCCGGCCAGTCCCCCGCCACGACGTTGCCGTCCAGGTCGATACGGATCACGTCACTCGCCCGGATCTCGTTCCACGCCAGCAGCCACGGGTTGCACAGCAGCGTGCCGTCGCCCAGGTTGTAGGTGATGTGTCCGGCGAGGTGGTCGTCGTAGCCCTCTCGCCAGAGCGTACGGGCCAGTAGCACGATCTCCTGGGCGGGCGTGAGATCCGGAATGAGCCTGCCGGGCCTCGGCACGAATGGCATGGCGACTCCTCGGGTCGGTGACGATGTCATCCGGCGGTCGGTCAGGGCTTGTTGGTGTTGCCCGCGTCGACGGTCAGCTGGAGGCCTGTGACGTACCGCGACTCGTCCGAGGCCAGCCACAGAACGGCCTGCGACACGTCCCGCGGCTGGATCACTCCGACGCCAAGGGGGGCGGCTGCGTCCGTCGGACTGTCCAGATCGGGGAGGATGTTGGCCGCTCCGGAGACGAACAGCGGCACCGTCGCGGCCATCTCCAGCGCGCTCCCGTCGCTTCCCATCGGCGTCGCCACGCCGGTCGGGTGCACCGTGTTCACGCGAATCCGATGCTGCCCCAGCTCGTTCGCGAACGCCTTCATCAGTCCCACCACACCGTGCTTGGAGGCGACGTAGTGCGCGTAGGGCACCTGACCTCGGATCCCGGCGGCGGAGCTGGTGAGGATCATCGATCCGCCGTGCCCCGCCTCGATCATCGCGGGCGCGGTCGCCTGGATGGTGTTCCACACGCCCTTGAGGTTGGTGTCGACGACCGCGTCGTAGGCGTCCTCGGGGATCTCCAGCGCGCTGGGGTGGAAGGTGATGACGCCCGCGTTGGCGCAGACCACGTCGATGTGCCCGAACGCCTCCAGGCCGGCAGCCACGGCGGCCTTCAGCTCTCCGATGCGGCGCACATCGGCCACGGCGGTCGTGCAGCGGCGGCCCAGCTTCTCCACCAGCTCCTTGGTCTCCGCCAAATCGTCCGGCGTGGCCATCGGGTAGAGCACACGGTCGCTCACCGGGCCGCAGATGTCGGTGGCGATGATGTCGGCGCCCTCCTCGGCGAGGCGGACCGCGTGCGCGCGACCCTGTCCGCGGCCCGCGCCGGTGATGAAAGCGACCTTGCCGGCAACTCGACCCATGGTTCGACTCCTGGATGATGTCAGGCGGCCGCTGTCGTGAACGGCCGCGGTGCCCCCGCCGCAGCGCCGCAGCGCGGTGAGCTCGCGAGGACCGGGCGTGGTTACAGCACGTCTCCCGCCGCTTTGAGCCGCAGGATGGTGTCCCAGTCACGGCCGAGTTCCAGCAGGATCTCGTCTCCCTGCTCGCCGTGCTCGGGCGCGCGGGTGAGACTCGGCGGGGTGTCGTCGAACTGCGCCGGGCTGGCGACGAGGGGGTAGGGACCGGCCGGTCCCCGGACCTGGGTGACGTACTGGTTGGCCGTCACCTGCACGTCCTCGCCTGCCTCGCGGGCGGACTGCACGACGGACCAGGGTACGGGGAGGCCGGCCAGCATCTTGGTCCACTCGGCGAGATCCCGCTCGGCGAAGACGGCGTCGAGGGCCGCGACGCATTCGGCGGCGTTGGCCAGTCGGGCCTCACCGCTGTTGAAGCGGGGATCCGCGCCCAGCTCGGGGCGGCCGATCACCTCGCAGAACGTCTCGAAGCTGCCCTCGGTGAGGATGCCGGAGAGGTTGATGTAGCGTCCGTCGCGGGTGCGGTACGCACTGACCGTGGGGTTGGGCGACTGGGCGTGCCGGAACCGCGGGATGTTCTCGACGCCGTACAACTGGGCGGCCACGACGCCCGGGGAGAGCACCCACAGGCCCGAGGACAGCAGCGAGACGTCGACCACCGCGCCGCGCCCCGTGCGCTCCCGGCGGAACAGGGCCGCGGCGATGGCGCCGGCCAGGAAGGTTCCGGAGGTCAGGTCGCCCAGGGCAGGGGAGATAAGCGGGACGAACTCGTCGGCGACCTGACTGGCCGCGTGGCCGATGCCCGACCGGCTCCAGAAGTCGGTCATGTCGTAGCCGCCGCGCTCGCGCTCCGGCCCGCGGTCGCCGTGGCCGGTGGCGCGGGCGTAGATCAGGCGGTCGTTGACCGCGGACAGGTCGTCCAGGTCGAGTCCGAAGCGTGTCCGGGCGTTGGGCAGCAGGTTGGTGATGAAGACGTCGGCCTCGCGGACGAGGTCGTACAGGACCTCTCGGCCTCCGTCGGTGGAGACGTCCAGGCCCATGCAGCGCTTGCCGCGGTTGAGGATCTCCCACATGAACTTCACCCCGACGTCCTTGGCCGGCAGGGCGGCCACGGGGGTGCCGTTCATCGGGTCGGCGGTGCCGGGAGGCACGATCTTGATCACGTCGGCGCCCCAGTCGGCGAGCACCGCACCGGCCGAGGGGGCGAACGCGTACATCGCCACCTCGACCACCCTGACGCCTTGCAGTACGTCGTAGCTCATATCCCCAGCAGCCCGCTCAGGTTGGTTTCGGCGATCTTGACGGCGTCGGCGTCGGGCACGTCAGCCATGGCCTCGGACAGCTCCTTGCGGTTGTTGGGCCAACGGCCGTCGCCGTGCGGAAAGTCGCCCTCCCACAGCAGGTTGTCGACGGGGACGTCGCCCAGCGAGCGCAGGGCAAACTGCTCGTCGACGAGGCAGGCGTACATGTGCTCCGCGAACAGCTCGCGCGGGGCTCGCCGGCCCATACCGGCCTGGCCGATGGACAGATCCCGGCCCAAACGGGCGTCGTTGAAGGCCTTCTCGGCGCGCTCCAGCAGGTAGGGGATCCAGCCGGCACCGCCCTCGGACAGGATGACCTTCAGATTGGTGAAGCGCTCCAGCACATCGGACATCAGCCAGTCTGCCGCGGCCATCATCGAATTGACGCCGTTGAGGGTGACCAGCACCCCGGGAGGGGCGTCGTCGGAGGTGGTCACCAGGCGGGAGGAGCTGCCGATGTGCTGGCACACAGGCAGGCCGGCCTGGTCGATGACCGCCCAAAGCGGGTCCCAGTGACGCGTATGCAGCGAGGGCAGGCCGAGGACCGTGGGGTTCTCGGAGAAGGCGATGGCCTTGGCACCCTTGGCGATGACCCGCTCTGCCTCGGCGACCGCCAGGTCGATGTCGTACAGCGGGAGGATCGCGGCGCCGTACAGGCGGGCCGGGTCGGTGGCGCACCACTCGTCGATCAGGTAGTCGTTGTAGGTCTTGAGGAACACCAGTCCGGCCTCGAGGTCCTTGACGCCGAGGAAGAAGCGGTGTCCGGCGAAGCGCGCATAGTTCGGGAACATCAACTGACCCCACACGCCGTCGATGTCCATGTCCCTCAGCCGCTCGGCCGGGTCGTAGCAGCCGGGGCGGATCTCGTCGAAGCGGGCGGTCCCGGGGGCGGGCGGGTAGCCCTTCTCGGGGTGGCCGGGCAGCGGGCGGCAGCTGCCCATGGGGATGTAGGTGAGCTGGTCCTCGTACAGCCACGCCTGGCGGCCGTCCTTCTCGATCACGCGCGGGGCGCGGTCGCGGTAGCCCGCGGGTACCCGATCCACCCACAGGTCCGGCGGCTCGATGATGTGGTCGTCGGCGGAGATCAGTTTGGTGTCGGGAGGCAGCATCGCCTTTCCTTTCTGCCGACTCGCGCTCAGCGCGCGAGCAAGAGGGAGGAGGTGAAGTTCTCGGCGCCGCTGGAGACCACAGCGACCTGCGGGCGCGGATGCACCTGGCGGTCCTCCGCGACTCCCCGCAGTTGCAGGCACGCCTCGTACAGCGCGCCGTAGCCGTGCAGGCGGCCGCCGGAGAGCTGTCCGCCGCCGGTGTTGAGTGGCAGCTCCCCGTCCAGGGCGATGCGTTTGCCGCCCTCGATGAACCGCCCGCCCTCCAGGCGCGGGCACAGACCCAGCGCCTCCAGCCAGCGGACCGCCAGAATGGAGAAGCCGTCGTACAGCTCGGCGACGTCCACATCGGCGGGAGCGAGGTCCGTACGCGACCACATCATGTCGGCGCAGGCGTCGAAGCCGGAGGCCGTACCCATGGCCTGGATGGTGACAGCCCGCAGGGGGTCGTCGGTGTGGCTTCCGGCCCGGGAGACGACCACGGCGATCGAACCGTCGACGGGCACGTCGCAGTCGTAGATGCAGAGCGGGTCGGAGATCATACGGGCCGCGAGGTACTCCTCGAGGGTCATCGGGTCCCGGTAGACCGCCGACGGGTTGTGCGCCGCGTGGGCCCGTGCGGTGACCGCGATCTGGGCCAACTGCTCGCGGGTGGAGCCGCTCTCGTGCAGATAGCGCTGCATGGCGAGACCGCCGTAGGTGGGGTAGCCGGCGCCGTAGGGCGCGGTCCACTGGTTGCGCTCGCGGGCGGTGCTGCTGCGCATGGTCTCGGAGCGTCCGCCGAGCCGTTCCTGGGCGGTGGACTCCCATACCGTGCGGAAGCACAGGACGTGCTCGGCCAACCCGGCGCCGACAGCCAGGACGGCGTTGGCGATCGACCCGAGTTGGCCGGGCACCTCCCCTCCCCCGGTGTGCCAGCGCAGGCGCAGTCCGAGCAGGGCGCGCACGTCGTCGACACCGGCTCCGGTGATGCCAGGGGTCGAGCCGGTGGCGCCGGGGTAGGTGGACAGCCCGTCGATGTCCGCGGGTTCCAGTCCGGCGTCGGCGATGGCGGCCAGGGCGGCGTCGCTGGTGAGCGTCCACGGGTCGCGGTGCAGTCGGCGGCCGATGCGTGAGCTGCCGATACCGGTGATGACGGCCTGGGTCTCGACGGGGCGATTCATGGGCGGAACACCGGGATCCAGGTCTCGCCGGAGCGCTCGAAGGCGACGGTCACTGGGAGGCCCACGCACACCGCCTCGGGTTCGCAGCCGGTGATCGCCGTCATGACGCGCAGGTTCTGCTGCTCGGGCAGTTCGACCTCGGCCAGCACATAGGGAGGTGGCATGTCGGGGTTCCACTGGTAGCGGTTGATGGTGAAGGAGTGGACCGTTCCCCGGCCGGAGACCGGAGCGAAGCGCATCTCGCTGCCGTGGCAGCGAGGGCACAGCGGGAGCGGCGGATGCTGGTAGTGGCCGCAGGCGGAGCAGCGGGCGATGCGCAGCACGCCGTCGGCACCTGAGGTCCAGTAGCCGGCCGTTCGCTCCGTCAACGGTGGGGCAGGTCTCTTGACACTCTGTTCGGCTGTCATCACCGACTCCCCAGGCGACACAAAGATGCTATCTTTATATAGATAGACATGACTCGACCTTAGCACGGGCAGCACACGTCGGCACGGGCCGCGGAGGCGGAAAACGAGGCCGGTCAGCGGTCTTCGGCCGCGGGCATGATGACCCCGGTCTTGGCGAGACGCCGGAGTTCGCTGTCGCCCAGGCCGAGCTCGGCGCCGAGGACCGCGGCGGTGTGCTCACCGACCCAGGGCATGCGCGTCTCGGGGCCTTCCGCCACCTTGGAGAGCTTGACCGGGTTGCCCGGGGACAGGATCGGCCGCTCCACCCCGTCGGTACGGGGCATCTCGACGAGCATGGCGCGGTCACGGACATGCGCGTCGGCGACCACGTCGGCCGGGGAGTGGACGGGGCCGGCGGCGACACCGGCGGCGCCGAGCGCGGCACTGGCCTCGAGACGGGTGAGTCCGGCCGCCCACTCCTCGACGCCGGGCCGAATGACGTCCTCCACGTGGTCGAGCCACTCCTGAGGACCGGTCAGCCGCTCGTCATCGAGCCATTCTTCATGCCCCACGAGTCGAGCGAGGCCGGCGAACATGTGCGGGCGGCCGCACTGGAGAACGAAGAAACCGTCGGCGCACCGGAAGGAGTGATTGATACCCGGCGCGTTGCCCGGCTGCCGCTCGAGGCCCATGGACCAGTAGTTGATGCCGGCGTCACCGAACGCGACCATCGCGTCGTACATGGCTATGTCGACATGCTGCCCCTCACCCGTCCGGTCACGGTGGCGCAGCGCGGCCAGAACCCCGACGGCCGCGAAGAGCGCCGACCCCGTGTCACCAAGGGCACCGAGCGGAGAGGTGACCGGGGGCGTCTCGGGATCGCGCTTGAAGTCGTACAGTCCGGCCATGCCCTCCACGATGGGCGCATAGGCGGGCCAACCGGCGTATGGCGAGTCCCCGCCGGCGCCGAAGCCGGAGACGGACAGATAGACGGCCTCGGGGTGGACGGCCGCGATGTCCCGATAGCCCAGTCCGAGGCGGTCCGCGGTGCCGGCCTTGAAGTTCTCCGCGATGACGTCGAAGCGAGGGGCCAGGCGCAGGACCAGGTCGCGTCCCTCGGGGGATTTGAGGTCGATCCCGACGCTGCGTTTGCCGAAGTTGTTGCGGGTGAAGGTGACCCCGACCTTGCGGCCCTCGGGGTCGAGCATGGCGGGCAGGGACGCGCGTCCGGACTCACCTGTCACCGGCGGCTCGACTTTGACGACGTCGGCGCCGAGCCGGGCGAGCAACTGGGTCGCGTAGGGCAGCGCCTGCATCTGCTCCATGGCCAGGACGCGGACGCCGTCCAGCGGCTTGCCCCAGGCAGCGGCCTGCTGGTTGGCCGTCTCTCCGATGCGCACGGGTGTCCTTCCTGCCGGGTGGCCGTGTCGGCCACGTGGGATCAGTGCGGGGTGAAGCGGTCGCGCAGCTCGGTCTTGATGACCTTGCCAGCCGGGTTGCGCGGCAGCACGGCGACGGATTCGGCCTGCTCGGGGAGCTTTTGCGGCATCAAGCCGCGGCCGCGCAGATAGTCGGTCAGATCCCGCAGACTCGGCGGTGCGGCCGGGTCGGCGGGGACGACGACGGCGCAGGCGCGTTCGCCGGTGGCCGGGTCGGGCAGGCCGACGACGCTGACCTCGGCGACGTCAGGGTGTTCGGCGAGGAGGTCCTCGATCTCCTTGGCACTGATGGTCTCGCCCTTGCGGATGATGACGTCCTTGAGGCGGCCGGTGATGGTGACGTTCCCGTGTTCGTCGAGGCGGCCGAGATCACCGGTGCGCAGCCAGCCCTCCGCGTCGAAGGCCTCGGCGTCGAGCGCCGCGTCGAGGTAGCCGAGCATGACCTGGGGGCCTTTGGCCCGCAGTTCGCCCTCCTCCCCCACTCCGGCCGCGGTGCCGTCGGCTCGCACCACACGCAGCCGCACTCCGGCGGTGGGGCGGCCCTCGCAGCGCGCGAGGACGACGTCGGGATCGTGGGGACTGCTCATGGTGAGGATGGGGGCCTCGGTCAGCCCCCAGCCGGAGACCACGCCTGCGCCGCCCATCTCGGCCTTGAACTGTGCGTGCAGAGTGGGGGGTTTGGGCGCGGCGCCCGCCAGGCCGTAGCGGATCGCGGGAAACACCGGCTTGTCGGGGGTCCGGCGCTGGGCGGCCAGGTAGGCGAGTTGGAAGACCGTTCCGGCGCCGGCCAGCGTGACGCCCTCGCGGCCGAGCTGCTCGACGGTGGCCACCGGGTCGAACGCCTCGGTGAGGATCATGGTCAGGCCGCTCGCCAGACAGGTGGTGAGCCAGGTCGTGCATCCGCCGATGTGGGCGAAGGGGAAGACCATGGCCGCGCGGTCGTCGCCGCGGGCCTCCAGCCGCTCGGCCATGCCGTAGCCGGCGGCCATGACCGTGGCATCCGTGTGCCGGGCACCCTTGGGCTCCGACGTGGTGCCGGAGGTGTAGAAGTGCCAGCGCACACCGGTGGATTCCGGGGCCGGTGGCAGGGTTTCGGGGTCGCCCTTGGGCAGCGCGCCGTCGACGACCAGGATCTGCAGCCCGTCCTGCCTCGCGGCGACAGCACGGGCCAGGGCGGTGTGGTCGAACCCGTGCCAGACGGGCGGGACGATCAGGAGGCGCGCCTTCGTCTGCCGGGTGACGAAGGCCAGCTCCCGCTCCCGGTAGCTGGGCATGACCGGGTTCTGCACCGCGCCGAGGCGCGCGAGCGCGGCGACCAGGACGACGGACTTGATCCAGGTGGGGAGTTGCCAGGTGACCCGGGTGCCTTCGCCGACGCCGAGAGCGGCCAGCCCCGCGGCGGTCTCCTCTGCGGCGTCACGGTACTGACGGAACGTCATACGGCGCCCGAGTTCGTCGACCAGCATCTCGGCGTCCGGCGTCGCGTCAGCCCGCTCCTCCACCGCAGCCCACAGGCTCGTGCGCATGGCGCGTCCCCTCTCCCGTGCTCATCGCTCGTCCATGGATGCACCGCGGGCGCCGTCGGCGCAATAGTCGGTACTGATGTTCTCCGCCACGCCTCCCGGTATCGGCCCTACCGGTTGCGGCAGCCGTGCGGGGCTTTGGGGCAGGGCCGAGGCGACGGTACTCCCGCCATGACTTAGACATCAAGCATTGCTATCTTGATAATGATAGATTACTAATGTGCACCACACGCCGTATCAGGAAGGGCGGTGGGTCGATGAGCGAGGGACGGGCAAGGCTCGCGGGACGGTCCGCGGTGGTCACCGGCGCCGGCTCGGGCGTGGGCAGGGCAACGACGCTGCGCCTCGTACGAGAGGGGGCACGGGTCGTGTGCGCGGACCTCCGCGAGGAGTGGGCGCAGCACACGGCTGACCTGGCAGCCAAAGAGGGCGGCGAGGCCGTGGCCGTGCGCTGCGACGTGGCGGTCGAAGCCCAGGTGGAGGCGGCGATCGCCCGGGCGGTCGCGGCGTTCGGCCGGCTCGACATCATGGTGAACAACGTCGGGGTGACAAGGCGCCCGGGGCTGGCGCTGCACGAGACAACGGAGCAGGACTGGGAAGTTCTCGCCACGGTGAACTTCAGCGGGGTCTTCTACGGTTGCAAGCACGCGGTGCTGCAGTTCAAGCGCCAGACCGAGAGCGGTAAGGGCAGCGGCGGCGTGATCGTCAACACCGGCTCGGTAGCGGGCATGGTCGGCTGGGGCGGCACGGTGTACGGGGCGTCCAAGGCGGCGGTCAACCACATCACCAAGGGCGTCGCGATCGAGTACGCACCGCTGGGCATCCGCTGCAACGCGATCGCGCCGGCCGCGATGCCGCTGACGAACTTCGGGGTCGCGGACGCAACCACGCCCGAGCGGGCACTGACGGACGAACAACTCGCGGAGGCGGGCGCGTACCACCCGCTAGGGCGCCACATCGAGGCAGAGGACTGCGCGGCCGCGATCGCCTTCCTGGCCTCGGACGAGGCAAAGAACATCACCGGTGTCCTGCTGCCGATCGACGGCGGCTACACCGCCCGCTGAGCCACGGAGGCTGCGTTGTCGCACTCCTACACTCCCCCGGACATATCACTGGTGGGCGCGGAACACGTGCGCCGCTACCTGGAGACAGACGGCGCTGTCGGCCACACCTGGAACGGCGTCCACTGCCTGGTGCTCACCACCACCGGGCGCACCTCCGGCCTCCAGCGCTCCAGTGCCCTGATCTACGGCACGGACGCCGACCGGTACATCGTGGTGGCCTCCAACGGCGGTTCGGCCGGGCACCCGTCGTGGTATCTGAACGTGCTGGCCGGTCCCGAGGTGGTCCTCCAAGTCGCTGCGGACCGGTTCCCGGCGGTCGCGCACACCGCCGAAGGGCCAGAGCGCGAACGGCTGTGGCAGGTCATGACGAAGGTGTGGCCGAACTACGACGTGTACCAGGAGCGCACCGAGCGCCTCATTCCGGTGGTGGTGCTCGAGCGGAAGGACAGCCCGTCATGACCGCGCCGGGGGCAGCGGCACTGGACCCCGCGCGGATCCGGGAACTGTTCGATCTGCGTGCGGCCGGATACACCTCGCGCGGTGGTGACTTCAGCGCCGATCCATACCCGGCGTTCAAGCGGCTGCGGGAGACCGGACCGGTCCACCCGGGGATCGTCGGTCCGCTGGTCGGCTACCACGGCGAGGCCTTCTTCCAGGGGCTGCCGTTCCCCGACCGCCCGCACGTGTCGGCGTTCGACTACGCCACCTGCGACGAGGTACTGCGCGACAGCGAGCGGTTCTCGGCTTCCCCGGCCGTGCTGGGCGAGGACGCGGCGCTCTACGAGACCAGCATGCTGTACATGGACGGGCAGCGACACCGCAACTACCGCACGCTGGTGCAGCCGTCCTTCCTTCCGCGGCGGATGCGCTGGTGGGTGGAGAACTGGATCGCCTCCACCGTGGACGCGCTGCTGGACACCATCGAGGCGAACGGCCGGGCGGACCTGAACGTCGAGTTCTTCGCCCCGATCCCGCTGCTGACCATCTGCGGAAGCCTGGGCGTGGACGTCCAGCAGGCCCTCGACATCCGAGCCGTCATCGTGGAGGCGTCCGCGGACGCCGGCAGACGGTTCATGGAGATCGTCCAGCCGCTGGTGACCGCCCGCCGGGCGCACCCCGGCGACGACCTGTTGAGCACCCTGGTGCAGGCGGAGGTCGCGGACGAGGACGGCACGACGCACGCCCTGTCCGATCGCGACGTGCTGTCCTTCGCCTATCTGCTGCTCGCCGCCGGTTCCGGCACCACCTGGAAGCAGATGGGCATCACCCTGCTGGCACTGTTCCAGCACCCGCACTGGCTGGCGGAGTCGCGCCGCGACCCCGCCGTGCTGCGGGCGGCGGTGGACGAGTCGCTGCGCTGGATGCCCACCGACCCGGTCTTCGCCCGCTTCGCCCGCGAGGACGGGGAGTTGCGCGGGGTCCCGTTCCCGGCCGGCTCGGTCGTACACGTGTGCCTGGCCGAGGGCAACCGCGACCCCGAGCGCTGGGAGCGGCCCGACGAGTTCGATCCGTCGCGCCCCCTGCGGGCGAACCTGGGCTTTGGCGCCGGGCCGCACATCTGCCTGGGCATGCACGTGGCCCGTACCGAGATCGCCACGGCGATCGGCGCCCTACTGGAACGCTTCCGCGACGTGCGACTCGACCCCGAGGCCGAGGCGCCGCGCATCACCGGCATGTACGAGCGCGGCCCGACGGCGGTGCCCGTCGTGTGGGGCCGGCCCGCGTGACGGCGGACCCTCCCGACCACCCCGCACCTGGCCGCCGATGCCGGGACGGCCCTTGACGACGATGAGGAAGGTGACGACCAGTGACAGAACCTCGGCGGCCGTTGATCGACGGCCGATTCGGCGGAAGCGGCCCCGCTCTGGGGGTGGACGACCCCGCGACCGGCAAGCAGTTCACCGAGGTCGCGACGGCCACCTCAGCCGAGGTCGACCAGGCAGTACGGGCCGCCCGCCGGGCCTTCGACGAAGGGCCTTGGCCGCGGCTGAGGATCCGTGAGCGGGTGGCGGCCCTCGCGCGGATGTCCGACTGGCTCGAGGAGCGCCGCGACACCCTGCTCGACGAGGTCATCTCCGAGACCGGGTGTCCTCTGGTCGCGGCCAGGCCCGGGCAGATCGACATGCCGCTGGCCTTCGCCCGCCAGCTGCCTGCGCTGCTGGAGAGGCAGCCGCAGTGGGAGCACAACGAGATGCCCCTCGACGACTACTTCGAGGCGCCCGGCAAGATGCGGCTGTCCATCCGCAAGTACGTCCCAGTCGGCGTCGTCTCGGCGGTCTCGGCATACAACTATCCGCTGATGCTCGACGTGGTGAAGGTGTTCCCGGCGCTCGCAGCCGGCTGCACGGTGGTGCTGCGCCCCAGCCCGCTGACCCCGCTCACCTCGCTGCTGCTCGGCGAGGCCGCGCAGGCCGCCGGGCTGCCGCCTGGCGTGCTCAACACCGTGGCCGAGAGCGGCACCGAGGGCGCGGTGACCATGACGACGCACCCGGCCGTCGACCTGGTGACGTTCACCGGCTCCACCGGCGTCGGACGGCAGATCGCAGCCCAGGCCGCCCCCACCATGAAACGACTCGTGTTGGAACTGGGAGGCAAGAGCGTCCAGTTGTACCTGCCCGATGCGCTGGCCGAGGGTCCTGGGCGCTCCGTCGCCGGAGCCGCAGGTGTCTTCGCCAACCACGCCGGCCAGGCCTGTGTGGCACAGACCCGCATGCTCGTACCCAAGGAGCATGAGGAGCAGGTGCTGCAGGCTCTGGCCGCGTTCGCCCCGCAGTTGGCGGCCGGGGACCCGCGCGACCCGGGCACCCTGGTCGGCCCGCTGATCACCGAGGCGCAGCGCGACCGCTGCGCCCGCTATGTCGCCGAGGGCGCCCGGGCCGGCGGGCGCATTGTCACCGGCGGCCGCCCCATCGACCGGCCGGGCTGGTACTACGAACCGACCGTGATCTCGGTGGACGGCAACGACAACCCCGCCTGCCGGGACGAGATCTTCGGACCGGTCATCACCGTCCAGGCTTACGCAGATCTGGACGAGGCCGTGGCGATCGCCAACGACACCGACTACGGCCTGTCCGCCGGCGTGTACACCGATGACCAGGCCGCCGGCGTGGCAGTGGCCGACCGCATCCACACCGGCACCGTGCAGATCAACACCGCCTGCGCCACCGCGTACACCCCCAGCGGGGGCGTCAAACAGAGCGGTGTCGGCCGCGAGCGCGGCGTCGCCGGGCTGCGGGCTTTCCAGGAGATCAAGCATGTGGTCGTGGGTACCTGACGGGATGCCGGAGAACGGGAAGCAGAGAACGGGAACGGGGTGGGCCGGAGTGCTTCGCACCCCGTTCCGGTTCGATGTCCGGTCACCGTACCGGTTCGATGTCCGGTCACCTCTCCGCAACATACTGATGCTAGTAATGATTATGACGATGAACGTCGAACCAGGATGAATGCTGGCTCCCGATCTGTGCGACACGACTCAGGAGGGCAGATGTCGCAGCCCGCGAACCGCTCCTCGGACGAACCCGGTGAGAACTCCCTGGCTGAATTCCTGACCGGCTCACCAGCCTCGGCACAGGACGAGATCCTGTACTGGAAGGACGGCAGCTGCACTCTTGCGGAGCTCACCGCGTCGGCCCGGCAACTCGCCGAGGAACTCCGCCGCTGCGGCGTGGGACCTCAGGAGCCGGTGGCCTGTGTCGTCAGCAGGGGCGCGGAGGCGGTCGCCGCGTGGTTCGCGGTGTGGCTGGCCGGAGCGGTGTACATCCCGGTGAACGGCCGACTGCCCGACCCCGAGATCCACGCGCTGCTCGCCGAGAGCGCGCCGGCAGCCGTGATCGCCGGATCGGCGGACACCGACCGGATCCCGCGAGGCCTGAGCCGGACGCTGCGCGAGCCGGGCGGCACCTGGACCGTCCAGCGCGGGGAACCGTGGACCGGGGAGCGGTTCGCTCCCGGAGACGCACTGGTGATGCACACCTCGGGCACCACCGGGCGCCCCAAGCCCGTCGTGCTGAGCCACGCCGGCGTACGCGACGGCATCGACACCGTGCTCGGCAAACTCAGGCGAGGGCCGCGCCGGACAGCCCCGATGCCGAACCTCATTCCCACGTCCATGGCCCTGTGGGCAGGCATGTGGAACACGTTGTTCGCCTTCCGGATCGGCGCCCCCGTCATCCTGCTGGACAGGTTCGACACCCGCGACTACGCGCTGATGGTCAAGCGCTTCGGCATCCGCTCCACGGTGCTGGCCCCGGCCATGATGACGATGCTCACCGAGGACCCGGAGATCACCGACCTCGGCCCCCTCACCTACGTCCGCTCCATCACCGCACCGCTCACCCCGGCCCAGGCCCACCGCTTTCACGAGCGCTTCGGGGTGTCCGTCCTGAACTCCTACGGCCAGACCGAACTGGGCAGCGAAGTCGTCGGCTGGACGGCAGCCGACCTGCGCGAACACGGCGTGGCCAAGCTCGGCTCGGTCGGACATCCGCACCCCGGTGTGTCGATCCGCATCCTGGACGGCGACTACCACGAGCAGGCAGAGAACGTCGTCGGCGAGATCTACATCCGTTCCCCTTTCGCGGCACAAGTCCGTGACCGCCTCGTCGACGGGTACCTGCGCACCGGAGACCTGGGCCGCGTCGACGCCGACGGCTTCCTGTGGATCGAGGGCCGGGTCTCGGACGTGATCAATCGTGGCGGGCTGAAGGTCATTCCCCAGGAGGTCGAGGAGGCCCTGCGCCAGTTGCCCGGCGTCGCCGACGCCTGCGTGGGAGGCGTCCCCGACGACCGCCTGGGCGAGATGCCCGTCGCCTGGGTCCGACGCGCTCCCGGCACCAGCGCGGACCCGGGGAAGTTGCGTGCCGCCCTGCGCGAGCGCATCGCAGCGTACAAGATCCCGGTCGACATCCGGTTCGTCGACTCGTTCCCGACGTCCGAGATCGGCAAGGTACTGCGGCACAAGCTGATCAGCTCGTACGCGGCCTCCTGAACACCGGAAGCGGCAGCGGGGCCGCCACGTCAAGGTCAAGCGCATATGGAGTTCCGTTGCAGCAGAGTGGAGGACACACCAGTGCGTATACCCCTGCTCCGGATCGGTCTCCGGATCGGGCCCAAGTGAGCGGCGCCCCGCAGCCGGCTCCTCCTGGGCTGCCCGATGCGACCGGTCCGGCTGAGCCCGATGTTTCCGCTTCCGGCCCCCTTCGCGGAATCACCGTCATAGCGGTCGAGCAGGCGGTGGCCGCTCCGCTCTGCACCCGGCACCTGGGCGATCTGGGGGCTCGCATCATCAAGGTGGAACCGCGGGCCGGCGGCGACTTCGCCCGGGACTACGACGACGTGGTGCACGGCATGTCCGCTCACTTCGCCTGGGCCAACCGCAACAAGGAGTCGCTGGCCCTCGACCTCAAGCATCCGCTCGGTCAGGCGGTACTGGACCGGCTTGCGGCCCGCTCGGACGTCCTGGTCCAGAACCTCGCCCCCGGCGCCGCCGACCGCCTCGGTCTCGGCTCGGCAAGCCTGCGGGCCCGGTACCCACGGCTGATCACCGTGGACATCTCCGGTTACGGCCAGGGCGGCCCGTTCGCCGGGGCTCGCGCCTACGACCTGCTCGTCCAGTCGGAGGCGGGTTCATGCGCGATCACCGGGACACCTGGGCACCCGGCCAAGCCAGGTATCCCGCTCGCCGATATCGGGGCCGGGCTGTATGCCTTCTCCTCGGTGCTCGGAGCCCTCTACGCGCGAGAGCGCACCGGAGACGGAGCCGCGATCTCGGTCGGGCTGTTCGACGCTGTGGCCGAGTGGATGGGCTTCGCGCTCAACCAGGCTCGGTACGCGGGCGCGCCGCCCGAGCCCAACGGCCTCAGTTCCCCGATGGTCTCCCCCTACGGAGCCTATGCCACCGCCGATGGGCAGACGCTGGTGCTCGGGACGACCAATGACCGGGAGTGGCAACGGCTGGCCCGCCGGCTGCTGGACCGCGCGGACCTCGCCGAGGACCCGCGGTACGCAACGAACGCGGACCGCGTCGCACGCCGTGCGGAGCTCGATCGGGTCATCTCCGACTGGGCCGCCGAGCGCACCCTCGCCGAGTGCCGGGCTGCTGCGGAGAAGGCAGGGCTGGGGCACGCCCGACTCAACTCCGCCCAGGAGGTGCTGGACCATCCCCAGCTGGTGGAGCGTGACCGCTGGCGTGAGGTCGGTTCCCCGGTCGGGCCGGTACTCTGCCTGCTGCCCCCGCCCGAGGTGGAGGGCTGGACGTGGCGCCTGGATCCGATTCCTGCTCTGGGAGAGCACACCGACCGGATCCTCGCTGGACTCGGCTTCGACAGGGCCGAGGTGGCGAAGCTGCGTGCAGAGGGGGTTGCCGGGCCGGTCGGCTAACCAGCGGAGCCCGACTCGAGGGCGGTTCGACTCCGACGGCCACAGTCGGCGGACAGGCGCCGCCGAGGTCTTTCCGAGCCCCCGGGAGGAGTGATCCAATCGCTCGTCACAATTATATAATAAGCCGTCAGATCCCTTTTACCTCGTGTGCTTACCCGTGGTGTTCTTACCCGCGGTTTCCTACCCGTGCGTCGTACTCCGCCGCCACGGTGGGGCGAAGGGAGCCGATATGACCGTACTGTCCTCGTCACTCCGCGCCGCGGCCCATCGTTTCCCCGGGCGTATGGCACTGGTCCACGAGTCGCTGGCGCTTCGGTACAGGCAGCTGGACGTGCTCGTCGACCGCCTCGCGGCCGGCCTCGCCCGACAGGGCGTGCGCGCGGGCGACCTGGTGGCGCTGTCGTTGCCTGCCGGTGCCGAGTATGTTGCCGCGTATCTGGCGCTGGCCCGGATCGGCGCCGTGACGACGGGGGTCAATCCGCGCCTGCGTCCTGCCGAGCGGGCTGCCGTCCTCACCGCTGCCGCCCCCCAGCTGGTTCTCGCCACTGAGGAGTTGGGCGAGGGCGTGCCCTCGGGGTGCCCGGTCCTCGGCTGCGTCCCCGCACGTGAGGCCGCGGCAGTCTGGCACGGCCTGCTGGAGGACACCGCACCGCCTCCGGAGCCGGCCGAGGACCCGGTCTGGCCGGAAACCGTGGTGTTCACCTCGGGCACCACCGGAGTCCCCAGGGGAGCCCTCTTCACCAGCCGCCAGATCGCCGCGATCACCGCCATGGACACCGAGGGACAGTGGGGAACGGGCGGGCCGCTGCTCGTCGCAACCGGCCTGCCGCACGTGGGCTTCATGACCAAGCTGGCCGGGCACCTCCAGTCGGGCGCGACCCTGCATGTGCTGGGGCACTGGCGAGCCGCGGACGCACTGCGGGTGATCGCCCGGGAGCATGTCCCCTACATAGGAGGGGTGGCCGCGCAGATCTCTCTGCTGCTGCACCATCCTTCCTTCGAAAGCTACGACTTCAGCCACGTGCGCGGGCTCATGGTCGGCGGCGGGCCCTCCCCCGCCGCCACCGTGCGGGAAGCCCGGGCGCGCTTCGGCGCCGGATACTCCGTCCGCTACTCACTGACCGAGTCCGGCGGGCTGGGCACCCTTACCCGCTTCGACGCACCGGAGGAGGAGACCCTCCACACCGCGGGCCGACCCCGGCCGGGCATCACCCTGGAGATCCGGGACCCGGACACCGGACACCGGATGGGCCTCGGCGAGACAGGTGAGATCGTACTCGGCGGAGACACCGTCATGGCCGGCTACTGGCGCGACCCGCAGGCCACCGCGCGGGTTCTCTCGCCCGACCGGCGGCTTTGCACCGGAGACCTGGGGTTCCTCGGCGAAGACGGCTGCCTGCGCGTGACCGGGCGGATCAAGGACATGTACATCCGGGGCGGCTACAACGTGTTCCCCCACGAGGTCGAGGCGGTACTGCTCGACCACCCAGGCGTGCAGGCCGTCGCGGTGGTACCCCGGCCGGATCCCGTCATGGGAGAGATCGGCGTCGCCGTGGTGGTGCCCAGACCGGGCGTGCCCGCGGTCACCCTGGACGAGCTGCGTGCCTTCGCGGCTCCCCGGCTGGCCCGATACAAGCTGCCGGAAGCGCTGCGTCTGGCCGCGGAGCTGCCGCTGACCTCCATGGACAAAGTCGATCGCCGCCTCCTCGCGCAGGTCGAGCAGCGCGCGCGGGCCTGATCGGCCGGGGCCGGTCGGCGCCGCCGAGCCTCGCACCACGCGAGGCGCCGCACCTCGCAGCGCTACCGAGCAACCTCGGCACCAGGTCTCTCAGCAGCAGACCCAGCTTTTTATCTTATATAATAGATTCAACTGCGCTGCGCTTCCCAGTCGTTGACCCGGGCGGCCACGAGCCGGCCCGAGAGAGGACGCCGCACCATGCCCATCGACGCGACCGTGGCACTCGACGCCCCGCCCCTCGTTCGTGAGGTCAGCTGGACCGACCGCGATGTTCTCCTCTACCACCTCGGCATCGGCGCGGGCGCGAGTGCCACCGATCCCAAGGAGCTCCGCTACACGTACGAGCGCGACCTGCAGGTGCTTCCGTCCTTCGCCACCGTGGTGGGCGGCGGCGTGGTCGGGGAGGGCGGGCTCAACGCGCTGCCGGGCCTGAAGCTCGACCTCAAGGCTGTCCTGCACGGCGGTCAGGAGGTCGTCGTACACCGCCCGATCCCTGCCCAGGGCACAGCGATCGCCTCCAGCGGGGTCAGCGCCGTGTACGACAAGGGCAAGGCGGCGGTGATCGTGATCGAGTCCACCGCGGCGCTCCCGGACGGCACCCCCCTCTACGCCTCCCGCAACGAGATCTTCGTCCGCGGCGAAGGGGGCTTCGGCGGGGATCGCGGCCCTACGACCGCCTTCCCCCCGCCCGACCGTGCCCCGGAGTTCGTCGTCGAACGGCCGACCCACCCGAACCAAGCCCTGCTCTATCGACTCAGCGGCGATCGCAACCCGCTGCACGCCGAGCCCGCGTTCGCCGCCGCGGCCGGATTCGACCGCCCCATCCTGCACGGCCTGTGCTCCTACGGCCTGGTACTGAAAGCCGCGGTGGACACCTGCCTGGGAGGCGAGACCACCCGGGTGGCGCGCTACCGCGGCCAGTTCGCCGGCGTGTTCTTTCCGGGCGAGACCATGCGCGTACGGATATGGCAGGGGCCAGGCACGCGCCTGCTGGTCCGAGCCACCGCGGCAGACCGGGACGACGCCCCGGTGCTGAGCAACTGCACGGTCGAATACCACGATTGATGGCGCGTCGGCGAGGCGCCGCCCGCATTCCACGCGAACAGCGCATTACCGCCCCGCCGATGGCCGAGGTGCACGGCTGCCCATTCCGCCGGCGGACGTCGATCGACGCCCGCCGGCGCGCCGTTCGCGAACTCAGCCGCCGGTCCAGCAGGCGACCAGTTCCGCTGTCGTGGTGACCGTGGCGACCAACGACAGCGAGTGTGCGATCAGCACGTCGGTGTACTCCGGCGGGACCCCGGCCACCGCGTCCCGGACCAGCACGACCTGATATCCGAGATTCACCGCGTCGAAGACGGCGTTCGGAATGGCCACGTTCGCCGAGACCCCGACCACGACCAGCGTGCGGCATCCCAGGTTCCGCAGCAGCGCGTCCACGTCGGTACCGGCGATCGGAGACAGGCCGTGCAGCCGCGTGCTCACCAGGTCGCGTGCGTCCCTCGGCACCTCTTCGGCCAGTTCCACCATCGGCGAGCCGAGGAGCTGGATGACGGGCCTGCGTTCGGCCGCACGAAAAAGCCGAGCGTTGCGGTTGGCCCCCCTGCCGTCCGCCCGGCGGGCCGCTATGGCATGCAGCACCTGGACGTCTGCGGCATGGGCAGCACCGACCAGGCGTGCGATGTTCTCCAGGGCCCCCGTCGCCCGGGCGGCCTCGGCCAGTTCGGGCAGTGCGCTGTCCTTGCCGACGACCCCGCGCTGGACCTCCTGGGTGAGCAGCACGGTGGACGCCGGCGTGACGAGCTCGGCGAGTGCGATCGGCATCGATCCTCCCTCTCTGGCCGGGTATGCCTCAGTCGGCGACGAAGCGCCCCACGTCCTCCAGGGCCTACGCCGTGGCCCCCGGTCGGCGCCGGTCGACGCGGGTCATTTGATGGCGATCGGGTTCACCGGGGTGCCGCTGCCGCCGACGAAGGGCTCCGGTGAGGCCTCGAGGAAGAACGCATAGAGGCCGTCGGCGGCGCAGTCCTCGGAGAGCTCCTCGAGGTTCCAGTTCTGGCCCTGGAGCATGCCCATCTCCACGAGGTGCAGCGCGTGCACCGGCATGAAGCAGTTCTCGATCTCCGGCGGGAAGATCTCGAACGCCACGGTGTCGACAGCGACAGCGGCGACATCGCGGGCGTGGAACCACTCGGGGGCGTGGAGGGAGAGCCCGGCCGCGGGCGGGTAGTACCTGGTCTTGTCACCCGCGAGATAGCTGCGCATCACCCCGGTGCGTACCAGGACGATGTCGCCGGAGCGGACCGTGGTGCCCGCCAGTTCCTCGGCCGCTTCGAGTTCGGCGGGCCCGATCGCGAGGGCGTCGTCGAGGCGGTCGACGCCGTAGGCCCTGGCGACGTCGAGCAGAACGCCACGGGAGGCGATGTGCTTGGCCTTCTCTATGCCGAGCTTTTCGGCGCCGCCGTGGGCGGTGATGGAGTCCTTGGCGGAGAAGCCGTTGTAGAGGCGGTCCTCGTAGGAGACATGGGTCAGGCCGTCCCAGTGGGTGGCGGCCTGCAGGCCCATGGAGACGGTGTCGTCGCTGGTGGCGACCGTACCCGGGCCGAAGACCTCGCAGTTGATGAGGGTCATGGTGTGCAGCGGGTTGGTGCGCCCGGGCATGGCCCCGGTCTGCACGCCGTCCTGCTGCAGCGGCAGGGCCAGGGAGATGCGCTTGCCGGTGCGGATGAGTTCGGCGGCCTCCCTGACCACTTCGTCGGTGATCAGGTTGAGGGTGCCGATCTCGTCGTCGGCCCCCCAGCGGCCCCAGTTGTTGACGCGCTTGGCGATCTCCGTGAACTCGGCCGGCATGGGCACGGGGGACCTCCTGAGGGTGGGTGGGGAGTGCGGTACGCGGCGGTGTCACGGCATGACGACGCCGCCGTTGGGCCGCAGCGTCTGGCCGGTGACGAAGCGCGCCGCGTCGGAGGCCAGGTAGAGGACGGCCATGGCGATGTCCCAGGGCTCCCCCGTGACGCCGAGCGGTGACTGCGCGGCGCGGTCGGCGAACACGGCCTCGCGGGCCCCGCGGTTCACGGAGCCGTCGGAGCGGACGAAGTTGTGGCTGACCATGGGGGTGTCGACGAAACCGGGGGCAATGCTGTTGACCCGCACGCCGTAGCGTCCGACCTCGGTGGCGAGGCTGCGGGTGAGCATGAGCACCGCCGCCTTGGACATCGCGTAGGCGGAGATGCCGGCGGCCGGCATGTCGGCGCCGGCCGAGGCGGTGTTGACGATGGCGCCGGAGCGCTGGGCGGTCATGATGCGGGCCGCGGCAGCGCAGCCGAAGTAGGTGCCCTTGACGTTGCTGTCGAGGACGAGATCGAGGTCTTCCTCGGTAGTGTCGGTGACCAGCCCCGTCCGCATGACGCCGGCGATGTTGGCCCAGATGTCCAGGCTGCCGTGCCGGGCCGCGGCCTGCTGGGCGAGCGCGTCGACGGCGGAGCGGTTGCGCAGGTCGACCACGACCGTGAGAGGGTCCTCGACGCCGAGGCCGATGAGCTCCTGACGGGTCTTCTCCAGACCCGCCGCGTCGATGTCACAGATCACCGGGGTGGCGCCCGCCCGGGTGAGGACGAGGGCGGTCTCGCGTCCGATGCCGGACGCCGCGCCGGTGACGACGGCAGTCCTGCCGGTCAGGCGCAGCGCCGCAAGATCGGGGGACGAGGTCCGGGTCTCGGGCATGTCTCCTCCTGGGGTCGCCGGCACGGGCCCGTTCGCCTGCGCTGGTCCGGTAAGCCGCGCGGGCAGGGCGCGACGGAAGTGGGCTTGGGGCGTTGGGCTCAGTGCGGGGCAATGTCCATGTCGGGCATGGGGTAGGGGAACTTCGCGCTGACTCCTCCGTCGACGGTGAGCACCTGGCCGGTGACGTAGCGGGCGAGGTCGCTGGTGAGGAAGAGCAGCGCGGCGGCGATGTCGGACGGCAGCGCGACGGAGCGCAGGGGCGCGTTGTCCGCATTGGTCCGGTGGCCCTTGGCCCCGAGGTAGCCGGAGACCCGCGGGGTCCAGACGGTCCCGGGTGCGACGGCGTTGACACGGATGCCCTTGGGGCCCAGTTCGACGGCCGCGGAGCGGACGAGGGCCATCAGCGCGGCCTTGGCGGCGCCGTAGGCGGCGTGCATGGGTGCTCCGGTCTGGCCGGAGACGGAGGCGACGAAGGTCATCGTTCCGCCGCCCTGGGCGACCATGTGCCGGCCGCCGTATCGGATGGCCAGCAGGGCGTGCCGCAGCACGATGTTCTGATGCCAGGCCCAGTCCTCGTCGGTCGTGGCGAGGAGGTCCTTGTAACGGCTCATGCCGATGATGTCGACGACGGAGTGGACACGCCCGAGGCGCTCCTCCGCGTCGTGCCACAGGCGCTCGGCATCGTCGCGGGAGGTCGCGTCGCCGGACCAGGCGATGGCGCCTGTCTCCTTGGCGACCTGTGCGGCGCGGGTCTCTTCGAGGTCGACGGCCAGCACCTCGGCCCCGCACTGGGTGAGGGCGTGGGTGACCTGCCGGCCTATTCCCTGGCCCGCGCCCAGCACGATGATGCCGCGGCCGTCGAGCCTCAGTCGGCCGGGGTAATCGACAACAGCGTCGCCGTCGGGCAGGTCCGCGGTCTCCGGGTTCTGCGTCATGGTTGCTCCAGGAAGGGCGGCGTGTCGGGGAGGTGCCGATGGGCGGTGCGACGTGCGTTCGGGTGCCCACGGCGCGCACCGGTGGCCGGGCCCCACGTGCGACGGTCCGGGACGGATGCACCGTGTGTGGAGGCGCGCGGGTGTCGCCGAGCGGTCGTACAGGCTGGCGGGGCGTCAAGTGCGTGCCCGACGACCTTGCCACCGCGTCCCACGGATTTCGATATTTCGAAGAAGGCTTTGGAACCTCAGAGGATTGTGTGCGAGGTGACGCAAGGTCACAAGACCCGGCGCAGAGCGCGTTGCTGTCGCCTCTGTGCCCCGGGCCTCATTCCATGGGCGCTCCATCAGGAACGAGCCCGGGAACCACAGTCGTACACGGCAACCACCACGCGGCGCGCACACGGTGGCTCAGCCGGCCGGCTGCTCCGGGTAGGCCTGGTTGCCGTGGAGCCCACGCAATTCCCGCTTGAGGATCTTGCCACTCGGGTTCTTCGGCAGCGTGTCGGCGAACACGACGTATTTCGGGCGTTTGAAGGAGGCGAGATGGCGCTTCGCGTGCGCGTGCACCTCCTCCTTCGTGAGCGTCACTCCCGGCTTCACGACGATCACCGCGGTGACCGCCTCGATCCAGCGTGGGTGGCTGATCCCGAAGACCGCGACCTCGGCGACCCCGTCGAGCCGATAGATCGCCTCCTCCACCTCGCGGCTCGCCACGTTCTCCCCACCGGTCTTGATCATGTCCTTCTTGCGGTCGACCACCGACAGGTAGCCGTCCTCGGTCAGCACTCCGAGGTCACCGGAGTGGAAAAAACCGCCGCGGAACGCCTCGGCGGTCTTCTCCTCGTCACCGTAGTAACCCAGTGCCGCGTGCGGGCTGCGGTGCACGATCTCGCCGACCTCGCCGGGCGGAAGCGGCCGATCCTGGTCGTCCACGACCAGCGTCTCGACGTTGATCGACGCCCGGCCCGCAGAACCGGCATGGGAGAGCTGCTCATGCGGGCGCAGGATGGTGGCCAGCGGAGCCATCTCCGTCTGGCCGTAGAAGTTCCACAGCCGCACTCCCGGCAGCCGCCGCGAGAGCTCGCGCAGCACCTGCACGGGCATCGCCGACGCGCCGTAGTAGCCCTTGCGCAGGCTCGACAGGTCGGTGGTGTCGAAGTCCGGGTGGCGCAGCAGCGAGATCCACACCGTCGGCGGGCAGAACAGCTTGGTGGCCCGCTCGCGTGCGATGGTCGCCAGGAGCGTCGCCGGGTCCGGGCCCGGCAGGATGACGCTGGTGGCGCCCAGGTAGACGTCGACGGACAGGAAGCAGTCGAGCTGCGCGCAGTGGTAGAGCGGCAGCGCGTGCACCTCGACGTCCTCGGCGCTCATCTCGCCGTCGATCGCGCACGAGACGTACTGCGAGATAAGCGAACGGGAGGTGAGCATCACGCCCTTGGGCCGCGACTCGGTGCCGGAGGTGTACATCAGCCGCAGCGGATCGTCGTCGGCGATCAGCACATCCGGTGCGTCTGCGGGGCCGGCCGTCCACCAGCCGGCCACGTCCTCCCAGCCTTCACGGGTCGCGCCGACACAGCCACGGACGCCGATCCCGGTGTCCGCGGCGGCCAGCGCCTTCTGCGCGGTCGGCACCAAGGCATCCTCTGCGACCATGGCGGTCGCTGCGCTGTGGCGCAGGATGAACGCGATCTCGTCGGCGTTGAGCATGAAGTTCACGGGTACCAGTACAACGCCGAGTTTGGCGGTGGCGAACGCGAGCACCACGTACTCCCATGAGTTGTGGGACAGCAGCGCGAGCCGGTCGCCCTTGGTGAGGCCACGCGTGGTGAGCGCGTGCGCGGCGCGGTTCACCGCGGTGTCGAACTCGGCGTAGGTGGCGCGCAGTTCTCCGGAGACGATGGCGAGCTTGCCCGGGTGCCGGGAGGCGGTCCGGTGCAGCAGGTCGCCGATCGAGTGCTGCCGGGCACGAACCACCAGGCCGGCTGTACGGGGGGTGAATCGGGCATCCATCTCAGCGGACCCCTCTCGCAGTCCTGGACGTGCTGAAGCACGCTTCGGTGACGCTGTTGCTAATACGGTGAGCAGTCTGACGTGAAGTCAGGAGAACTGTGCACGCACATGGACAACCGAATAAAATTTATATTATACAAAAGGCAGTGTCGCAGTCGCCGCTTCCGAGGTTCGCGCTCACCGATCGCGCGCTCGCCGATCACCGGAGGGATCGTGCCGTACTCGTTCGACGATGAACTGAGTCCGATCGCCTCGATGCTGCCGCCCCTTGATGTCCGGGACGTCACGGCAGCCAGGGCAACGCTCGCCGCCATGGGCGGCCCCGACGCCGCGCCCTCCCCGCCACCGGGTGTCACGGCGGAGTGGGCCACCGTGCCCGGCCCGCCCGGCGCCCCGGACGTCAAGGTCCTCGTCATGCGTCCCCGGAAGGCATCCGGGCCCCTGCCCGCCGTGCTGTTCATGCACGGCGGGGGCTATGTGCTGGGTAGTGCAGGCACGATGCAGGACATGCCGGCGCTCCTCGCCGGCGAGGCGGGAGTCCTGGTGGCTTCGGTGGACTACCGGCTAGCGCCGGAACACCCTTACCCCGCCGCCCCGGACGACTGCTACGCGGCGCTGGTCTGGCTCGCCAAGGAAGCCGCCACACTGGGCGCCGACCCCGAGCGGATCGCCGTGGCCGGCACCAGCGCCGGCGCGGGCATCGCGGCTGCCGTGGCACTGATGGCCCGCGACCGCGGCGGGCCACCACTCTGTTTCCAGCTCCTCGACTCCCCTATGCTCGACGACTCGCTCACCACCTCGTCGGCACGTGCCTTCACGGGCGCCCCTCTGTGGGCGAGTTCCAGCAACGAAGACGCATGGCGCCATTACCTGGGCGCGCGGGCAGGCGAGCCCGCTCCGCCCTACGCGGCGGCCGCGCGCGCCACCGACCTCACCGGACTCCCGCCGGCCTTCGTGGCCGTCGCCTCGTACGACCCGCTGCGGGACGAGGGCATCGACTACGCCCGCAGGCTCACGGATGCCGGCGTACTCACCGAACTCGTCCTCTATCCCGGCACGTTTCACGGTTCCTCCGGCGCGGTGCGCGAGGCGGCCGTGTCCCGCCGCGCCCGCGCCGACCTCGTCGCTGCCGTCGTCCAAGGAGTGGCTCCATGAGTACCAGCGAGCGCGGCGCCGACCGCGCCACAGTCACCGCCGGGGCACCGCTCGACCACGACGTCATCCTCATCGGCGCCGGATTCGGCGGTCTTTACCAGCTGCACGCGCTGCGCCAGGCCGGCTTCTCCGCGCACGCCTTCGAGACGGGCAGCGGCGTCGGCGGCACCTGGTACTGGAACCGGTATCCCGGCGCCCGCTGCGACGTGGAGAGCATCGACTACTGCTATTCCTTCTCCCGCGAACTGCACGAGGAGTGGGCCTGGTCGGAGCGGTTCGCCGGGCAGCCGGAGATCCTACGGTACGCCGAGCACGTCGCCGAGCGCTTCGACCTCCTACCGCTGATCACTTTCAACACACGGGTCACGGCGGCCACATACGACGACGGCGATCACACCTGGACCGTCGAGACGGATCAGGGTGATCGGCTGCGCTGCCGGTTCCTCGTCACCGCCGTCGGCGCGCTGTCGGCCTCCCAGATCCCAGAGCTACCGGGCCGGGACCGTTTCACGGGCCCCACGTACCACACCGGCCGGTGGCCCCACGAGGGAGTCGACTTCACTGGCAAGCGGGTCGGGATCATCGGCACCGGCTCGTCCGGGATCCAGGCCATCCCGGAGATCGCCGCCGAAGCCGCGCACCTGACGGTCTTCCAGCGCACCCCCAACTACAGTCTCCCTGCCCGCAACCGGCCCATGTCCAGCCGCGAGATCTGGGCGGCCCAGCGGGACTACGAGGGACTTCTCATCGCCAACACCACCACCCACACCGGCGGGGTCTATATCGCCGGCACCGACCGCAGCGTCATGGCCGACACCCCTGAGCAGCGCACGGCGGAGTTCGAGCACCGGTGGGCCATCGGCGGCCCCGAAGTGCTGCGCACCTACAACGACACCGCGCGCAGCGTCGAGGCCAATGACATCGTGGCCGAGTTCGTACGCGGCAAGATCCGCGAAAAGGTCACCGACCCGGGGACCGCGGAGTCGCTCGTTCCGAAGGACTACCCGATCGGCGCGAAGCGGATCTGCCTCGACTCCCACTACTTCGAGACGTACAACCGCGACAGCGTCACCCTGGTCGACCTGCGCCGCGAACCGATCACGACGATCACCGAGACCGGGATCGACACCGCGGCGGGCTCCCACGAACTCGATCTGCTGGTGTTCGCCACCGGCTACGACGCCCTGACCGGCCCGCTCACCCGCATCGACATCCGCGGCGTCGACGGTGTCTCACTCGCCGAATGCTGGAAGAACGGCGCGCGCAGCCTGCTGGGAATCGCCATAGCCGGATTCCCCAACCTGTTCACCCTCACCGGGCCCGGAAGCCCGTCCGTGCTGGCCAACGTCATCCGCGCGCTGGAGCAGCACTCCGACTGGGTCGTCGCCTGCCTGAAGCATCTGCGCGCCACGGGCATGACCCGCATCGAGGCGGACGTCGAGGCGCAGGACAAGTGGGCCCAGCACGTGCAGGTGGTAGCGGACCAGACCCTGTACGTGCGTGCCGACTCCTGGTACCTCGGGGCCAACATCGAAGGCAAACCGAGGCAGTTCCTGCCCTACGTCGGCGGGATGCCCGCCTACCGCGAGGCATGCGAGGCATGTGCCGACGCCGGCTACGCCGGATTCCAGCTGTCAGGCGCCACGCTCGGCGGAACCACGTCGGCCGGTACGGCCACCGCAACTTCCTGATCCTCCATCTCTCTCGGAACCATCTTTCTGGGAAAACGACAAGGCAGGAGCACTGATGGGACGGTTCGACGGACGCGTGGTCCTCATCTCCGGCGGAGCGCGCGGGCAGGGCCGGTCGCATGCGCTGCGGTTCGCCACCGAGGGCGCCGACGTAGCGGTCTTCGATGCGCCCGCGCAGCCCGGATCCGTGGTCTACCCGGTGGGTACGGCCGAGGAGCTCGCGGAGACCGCCAAGCTGGTCGAGCAGCTCGGCCGGCGCTGTGTGACGGTCACGGCCGACGTCCGCGACCCGGCGCAGGTCGCGGAGGCGGTCGCGACGACCCTCGGCGAGCTGGGTCGCCTCGACTTCTGCCTCGCCAACGCCGGCATCTGCAGCATGAGCGCCATCGGCGACATGACGGACGAGACCTGGCAGGACGTCATCGACATCAACCTCACCGGCGTCTTCCACACCTTCAGGGCAGTGCTGCCGGCGATGACCGAGCAGCGCTTCGGCCGCATCGTCGCCACGTCGTCGCTGGCCGGGCGTATCGGCGCTCCCCACCTGGGCCACTACGCCGCCACCAAGTGGGGCGTCATCGGCCTCGTCAAAACGCTCGCCCTGGAGGTCGCGGAGCTGGGCATCACCGTGAACGCGGTCCTGCCGACCTCGGTCGAGACGCCGATGATCACCAGCCAGGAGATGCTCCGTGAGATGCTCCCGGATCGGGAGAACCCCACGCCCGCGGACGCGGCCGATGCCTATGGCAAGACGCACGCCATCCCCGTGCCCTGGGTCGACCCCGCCGACATCTCCGGCGCCATGGCCTACCTCTGCTCCGATGACGCCCGGTACGTCACCGGCGAGACGCTCACGGTGACGGCCGGGGCGATCGCGAAGAACTCCGCATGAGCCTCTGAGGCCAGGCACCAGGAACGGACGGCGCGCCATGGGCCAAGGGCCTGGACGGGCGTGCCGATACACAACCGCAGCACCGTATCGGGCCATGGCTCCTGCCTCCCCTTCCAGGCGCTCCGGGGCAGAGCGTCAGGCCAGACGGACCGAGCTCAGGAGTCGCGGCATGACCTCAACGACGCGTTCGCACCGCCTCATCGATCTGCACGTGCCACCCGGACGCCCCGACAGGGCGGAACTGGAGAAGCACCTCTCCGGGGGAGATCCCGCGCCCTTGCTGATGGCTCTTGTACAGATCACGGGAGATGTTTCGCTCCTGGACCAGTTTGGTCCCCCTCTCACCCTGGAACCGCGCACCGGTGGGCGTCTGCTGCCTGTGGGCCGCCTTCCGGAGGAGGACCGCGCCGAGTTGCACAGGCTCCTGATCGAAGCTCTTGCCGAAGACGGTCCGACCGACTACGTGCAGGTCCCCGACGACGAACTCTTCCTGCGGATGATCAGCCTGGTGGCCGGTACCGAGGTGGATCCCGAGTTCGTCGGCGTGGTCAAGGAGCAGGCAGGCTTCGTCCCGAGCACGCCCGCCCCCGACGAGGCGGCCGTCGGCGACTTCACCGTGGCGATCCTCGGCGCGGGCATGTCCGGCATCGGTGCGGCCATCGCCCTGGCCGACGCGGGGTTCTCCTACGAGATCTTCGAGCGCGGCGACGACATCGGCGGCACCTGGCGTATCAACACCTATCCCGGCGTCGCCGTCGACACCCCGAGCGTTTACTACTCCTTCTCCTACGAGCTGGAAGCGGGCTGGTCGAGGTGCTACCCACTGGGCGGCGAGTACCAGGACTACCTGCGCCGCGTCGTCGACAAGTACGGCGTCGGGCAGCACATCCGGTTCAACACCGAGATCACATCCATGGCCTGGGACGACGAAGCCCAGGAATGGATCATCACCACCACCCAGGGCGGACGGACCGTCACCTCCCGCGCCCACGCGGTCATCACCGCGGCGGGCTTCCTCAACCGGCCCAAGTACCCCGATGTTCCCGGCCGTGACACCTTCGCCGGCGTCAGCATGCACACCGCACTGTGGGACCACACGGTGGATCTCGCGGGCAAACGCGTCGGAGTGATCGGCGCCGGCGCCACCTCCGTCCAGGTCGTCGACGCCGTCATCGGCGAAGTGGAGCACCTCACCCTGTTCCAGCGCCAGCCCCATTGGATCCAGCCCAACCATCTCGGCAAGGGGATCGTCCCCGACAGCGAACGGTGGCTGCTCGCCAACCTCCCCTTCTACGACCGATGGTCACGCGCCAAGGCATACTGGTTCATCAGCGACACCAACTACCCCGTGATCCGGGTCGACCAGAAGTGGGCAGCCGAGCACGAACGGTCGATCTCACCGGCCAACGAGGTATTCATGCAGAGGTGCATGGCGCACCTTCAGGCGTCCTTCGGCCACGATCCCGATCTGCTGGCCGAGATGACGCCGGACTTTCCCGTCTTCGGCAAGCGGATCGTCCGGGATCCGGGCGGCTACTACGCCGCGCTCGCCTCCGACCGGGCCGATGTCGTCACCAGCCCGCTGACCGAGGTCATCCCGGAAGGCATCCGGACGGCGGACGGCGACCTGGTCGAACTCGACGTCATCATCTACGCGACGGGCTTCACCCTGGACTTCCTGTCCCCGATCGATATCACCGGTCGGGGCGGGGTGCGGCTGGCCGACCAGTGGGCTCAGGGCGAAGACCCGCGCGCCTACCTGGGCGGCACCGTCCCGGGCTTTCCCAATCTTTTCGTCACTTCGGGCCCCAACTCCTCCAACGGCCACGGGGGCGGCCACAACTTCCTCACCGAGATCGTGGCGCACTACATCGTCCGATGCCTGCAGCTGGCCGTCGCCAGCGGCGCCCGCTCGATCGAGGTGACCCAGGAGGCGCACGACGCGTTCCTGCAGGAGATCGAGACCCAGACGGTGGGCTCGATCTGGGATCACGCACGAGGAGCCCACACCTACTACCGCAACACCACCGGCCGGGTGATCCTGCCCAATCCCTGGCGGATGGTCGACTACTGGCGGCTGCTGCGCTCCCCCGAGCCGTCCAAGTTCGTCCTGCGCCGGGACGAGGAGAGCAGCCGATGACCATACTCGACGCCGATGCGGCGGCCATCGTCGAGGCCATGGAGAAAGCCGGCATCCCACCGCTGTACCAGGTCGGGCTCCAGGCGGCCCGCGCCCGGGCAGCCGCCGTGCTGCCATCCCCCACACCCGAGATGACAGAGGTCACCGACAGCTCTTTCGAGGGCCCACATGGCACAGTGCCCGTGCGCGTCTACCGGCCCACCGAGACCGCCAATGCTCCCGCCATCGTGTACTTCCACGGCGGCGGCATGATCATGGGAACACTCGACACGTTCGACGGACTGGCCCGCAACCTGGCCGCCTCCTGCGAGGCCGTCGTCATCAGCGTCGACTACCGGCTCGCTCCAGAGCACCCCTATCCCGTCGCCAACGACGAAGCGTACGAGGCGCTCGCCTGGGCCCACCGCTCGGCACACGACCTTCGCATCGACCCGGCCAGGATCGCGGTCGCCGGGGACAGCGCCGGCGGCACGCTCGCCGCCGCGGCGGCCCTGCACGCCCGCGACGAATCCGGACCGCCGATCCTGGCTCAACTCCTCTTCTACCCCGGCGTGGAGCGCGAGGTCGACCGGCCCTCCATGGCCGAATTCGCCGACGGCCCCGTGATCACCCGCGGGGACATCGTCTGGATGAAGAACGCCTACCTGGGACCCGATCCCTCCACCGACACCGCGTACGGCGTTCCGGCACTGACCGAGGACCTGTCCGGGCTCCCGGACGCCATCGTGGTGTCGGCCGAAGCAGACCCGATACGGGACGGCGTCGAGGAGTACGGTCAGCGGCTGCGCGCGGCGGGAGTTCCCACCGCGCTGCTGCGCTACCCCGGCGTCTGCCACGGCTTCCTCTCCCAGGCCGCCTCGGTCGGCCGGGCCCGGACCGCCTTCGCCGAGATCGGCGCCCTGACCCGCACCAAATTCGCCGCGGCCCGCTGACCGTACGGAGCGGCCTGGTCCAAACGGCTTCGGGCGGCGGGCGCGCTCGGTTCCTCAGCGTGCCCGCCGCCCCTCGGACCCGGCAGATCTCTCAGTACTGGGTGGTGAGTCCTCCGTCGCAGATGTACGCGGCACCGGTGAGATAGCGGGCCTCGTCAGAGGCCAGGAACGCCACCAGCGCGCCAGCGTCCTCGGGCGTTCCCACCCTCTTCAGAGGGGCGTTCCGCTCCATGGCCTGGTAGGCGGTCGCTGTGTCCGGGTACTGGCCAAGACCCACTCGGTGCTCGAAGGCCTCACGGAGCAAGGGTGTGTCGATGGTGCCGAAATGGATGGAGTTGACCCGAACGTTCTTGCCGCCGAGTTCGCGAGCGGCACACATCGACAGCATGCGTACCGCGGCCTTGGAGACGGCGTACGTGAGGTAGGTCGGGTCGGCGAGGTAGGCGCCCACGGACGAGTTGTTGATGATCGCTGTGCCGCCGGGCCACCGGTCCGCCCGCTCGATCAGTGAGCCCATGCACGTCTTGATACCGATGAACTGGCTCTCGAAGTTCACGCTCATGCCCCTGCGCACATCCTCCAGGGAGAGCGTCGCCAGTGAGCCCGGGCAGCCGGCGCCGGCGTTGTTCACGAGGATGTCGAGGCCGCCGAACCGGTCGAGCACAGTGGCGTGGACCTGCTCCCAGTCCGCCTCGGACGAGACGTCCTGTCGGAGGAAGAGCACTCGGTCGTCACCGAACTCGCTCGCGGCGACCTTCAGGGACTCGGCGCCGGAGCCCGTGTCGATGTCGGTGAACAGCACGCCTTCGGCACCGGAGCGCAGCAGGGCCTTCACGACGCCCTGGCCGATGCCGTCAAGGTGACCGGCACCAGTGACCAGCGCGACTCGTCCTTGCAGATTCGTCATGTCACGTCCTGTCTAGAGGTTCGGGCACGTAACCGTTCCGGGCACAGGACCTCGCCAAGTGCATCGAGGCATCGGGGAACCCCACTACGCCCGTGTCAGCGACTTCTCTGAACGGCCCTCCGGCAGGCGTGGTGAACCGCTGGAAGCCCGGAGCGTGGCAGCCGGCTAACAGGCAAACGGGGTGGTCAGCCAAGCAAGGGTGATGGTGGTGTCAGATCCCCGGTCCTGCAGACATCGCCGGCCGCCATTCCAGCGGGGCTTTCGTGAGCACCCGCACGGCACCATCCCGTTGTTTGTAGCATTCACCCCTATTGGTTGCCTAGGCTCTGGGCGGCCCTGAGGAACGGCTACCGCTACCGGTCCGGGCCTGCCGTGCTGCGGGGCGTTCTCCTCGGATCGGCCGCCGGCGCATCAGGGAGGGCAGCGGGGATGCGTCCTCCTGTCTCCTTGGTGATCCCACGCGCAATCGCGGCCAGCGCCTCGCCGATGTCCATGACTTGACGGCCCGTCACCTGACGTAGGCCATTGACCGTCAAGGCAAACGCGACAGAGCCTGCGGAGTCGTGCACGGGAGCCACCAGAGCAGCGATGTGATAGAGGGCATCGGGCTCGATGTCGATCAGTTCGTAGTCGTGTTCACTGAGAGCCGCTGCGAGGGTGTTGAGGCGGTCGTGCAGCTCATCCGCCTCCGCGGGGTTGTCCGCGAGGCGTTGCAGGACGGTGCCGATCTCGACGCGCGTGGGGCTCTCCACAGCAGCCGAGTACCCGCGCTGCCGCACGGCCGTGAGTGCGGCCGGCATATAGATCCGGGCCATGGGCTGGACGCGGGGGTCGAGCCGTTTCAGCCACCCCTCGACACGACCCTCGGGCGACCAGGCGTAGAACACCTGGCCCAGCGGAGGGATGAGAGGGACACGCTGGCCCGGGCGGACATCGGCCGAAGCGACTTGCGGAGTTCCCTCGGTCGCAAGGATGACCACGTCTTCGGCGACGGCAGCGGAGATCACGGTCTCGGTGCCGAGCTCTTCCGCCAGGGCGCGCATCCGGCCACGGGCCAGGTCCACCGCTGGATTTCCCCGCAGCGCGGCGTCCCCCAGAGCGACAGGGTACGGCCCGAGCTCGTAGGTCTTGCGGCGCGGATGACGGACCAGATAGCCGGCGTCCTCGAGTGCCTGGAGCACCGACAGCGTCGAGGCCAGGTTGATCCCCAGAGCCGACGAGATCTCGGAGAGGGTGAAGGATCCGCCGGGGTGTGCGGCGAAGAAGCTCAGTATCGCGACGGAACGGGTGGCGGCGAGCGCGGGACGGACCATGGGTCTCCTCCTAGGTGACTCCCCATCAGAAAAGTGCCGTCAACCGCTGTGAGAGGGCTTGCGGCTGCCGGACAGCGACCCCACAATCCTTCCGCACTCCAAAGCCGTTTTCAAAATGTCAAAAACGGAGGCCGGCATGAAGCTGGATGTGCTCTACGAGGTCGACGTCCCCCGCCCCTGGGAAGGCCCCCATCCGTACGGCCAGCGCCGCGAGGAGCAGCGCGCCTACCGTGAGGCGGTGGAACAGATCAGGCTGGCGGACCGGATGGGCTTCAACACCATCTGGGCGGTGGAGCACCACTTCCGCGAGGGCCGCTCGCACATGCCCGCTTCCGAGGTGTTCCTCGGCCACCTGGCCGGGCTTACGGAGCGGATCCGGCTGGGTTTCGGCGTCACCCTCACGCCGTTCGGATTCACCCCGCCTCAGCGCATCGCGGAGAAGGTCGCCACCGTCGACATCCTGTCAGGAGGTCGCGTGGAGTGGGGAACCGGGCGATCCACGCCGATGGAGCAGACGGCGTTCGGCGTCGACATCGCCAAGTCCCGCGCCGACTGGCGCGAGGCCATCGAGATCGTGTGCGGGATGTGGCGTGAGGAGTACTTCGAGTACGAGTCGGAGCGCTTCAGCTTCCCCCGGCGGATGGTCACGCCCAAGCCGTTCCAGGACCCGCACCCGCCGGCCTGGATGGCCGCGACCTCCAACGGCTCCGCCGAGGTGGCCGGGGCCAACGGCCTGGGCCTGCTGTCCTTCTCCATCATGCAGCCCCTGGAGGTGATGGCCGCCCAGGTGGCCGCGTACCGCGCCGCCGCGGCCGCCGCCCAGCCGCTGACCGACGTCACCACCAACAAGGTCGCCGCCTACACCCTCGTGCACTGCCCGGGATCCAAGAAGGTCGACCGCAAGGTCTGGGACTCCGTGGCCTGGTGGTACAGGAACCTGGCGATGTTCACCCTCGAGTGGGAACTGCCGCACCTGTCGGAAGAGGAGCAGGACAAGACGTTCCCCCTGCTCAAGCCCATGTTCGAGGGCAACGTCCCGGTGGAGACCTTCGACGCCGCCGACATGATCGTCATCGGCGATACCGAAACCTGCATCACCAAGATGAAGCGCTACGCCGACCTCGGCGTCGACGAACTCATCTGCTACGTCCAGTGGGGCTACCTCGACCACCAGGACATCCTGCGCACCATCGAGGTGCTCGGCAAGGAAGTCATCCCCGAGCTCAACGCCTACACCCCCAAGGCCCAGCCGCCCACTGCCGGTTGAAGCCCGCAGGACCGTTGGGACCGGTCAGGTGGGACCGGTCAGGTGCTCTGCCGAGAACCCGTTGCTCCCCCACGAGCCCCGCTCAACATCGCCTCTCCTGGGAGGTCCGCATGACCCGTACCCCCTCGTGCACAGCCGCACCGCCCGGCTCCGCCTCGATCATGGACTCGACCGAGTTCCGCCGGGTCCTGGGGCACTTCTGCAGCGGTGTCACGGTCATCACGTCGATCCACGACGGCGTCCCCGTCGGCTTCGCCTGCCAGTCCTTCCAGTCACTGTCCCTGGAGCCGGCGCTGGTCGCCTTCTCCGTCGCCCGCACCTCCACCACCTGGCCGCGTATCGAGGCATCCGGCCGCTTCTGCGTGAACATGCTCAGCGCCGAGCAGGAGCGGCTGTGTCGCGACTTCGCCATGAGCGGCGGCGACAAGTTCAAGGGCGTCGGCTGGCAGCCCGCCCCCTCGGGTATGCCTCTCCTGGACGGCTCGCTCGCCTGGGTCGACTGCGTCATCCAAGCGGTCTACGAGGGCGGCGACCATCAGATCGTCGTCGGCTGCGTCGAGGCCCTCGACGCCCCGTACGAAGGCGAGCCGCTCCTGTTCTTCCGCGGCGGCTTCGGCCGCTTCGGCGCCTGAGCAGGTGCCCAGGGTGCTCATGACCAGGATCACTCCTGACCAAGATCACCCATGACGGCCCGGTTCGCCGGGTGCAGCATCGACGAAGGGAACGGCGATGGGTGCACAATTCGACCTGACCGGCAAGGTCGCGATCGTGACCGGCTCGACGAAGGGCCTCGGCCGAGCCATGGCACACGGGCTCGCTGCGGCGGGTGCCAGCGTGGTGGTC
Source organism: Streptomyces sp. NPDC002896 (assembly GCF_040295225.1). Classification (NCBI taxonomy): domain Bacteria; kingdom Bacillati; phylum Actinomycetota; class Actinomycetes; order Kitasatosporales; family Streptomycetaceae; genus Streptomyces; species Streptomyces sp. NPDC002896. The sequence goes on along the minus strand of NZ_JBEOVA010000013.1, from coordinate 98,886 downwards.
AGCAGCCGCAAGCAGGATCTGTGCGAAGAAGTGGCGAAGGAGATCGCGGCCGCCACTGGCGCCGAGACGCTCGGCCTCTCGTGCCATGTCGGCGACTGGGACGCGATCCCGGGGTTCGTCCAGCAGATCGTCGAGCGCTTGGGGACGGTTGACATCCTCGTCAACAACGCAGGGATCAACCCAACTTTCGTCGGCATGGCCGACATGCCGCTCGATCTGTGGCGCAAGGTGTTCTCGGTGAACCTGGAGGGCCCCTTGCGCATGAGTCAGGCGGTCGTGCCGGTCATGCGCGAGAGGGGCGGCGGCAGCATCATCAACATCGGAACGATGGGCGCGTACGGGGGCGGTACGGGGGTCGGTGCCTACGGCCCGTCGAAGGCGGCGCTGCTGAGCCTCACCCGTATCTGCGCGACCGAGTGGGCGCCATGGCGGATCCGCGTCAACGCCATAAGCCCCGGCCCGATCGAGAGTGAGATGACCAAGAGTGCAGAGCGCAGCGCTCCCGGATTCCGCGAGCGCATGGCGAAGGCCACCATGCTCAATCGGATCGCGGAGTCGCATGAGATCGCCGGACCGGTCGTGTATCTGGCAAGCGACGCGTCCTCCTTCGTCACCGGGGAAGACCACCTCGTCTCCGGCGGTATGCTCCGTTGACTTCCGGCCATGCTCCACGGGTTGCGTTCAGCCGGCGAATTCCCGCCAAGGGCCCGCGAGATGACCACCGTCGATGACGAACTCAGCCCCGGTGCAGTACGAAGCCTCGTCGGAGGCCAGAAACAGCACGAGATTCGCCACCTCGTCCGGTGTTCCCATACGGGCCAGGGGCTGGCGATCCAGATAGGTCCGCAGTTTGTCGAGTACTTCCTGCGGAGCCTGCTCCACCATGGGGCTGCTGATGACGCCCGGGTGCACGGAGTTGACGCGGATACCGTGTCGCCCCCATTCGAGGGCAGCTGTCCGGGTGAGGCCCGTGACCGCGAACTTGCTCGCGGTGTAGCTCGCCATTCCTGCCACACCCACGAGCCCGTCGATGGACGAGATATTGACGATCGCTCCGCCACTCCGCCTGCGGAGGGCCGGCAGAGCCGCACGCATCCCCAGCCACACACCGTTGAGGTTGACATCCAGGATGCGGGCGTGGTTCTCGGGATCCATGTCCTGCAGCGGCTCCGCGGGCAGGCCGATACCCGCGTTGTTGACCAGGATGTCAAGGCCTCCGAAGTGCTCCTCGGCCGTTGCGACGGCCCGCGCCCAGTCCTGCGCGTCGGCTACATCGAGGTGGACGTAGAGGGCGTCATCACCGAGTTCCTTCGCCAGGGCGAGGCCCTCCTCGTCCAACACGTCACTGACGACGACCTCAGCGCCTTCGCGTACGAACCGGCGCGCTTCCGCCGCGCCCTGTCCGCGCGCGGATCCGCTGATCAGCGCGATCTTGCCATCCAGCCTTCCCACAGACGCCACGACCCCTCCCTTGAACCGACGACACGAGTCCTCGCATGGAACTGAAAACTGACTCCAATTGACACACACTCACTTATCAAGAATATTATATACATTCGTCTTTCCTGTAAGGAAGGACGCCGGCGGCGGGAGGCAGACCGCGATGCTGTCCAACCAGCTCGATACCCTGCCAGACCAAGTACGCGAAGCTCTGACGGGCCCGGGCGGTCCGTTCGAGCTCACCACCGAGGAAGTGCGCGGGGTGAAGATGACGGTCTTCGCCCGCCGTGCGCCGAATCTGCCCGCTCTTCTGATCAGCGCGGCCCAAAGCCACCCCGACCGCGACTACCTGGTCTTCCCTGGCAAGTCGGTCAGCTATGGCGAGACCGTACAGCTCGTGCCCAGGATCGCCGGCGTGCTGCGCGATCGCTTCGGCGTAGGCCCGGGTGACCGTGTCGCGCTTGCTGGCGCCAACAGTCTCGAACATGCCCTGACGCTGTGGGCGGTGCTGTGGCTGGGCGCGGTGGTGGTCGGTCTCAACGGCTGGTGGACCGGTGACGAGCTGCGGGAAGGGATCGACCTGACCGCACCCCTGGTTCTTCTCGGGGACGAACGCAGGCTGGCCAGGCTCGAGCAGCAGCCCGGATCCCGCGTTGCAGGGACGACGTTCACGGACTGTATGCCTGGCCCCGGCGCCGACGCGGTGCCGCCCGCCGAGATCGACGAGGACAACGCGGCATCGATCCTCTTCACCAGCGGCACCACGGGCCGCTCGAAGGGAGCGGTGATCACCCATCGCGGGCTGGTCAATTACGCGATGGACGCCCAGCTCCGGGGCGCGATCGACGCCGCACTGAGCGGGGAGACCCAGCAAGCGCCGGGCCCCGCGCCGGTGATGCTGCTCGCCAGCCCCCTGTTCCACATCTCCGGCATCGGACCGCTGCTTGCCAACGCGCCGTCGACCGGCATGAACCTGGTGTTCCCGCCCGAGGGCCGCTGGGATCCCGGCCGCCATCTGGAACTGACCGCGCGGTACGGGGTGACGTCGTGGACCGGTGTGCCGACGCAGCTGATCCGGCTGCTGCGCCACCCCGACGTAGATCGCTACGACCTCCGCCAGGTGCGCTCGGTGGGGTTCGGCGGGGCCCCGCTGCCGGCCGCGCTGGCCGCGCTCCTGGGGGAAAAGCTGCCGCACGCCCGGGTGGCCAGCGGGTACGGCATGTCCGAGACGTGCGGGCTCGGCACCGCCACGTCCGGCGCGCGGCTGCTCGGGGACCCGCGTTCGGCCGGACCCGCCACGCCCACCTGTCAGGTGGTGCTGCGGGACGCTGAGGGGAACGATATTCCGGACCGGCGGACAGCGACGCACGCAGAGGAGTACGGGGAGATCTGTATCCGGACCCCGAGTTGCTTCCTCGGCTACTGGAACGACGAGCCGGCCACTGCAGCGGCGCTGGACATCGACGGCTGGTACCACACCGGGGACTACGGACGGATCGCCGACGGCGTGCTCTACCTCGAAAGCCGCATGCGCGACCTGATCATCCGTGGCGGCGAGAACATCTACCCGGTGGAGATCGAAAACCGGCTGACCGAGCATCCTGGTCTGCTCGATGCCGCAGTCATCGGCGTGCCCCACGAGGAGCTCGGCCAGGAGGTCATGGCGGTGGTCGTGCCGTGCGACACCGCCGCTCCCTCGGCAGCCGAAGTCCGGTCTTGGGTGGCGCAGAAGCTCGCCCCTTTCAAAGTGCCCAGTCAGGTTCGCTTCGTCTCCGGCCTGCCCTACAGCCCGACCGGCAAGCTGCTCAAGCGTGAGCTCGAGCAGCAGATCGCGGCGGCCCAGCGCTGAGGCCGGTTCAGTTACCGGCGACGGGAGCCGGATGCGCATGCGCGCGCCTCCGCTAGCTCCGCACCGCATGGTTGCTCTTGCGCGATGGTCGTTCTTGCGCGACGGCGCCCTCGCCGTGGCCGGGCTGCCTGCCTGGCCGCAACAACGCGGTCAGTTCTCGTCCGAGACGACGCCCTGGTAGCTGCCGAACACCGCGAGTTTCTGCCCGTCGCGCTCGACCTCCGTCAGCTTCACCGTCCGCCCGGTCACCTCGGTGTCGGCGGGCAGCACGCTGAAGCGGACATGGACGGGGCGGGAGGTCTCGGGGTCGGTGATCTCGACCAGGATCGCGATGATGCCGGTCTTCTCATCACACTCGACCTGCGTCACACGATGTCGCGAGGTCAGCTCGAGGAAGGTGTGCTGACCGTGAAGTTCGAACCGGACCGGCGCGCAGAGCTCCCCCTGTCGCGGCGGAAGGCACAAGGTGATGGGTTTCACCGGACTCCTAAGTCGCTCGTCTGGACAAGGTGTTGTTGCCGCCCGGAAGTGCACCGGGAAGAGTTCATCCTCCGCGTGCGGATAAACGGCCGCCCCCGGACCGTCGCGTCCGGCTGTGCGCTCACAGCCCCTCCGGCCTGGTGCCGATCACCTTCTGTTCGGCCAGCGCACGGATCTCCGCCTCGTCCTTGCCGAGAACACCCGCCAGGATCTCGTCGTTGTGCTGGCCGAGCAACGGAGCGGCAGTCCGGGTCCAGGGCTCGGTGACGCTCGCGAATCGGAAGGGCATGCCGGGGCTCTGGAACCCGCCCACCACAGGATGCGTGACCCGCTCCCAGAACCCGCGTGCGGCCAGCTGCTCGTCGGCGAGCACATCGGCCGGGCAGTTGACCCGCACGGCAGTGACACCGGCCTCGCGCAGCCGCTCCACGGCAGCGTCCACTTCCAGCTCGGCGATCCACGCGCCGATGACCACGTCCAGTTCATCGGCATGCTCCCGGCGACCGGACTCGTCGGCCAGCTCAGTGCGCTGCGCAAGGTCCTCGCGGCCCAGTAGCCGGGCCAGGCCCGCCCATTGCCCGTCGTCGAGCACGGCCAGGGCCACCCACTCGTCGTCGCCCTTCGCACGGAAGACGCCCTGCGGGCCGGCGCCCGGCCCGCGGTTGCCGTCGCGCCGCAGTTCCCGGCCATAGGCGGTGGCCTCGACGACCGCTTCGGCCGCGACGTTCAACGCGGCCTCGATCATCGTCGATTCGACGTGCGGGCCGACGCCGGTGGCGTCGCGGACCTCGATCGCGGCGAGCGCAGCGAAAGCCGCGTGCAGCCCGGCGATCGGATCGCACACGCCCCGCGGGATGAGCGGCGGGCCGTCGACCGGGCCCGTCATCCACGCCATACCGCTGGCCTGCTCCATCGTCTGGGCGAAACCCACGCGATCGCGCCACGGCCCGTCCAGGCCGAAGGCCGGCATGCGGACCACGGCCGCGCGCGGGTTGTGGGCGTGGATGGTATCCCACGTCAGGCCGAGGTTTCCCATCACACGCGGCGAGAAGTTCTCGACCACCAGGTCGGCCGTGCCGATCAGCTCCAGTGCGATGTGACGGGCGGAGTGAAGACTGAGCTCGAGCGTGAGATCGCGCTTGTTGCCGTTGTTGGCCAGGAAGAAGGATCCCGTTTCCCACCAGGACTCGGTCGTGGGCGGGCGAGCGCCCGCGAAGCGCATCCCGTCCGGGCGGTTCAGACCCTCGATCTTGATGACGTCGGCGCCGAGCGCGGCCAGGGTCCCGGTCGCCGCCGGCCCGGCCCAGAACGCCGTGAAGTCCACCACCCGCAGCCCGGCCAGTGGGCGCTCCCCGGACCGGCCGCCTTCGCGCATGCGCGACCGCGCGGGCCAGTGCACCGAGCCGCTGTGCGCACCGGGTTCCGGTACTTCGCCCGGCGGTACGGTGTCGAAAGCCGCGCTGCGGTAGGGGACCCTGGGCTGAAGATTCCCGGCGATGTTCTTGAGGAAGACGCCGCGCTCGCGGAAATGATCGATCTCGGTGATCGTGCGGGGCGTGGCGATCGGGGCCACCGGAATCCGCAGCGCGGCGGCGACTTCGATGATCTCAGACGTGGTGCGGGTGGCGGCCCAGCGGTGGACCATCTCGAGGAACTCGTTGCGACGCCGTGCGCGGCCCGCGAAGGAGGCCAGGTCGGTGTCCTCGATGAGGTCCGGCCGCTCGATCAGCACGAGGAAGTCGGCGAACTGCTGGGCTGTGATCGTGCAGAACCCCACCAGACCGTCGGCCGTGGGCACGACCGAGGGCAGTTCATGGCTCCGGCCCACCGCCGGCTGGCCGGTCTGAAGCAGGCTGGCCGAGACCGCGGTCAACCCGCCCATCGTCAGCACCATCGCCTCGAACACGGATACGTCAACCAGATCCCCCTGGCCTGTGTGCCGGCAGCGGCGCAGGGCAGCAGCGGCCGCCACTGCCCCGTACGTCCCGGCCACCCACTCCCCGATCCGGCCGCCGGCCTGCAACGGCTCCTCGCCGGGCCAGCCGCGGCTGCCGATCGAACCGCAGAGGGCCTGGAGGATGAACTCGTTCGCCGCGAGTCCGTCCCGTACATACGGTCCGTCCAGCCCGAACGGAGTCAGGGTGAGCACCACTGTGGCGCTGCCGTCGGGCAGCAGTTCCCGGATCGCGCCGGGGCCCCAGCCACCCGAGGTGTCGGTAACGACGAGGTCGACGTCGCGGAACAGACCGGTGGTGCCCGGGCCTGGCCGTACCGAACGTTTGCCCGCATGCAGGTAACCGAACAGGGCACCGCTGCGCCCCTCTGCGATCGAGGCTCCCGATGCGCTCCACCGGCGCATCGGGTCGCCCTCCGGTGGTTCGATCTTGACCACGTCGGCGCCCGCGTCGGCGAACATCTTGCCGCAGTAGGCTGCGGGAATCCCCGCTGAGACCTCCAGGACCCGGAGTCCGGAGAACGGCGTTCGCTGCGTCATCGTCACCTCGTCGTGGAAGGATGCGGTGGGCGGGCGGCCAGTACTCAGGTGCCACCGGAACCGGTGTCAGCTCTGCTTGGCCGACTGGGCGGCCTGCGCGAAGCGGGTCATCCGCGCCCACGCATCACGATCGCGCTGGCTGGCCTTGCGGCCGACATGTGTGACCACGTCGACGTCGGTGGCCTTGGCGCGCAGCGCGCCGGCTCGAGCCTCGTCCTTGGGAACGTACGCGAACGGGTCGAAGGAGTAGGCGTTGATCGCGTTCTCGTGGGTGATCTTGTTGATCACGGCGTCGTCGAGATGGCCCATCGTCTCGACGACGTCCTCCGGCGCGAAGGGCCAGTTGCTGTCGGAATGCGGGTAGTCCGACTCCCAGCACAGCTGGTCCTCATTGAAGTACTCCATCAGCTTGACTCCGACCTTGTCGCTGATGAAGCACGTGTAGATGTGCTTGCGGAACACGTCGGTGGGGCCGCGGTACCCCTTGGGGAAGCTGGCATTGGTCCAGCCGGAGTGCCGGTCGAGCACGTGCTCGGAGCGCCACAGGAAATACGGGATCCACCCGACATCGCCCTCGGTGAGGGAGAACTTCAGATCCGGGAACTCGCCCCAGAACTCCGCCCAGAGCAGCTCGATGAGCGAGAACATGCTCATCATGGACGAAGCCGACATCGCCACACTGGGCGGTGCGTCGGAGGACACCATCGGGCGCCTCGAGGACGAACCCACGTGGCAGCACAGCACCGTTTTCGTGTCACAGGCCGCTTCGAACAACGGGTACCAGTAATCCGTGTGGATACTGGGCATGCTCAGCGCCTCGGGGTTCTCCGAGAAGGTCACCGCGTGGCAACCCTTGGCCGCGAGCCGCCGCACCTCCTTGGCCGCCTCCTGCACATCGAACAGCGGCAGGATGCCGCAGGGGATGAACCGGCCCGGGTAGGCACCGCACCACTCGTCCACGTGCCAGTCGTTGTACGCCTTGATCATGATCAGGTTCAGGTCGCGGTCCGGCCCCTGGTTGAGAACCTGTCCGGAGAACCCGGTCCAGTTCGGGAAGTTCAGCCCCGCCAGTTGCCCGCCGGCGTTCATGTCCCGTACGCGCTCGTCGACGTTGAAGCATCCCGGGCGCATCTCGTCGTAGCTGCTCGCGTCGATGTTGTACATGTCACGCGGCTTGCCCGCGACCGCGTTCAAACCCAGGTTCCGGCCCCGCAGATCCCCGTAGTACCACTGCTGGGTGCCGTTCTCCTCGAGCACAACGCGTGGAGCCCGGTCCTTGTACCGCTGCGGCACGTGCGCCTCGAACATGTCCGCCGGCTCGGCAATGTGATCGTCCACGCTGATCAGAATCAGATCGTCTTTGCGCACCAGAACCTCCGTTGACCTACTTGGCGGCGAGACGAACAAGTGGGCTGACAAGGATCTCCGCGCACCGGGCCGCCTCAGGCAAGCAATCTTAGATAAGATAACCTACTTAGCCTTTGCAGCACATCGACTGAACGCTGGTGAATCCCCGGGACACCTCGAAGGACGGACCGACGTGAAAGAAACGCGAAGCATCCCACGGCGAAGGGACTCCGACCGGTGAGCCCGCGGCGCGCGGCCATCGTCGGCGTCTACAACACTCGTCAGGCAAGACGCCTCGATGGATACAGCACCGCCACCCTGACCGCCGAAGCCGCAGCCGGCGCACTGCGCGACGCCGGCCTGACCCTGACCGACGTCGACGGAGTGACCTACGACGGCGGTGCCACGTCCCTGATCTACGACCTCCGGCTGGGTCCCGCCTGGCAGGGCGCCCAGTTCGGGCTGCCCGCCATCACGGAAGCGGCCCACGCCATCGAGGCCGGCGAAACAGATGTGGTCCTGATCGTCGCTGCGGCCACCGGCATCTACACCGACCGCGCGGCCACGGCACCGTGGACGCGGCCGGAGAACGAGTGGGTCGCCCCGTTCGGGCTCTTCACTGCCGCTGAATTCGCCTTGATCGCCCGCCGTCACATGACGACCTACGGGACCACGCCGGAGCAACTGGCCGCGGTTGCGGCGACCATCCGCAACAACGGCCATCACAATCCCGAAGCCGTCTACTTTGGACGCGGACCGTTCAAGCCCGCCGACGTGCTCGCCTCCCGCATGGTGGCCGACCCGTTCCACCTGCTCGACTGCTCGATGACGTCGGAGGGGGGCTGCGCGCTCGTGCTGGCGAGCACCGACCGGCTGCCCGACATCCCTGCGAAGCCCGTCTTCATCCTCGGCAGCAGCGCCGACCACTTCGGCCCGGCGTACCGGTATCCGCCGAGCTGGGATCTCGCGGGCCGGCGCGGTGGCCCGGTCAACGGCGAGGTCGGCCGGCGAGCCGCGGACCTGGCCTTCCGCCACGCGGGACTGCGCCGGTCCGATGTGGACGTTCTGGAGCTCTACGACCCGTTCTCCTTCGAGATCATCCGCCAGTTGGAGGCGTTCGGCTTCTGCGGGCCGGGCGAGGGCGGTCCGTTCGTGGCGGACGGCCACATCGGCATCGACGGCAGCCATCCGGTCACCACCGATGGCGGAACGATGTCCTTCAGCCACGCGGGCGCGTCACCCCAGATGTACCAGCGTGTGATCCGCGGTGTTCAGCAACTACGCGGAGACGCCGGTCCGTTGCAGGTGCCCGGTGCCGATGTCGCGCTCTGCAGCGGCGGTGGCGCGGGAGCCCTGTTCACCTCTGTCATGCTGCTCGGATCGGAGGTTACGCAATGAGCACACTCCTCGTTCCGCAGCGCGGCGAGCTGCCGCATCCCGTACCGCGGGCCCTAAGCGCCCCGTTCTGGAAGCAGTGCGCTCAGGGGAAGCTCGTGTTCCAACGCTGTTCCTCGTGCCGCTGGGCCTGCTTCCCCCCGGCGGAAGTGTGCCGCAACTGCCTTGGCACGGACCTGAAGTGGGAGACGAGTTCCGGCCGTGGCACCCTCTACAGCTGGACCGTGGTGTACCGCCCGGTGACACCGGCCTTCGAAGCCCCGTATGCGCCCGCGATCGTCGACATGGAAGAGGGCTACCAGTTCCTCACCAACCTCATCGGGATCGCGCCGGAGGACATCCGGCCCGGAATGGCGGTAACGGCCGAATTCCACGAGGTGGGCTCCGGTCTGCACCTGCCGTACTTCCGGCCCGTGTGAGCCTGCTCGCGTCAGTACCCGCGCACGCCACGACCGGGGCAGTTCCTCCACGAACTGCCTCTTGGTGTAACCCGTGCATGGCTTGCCCTGGGCGCTCCGAAGCCGCAAGGCGGACTTCGCCGCAGAGCGGCGGCCCTCAGCCCTGGGCCTGGTGGTCCAGCTCCGCCTCCGGGCCCTGGTCCGGGCGGTAACACGCTTTCAGCAGCCCGGCCGCTGCGGCGCCACCCAGTGCCGCGGCGATCAGCGCCTGCGCCGGACCGTCGCTGCGGCGGCCCAGCATGCCGTCGAGCGAGAACCGCCCGTGACCGAGAGCAGCAAGCGCCAGGGCGGCGCCAGCGACGACTCCGGTGTACTCCCAGCCACCCTTGAAGACGAAGAATCCCTTGCCGCGGTGGTCGGTACGTGCGGCCACGGCCATCAGTCCGACGGCCGCAGCGGCCGGAAGGGGGTTGGCCAGGCCGAGCGCGAGTCCGGCCCCGGCTGCTATCTCCGTACCGGCGGCCATCCGTGCGTGGATCGCGGCAGGGCGCAGGCCCAGGGACTCGAACCAGCCTGTGGTGCCCTTCAGTCCGCCCGGCCCGGCGACCTTGTTCCAGCCGTGCGCGAACAGCATCGGCCCCAGTGCGGCGCGCAGTACGAGGGCCGCGGTGTCCCGGACGGCCGGACTGGCGGCGGTTCGGGAGCGGGTCGTCACGGTCATGGCTAGCTCCTCCTCGGTGGCGGAATGGGCTCGGGCAGAGGCCTGCGGTCGACTGGCCACGCCGGCGACCGAGGGCCGGCCGCGGCGGTCAGGACCGCTCGGCGATCCGCCATCGCACGGTTTCGCCTGGTTCTTCGTGTACCAGCCCGCGCCGTGCCAGAGCGCGCAGATGGGCAAAGGCCTCGCCCACGGCAGCCTGCTGCGTGAAGCCTTCCATCCCTCCCCAGGGGCGCGACCAGTGCATGTGCGCGGCCACGTCCCAGGCGACCTCCGCCCCGGCCTCCAACGCCGCCAGGACCTCCTCGAAGCGCTGGTCGTGATGGCGCCGCAGATCGGCGAGCCGACCCTCGAGGTCCGTGAACCGCCGCTCGTGGGCGGGCAACGCCTCGGACGCACCCCACCCGTTGAGACGGTCGAGCGAGCGGAGGAAGTCCCCGAGCGTGTCGGCCCCCTCATCGCGGGGCGGGGGCACGTTGGGCGTGATCCGTGGCAGTACATGGTCGCCGGTGAGCATCAGGCGGTGGCGGGGCTCCCAGAAGCACAGGTGACCTGGGGAGTGACCCGGGGTCCAGATCGCGGACAGCTCCCACCCGGGCACGGCAGGCCGGTCACCGTCCTCCAACAGCACATCGGGCTTCGGCATGTCGCGCCGCGGATCCAGAGCACGCAGCCGCCGGTGCTGACGGTCGAGTACATCCTGCGGCGCCCCGGCGCGGCGGAGCATGGCAAGGCCGAGCGGATCCGGGTCGGCTTTCTCCAACACGGGAATGACGGCCGCGTCGGCGGGGTGGAGGGAGATCCATGCGCCGGACGCCTCACGGACACGCCCTGCGAGCCCGTAGTGATCGGGGTGGATGTGCGTGACCAGGACTCCCTGGACGTCCTGCATACGGGTGCCGATGCCGGCCAGCCCCGACGCAAGGGCGTCGTACGCCTCGTCGGTGTCCCAGCCCGCATCGACGAGGTACGGTCCGGCGTCGGTTTCGAAGACGTACACCAAGACGTAGCGCAGCGAGGTGTTGGGGAGCGGCACGGGGATGCTCCACACTCCGGGACGCACCTGGCTGACCGGCGGCAGCGGCCGGTTCGGGTGCCCGGTGGGAGCGGTGCCCCCTGAATCGGGCACGTGCGGGGCGGGGCTCGTCATGACGTCCTCCTCGGACGTGACTGCGGCTGGTTCACGGGCCGCGGATAGTGAAATGACTATGGTTGACCACAGCACTCTGGCGGCCCGGTGGGCGCTGCAGGTGCCAGGCGCCCGCAGGTCTCACCAACGGCCCGCGCACGAGCCGAGGAGCCCTGGCCGTGCACGGGCGACCCGTCACTCCCGATTCGATGCCGAGGCATCGTCAATCGAGTTCATCCGTAACCCCGTTCCCGTGTCTGGAACAGCAGCGCTCGGTGCCGACCGAGAAAACCACTGTAGCTACAGGCACGTTGCCTGCAGGTGTGACTCCGCGCACAAACGGCTGGTCTGATCCCGGCGCTACTCACGACCTCAGCGAACAGATCCGCGAGGAGTAGTCATACGGACGTTGTCGGCCACCTGGGTGCGGGTGTCCTGTCCCTTCGGGTCACACGAGGTTCGAGCCCACCTCGGATATACAATATGCATGTAGTCAAAGGGAGCTGGTCCGGGAAAGTCAATCAGGCCGCCAGAAGCCCCCGGGACTTCAGGAGCGACACGACACTCACCGCTTCGGTCCGCAGTATCTCGGCGTACTCCGCTTCCGCCGTCAGCCCGTCGCCGGCTTTGATGGCACGCAGCACCGCCCGCAGGCCCTTCTTGTGAATCCGAACGGCTCCGGCAACCTCTTCGAAGTACTTTCCCGACACGATGCTGATGGCCATGACGCGTGACATCGCGGCGATCCGCCGCGACCGCGCCATGACGAGCAACTGACGGTTGAATTCGAGGTTGATCTCCCAGAGCTCATCCGGGTTGTCGGTAGCCTGGAACGCGCGGTTCAGTTCTGTCAGAGCCTTCACTCCGACCGGAGTTCCGCGCTCGGCGGCACGCCGAGCGGCAAATCCGTAGAGCATGCCGAGGAACTCGTAGTGGTCCAGGACGGTGTTCTCATCCAGACCGTTGACAAACGCCCCACGGTGGGCTTCCGTTGTCACCCACCCCTCGCGGTCGAGGGCGATGACAGCCTCGCGGACCGGCACCCTGCTCACTCTCAAGGCGGCAGCGATGTCATCCTGGGGGACCCGTTCCCCGGCGCGGAGCTCGTTGTTGAAGATCATACGCCGGATGTGCTCAGCAACCTGCTGGGCACTCGTGGGGCGTGACAGTCCACCGGAGTCGCCGATATCGAATCTGGGGCCGTGCTGTGCGACCGACCGAGTAGCGATCACGACCTCCTGGGCCTCGTGTGGATCCGGGCAAATCCCGGGCTTAGTAAAATATATCATTCGTCGCAGCTCACGCAGCACAGGAATCCACACGCGCCGCCTGGCCGAGCCGACTCGGCCGCCATGCGGTCGATGGCACGGCCGCCTTGCCTGGCATCGCTGGGTGTGTGGCGGCGCGCTCACGGTGGCAGTGGCTTGAACGGCCGCTCCGTCCACCACGGGTAGAACGAGGGCATGTCCGTACTGACCCGGCCGGGGAAACGTGCAGGCCGTTTCTCCAGGAAGGCGGTGATGCCTTCCTTGACGTCCTCCGACCGCCCGCGTTCGTACATCGCCCTGGAATCGAGCTCGTGAGCCCGCATCGGGTCACTGGCTCCCAGCATCCGCCACAACATCTGCCGGGTCAGCGCCACAGCGACCGGGGCGGTCGCGTCCGCCATCTCCCGGGCCAGCGCACATGCGGCCGGCAGCAGCTCCTCCGGTTCGTGCACCGAGCGGATCAACCCGGCCTCGAGCGCCTCCGCGGCACCGAACACCCGCCCCGTGACAGCCCACTCCATCGCGCGGCTGATGCCGACAACGCGCGGCAGGAACCAGCTCGACGCCGCCTCGGGAACGAGCCCGATCCGCCCGAAGGTGTACCCGAACCGCGCCCGGCTCGAAGCAAGCCGGACGTCGGTGGGGAGCAGAACCGTCGCGCCGAAGCCTACCGCCGCGCCGTTCACGGCGGAGATCGTCGGCTTCAACGACGCGAAGATCCGCATCGCGATCTTTCCGCCGAAGTCGCGATGGTTCGTGCCGTCAGGGTAGTCAAACCGCGATGGCCCACCTTCGGCGAGGTCGGCGCCTGCGCAGAATGCCTTGCCCGACCCGGTGAGGACGACTACGCGCACATCGTCGTCGGCATCGGCCCGGTCGAAGGCGTCGAGCAACTCCTGCCCCATCAGTGGGGTGTACGCGTTGAGCCGCTCCGGGCGGTGCAACGTGAGCGTCAACACGCCGTCGACCACCTCGTACCTGACATGCCGGTACTCCCGCCCCATCACGGGTCCACGTAGAGGTCGATGGTGGGGTGGTCGCCACCCCCGTACCGACTCAGATCCGTGACCCCGCTCTCGGCGAGCACTTCGGCGTCGATCAGAGTACGGCCGCTCCGCGCCGACGGCGCGGTCGAGAGCACCTCGATCGCGGCGTCGGCCATGATCTGCGGGCTCCGTGAGCGAGCGGCTGCCCCCTGGCCGCCCAGCAGGTTGACGACCACCGCGGTCGCGATCCGGGTCTGGGGCCAGAGGCAGTTCGCGGCGATGCCCGCTTCCGCGAACTCGGCAGCCCAGCCGAGCGTCAGCAAGGTCATCCCGTACTTCGACAGCGTGTAGGCCGGGAAGCGGCCCAGCCAGTGGGGTGCGAGATTGATCGGTGGCGAGAGTGTGAGCACATGCGCGTGATCGGACCGTCGCAGGTGCGGCAGGCATGCCCGGGTGAGTGCGAACGTGCCGCGCGCGTTGACGTCCTGCATCAGGTCGTAGCGCCTGAGTGACAGCTCCTCGGTGCCGGTTTGGCTGATGGCGCTGGCATTGTTGACGCAGATGTCGATTCCGCCGAATCGGTCCACGGCTGCGTCGACCGCCCGCTGCACGTCCTTCTCCTTGCGCACGTCGCCGACGACGGCGACGGCTTTGCCGCCGGCCTCTTCGATCTCGGCGACCGCAGTGTGCACCGTGCCCGGCAGCCGCGGGTCGGGCCGGTCAGTCTTGGCCAGCAGGACGGCGTTCGCCCCCTGCCGGGCGGCAGCCACGAGGATCGCTGCTCCGATACCCCGGCTGCCGCCCGACATCACGATCGTGCGACCTTGCAGCGTCTGATGGCCCATGTTGCGGCTCCTTGAGGGTCCAGAGGGAGGCCACGTCCGATCCTCGGTGCCGGGCGGAGGGGCTCGACACGGAAAGACAGTCGCATAATTTATATTACGCATGTGGCCCGTGTAACCCCTCGTCGGGCCTTCACGGACCGCTCGTTGGTCCGGTGACTCAGTCGCTGGCGGGGAGTGGCTTGGCGGCCTTGAGGACGAGGTCCTGCTCGCCGTCCGACATAGAGCCTTCACCTCCCATGGTCACGAGTATCTCGACGCTGTCGTCGTCCGGGTGGGTGTAGCGCTTGCCGAGCAACGAGCCCCGCATCTGTTCCGGGACGGGCGTCATTTCTCCCCGACCGGATGCGCCGAGCTCGAGCATGCGGACGCCGCCGCACCACAAAACCACGGGCTTGTTCCCCGCCCGGACGACGATGACTTGGGTGGTGCACACCTGACTCTTGAGCCGCATACCGGCGCGTAGACCGACGGCTTCATCGCTCATGACCAACTCCTTGACGCTGTGTCAACTGATCCGTTTCGCCGCGGCTACGCTGCGGGGGCGTTGGCGAGGAGTGCCTCGTTGGGGTTGTCGGGCAGTTCGGTCAGCGGGCGCACGACCTCAGCCACGGTGGGCCCCAGTTCGGCGGCGCGCGGACCCAGTGCGTCCAGGTCGAAGCCGTACACCTGGGCGGCGTTCTCGGCCAGGACCTTGCGCACGTCGGCCTCGGGCCAGTCGTGGAAGACCTGGCGCAGGGCGAGGGTGGTGTAGGGGTAGGTTCCCTCGTCGTGGGGATAGTCGCTGCCCCACATGAACTTGTCCACACCGAGGACCTCGCGTGCGGCTCGGACGTCGGCGACCTTGGGGAAGCTGACGCCGAGCCAGACGTTCTGCCGGAAGTACTCGGTGGCCGACTTCGGCAGGACATGCTCCGGCTTGAACCGCAGTTCCCCGACGGCGCCGTTGTCCCGCACCGACTTCAGGATGCCGTCCAGCTGGTTCAGCAGAGGAGGCAGCCAGGCGCTGCCCTGCTCGGTCATCACGAGCTTCAGGCGCGGGAAGCGCTCGAAGACCCCGGACAGCATGAGGAACAGTAGCGGCCTGCGGGAGTAGTGGGCGACCTCGGAGAGCATGATCAGCGCCGAGGAGGGGTGGGGCGCGTAGGCGGGAGCGCCGGTGCCGCCGTGCACGTTGACCGGCACCTCCAGCTCCTCGCACACCGCCCACAGGCGGTCGTAGTCGGGATGGTTGAGCGGCTTGATCCAGTCCACGTCCGGGGGGATGGTCGGCAGCAGGACTCCGCCGCGCAGGTTGTGCTCCTTGATCCAGCGGACGTCGGCGATGGCGTCGTCGATGTCGTTTAGGAAGATCTGCCCGATGCCGGCCCGGCGCTCGGGTGCACGGTTGCAGAAGTCCGCCAGCCAGCGGTTGTGGGCCCGAATGCCGGCCAGGCGGCGCGGGTACTCGTCCGCCTTCGGGGGCCGGGCAAACAGGACGAAGCTGGGGAAGAACGGCGGAACGGTGTTGGGGAAGATGACCTCCCCGACGACCCCGTCGGAGTCCTGCTGGGAGTTGCGCATCTCGTCGTCCCAATTGCGGTAGCGCCGGGCGTCGCCGAGGTCGCTGAAAGGGTTCTTGTACTTGCCACGCCAGGCGTCGAACTCCTCGTGCCACTGCCGGTCGAGGTACTCCCGGTACATGGCGTGGCTGCCGCCGGCATGGGTGTCCGAGGAGATCACCGTGTAGCGGTCCTCGGGCCGGAATGTGGTCATGAATCCTCCGTGGATGGCGTAGGGGATGGTGCGTTCGTAGAAGCCCTCCGGTTGCGGGCCGGTCGCGCTCATCGGGGCGACCAGCGCTGCGGAGCACAGCTGTGGGGGCCCGTGCAGATCAGCCGCGGGGCAGGCCAAGGATCCGTTCGGCGATCACGTTGAGCTGGATTTCAGCCGTGCCGCCGCCGATGAGCTGCGGAGGCACCGACAGATAGCCGTGCGTGGCGGCGCCGCCGGGTCCGGTCGCCGCGGCGGCGTACGGGCCGTGCCAGCGCATGACCTCGGCGGAAACGTGCTGGTGGTGCCAGCCGACAGCGACCTTGAGCACGCTGGCCTCCGCGCCGGGCCGCAGCCCGGAGAGTTGCCGCAGCGTGGCGCGCAGGCCCAGCGCCGACAGTGCGTAGCGTTCTGCCATCAGCTCCCCGAGGGAGCGCTCCACCTCGGCCGCGTCTGCCATGACCTGCGGCGAGGTGGACATGGCCACAGGATCGGCGCCGGTGCCGATCATCCCGCCCATACTCACGCGCTCGTTGCCAAGCGTGGTGCGTGCCATGGCCCAGCCCTCGTTGACCGCGCCGACCAGCCGGTCGTCCGGGACGAACACGTCGGTGAGGAAAACCTCGTTGAACAGGTAACCCCCGTTGGCCTCCCGCAGCGGCCGGACTTCCAGACCGGGGGCGTGCATGTCGACCAGGAAGCAGGAGATCCCCTTGTGCTTCGGCGCGGCCGGGTCGGTGCGGGCCAGGCAGATGCCCCAGTGCGCCTCGGCCGCACTGGACGTCCACACCTTCTGGCCGTTCAGCCGCCAGCCGCCGTCGGTCTTCTCCGCCCGGGTGGACAGCGAGGCCAGGTCCGAACCCGCGCCCGGCTCGCTGAACAGCTGGCACCAGGTGATGTCCCCGCGCAATGTGGCCGGCACGAAGAACTGCTTCTGCTCGTCCGTGCCATGGGCGAGGATCGTCGGCAGAACCCATTCTCCGATGATGGTCTTCGGCTGTTCGACTCCCGCCTTGGCGTACTCCTGGGCGATGACGATCTGCTGTGCCGGGCTTGCGTCGATGCCGTACGGGGCCGGGTAGTGCGGCAGCACCAGGCCCAGCGTCGACAGTCGTGGCCGGCGTTGCTCCTCGGGCAGCGTCGCGACCTCCTCGAGCTGCGCAGCGATCCGCGCGCGGAACGCGGCGTCGTCGTGGGTCAGGGCGACGTCGAACGAGCGGCCGGCGGTGCGGGCGAGCCGCCCCAGCCGCCGCTGCCAGCGGCTCACGGGACCGAGCAGGCTCTCCATCGTCATGGCGCGGCGCCAGAAGAAGTGGACGTCGTGCTCCCAGGTGTAGCCGATCCCGCCGAGCAGGGTGATGGTGTCCAGTGCGAGGTCGTTCGCGCCGGGCAGGCAGACCACCGCGGCCTCCGCGGCGGCCAAGGCGAACTGCTCCTCGGCGTCAGGCCCGTCGGCCTCCGCCGCCCGAGCGGCGTCCCAGGCGGCAGCGGCCATCGTCTCCAGACGGATGAAGAGCCGGGCGCACTTGTGCTTGATCGCCTGGTACGACCCGACCGGGCGCCCGAACTGCTCGCGCACCTTCACGTACTCCAGCCCCGTCTCCACGCACCAGCGAGCGAGGCCGACCGCCTCGGCGGCACACAGGGCGGCAGCCATCGACCGGACGGTGGACGGGTCCACGGGCACTATGCCGGCAGCGGGGACGACGACGTCGGTCGCGGTGAAGCGGGCGAGATCGCGGGTGAGGTCCACCGCCGGGAGTGGCTCGACGGCCAGGCCGTCGGCGGTGGCGAGGTCCACGGCGAAGACCACTTGGCCGTACTCGTGCCGGGCCATGAGCAGTACGACGTCGGCGCGCGCCCCGCCCAGCACCGGCACGGACGTGCCGTTGACCCGGTAGCCGCCGGGGACCCGGGCGGCCACCATTCCGTCCGGGGACAGGGCGACGGCGCCACGCGCCCCGACCCCGAACCGGTCCCTCAGCGCGGGGACCGCTGCGCCGCGGTTGCCTGGTGACTCATCACTTGATGTGGCGTCGGATCGGGTGAGTGGACAGGAACGGGCAAGAATCGCGCTCGCGATGGCGGTCGGCAATAACGCCCCCGGGGTCAGGCCCCGCGCGGCCTCCTCCACGACGACGGCCAGGTCCCCCACGCCGCCACCGCCTCCGCCCGCGTTCTCCGGCAGGTGCACGGTGGCGAATCCCTGCTCCACCAGGGCCGCCCACAGGCTGTCCTCGTGCTGCCGCGCCCCTCGGACGGCATCCGAGTCGCCGCTCGCTGTATCACGGTCTGCCGGCCCGGCCGCCAGGTCCACCGCCGTGCGGGTGCGCGACCTGGGGGCGTGGCGCGAGGCGAACCCCGCGACCGACTCCGCCAGCGCGGCCTGTTCCTGGTTCAGTGCTATCGACATGTCGCCTCCTCGTGACCGCTGCCCGTCTGGTGCGCTTCCGTCCGCATCAGCGGTCAAGTTTGAGGACGCGGGCTGCGTTCTCGTAGAGGAACTTGGGCCAGACCTCGTCGCGGAACGGCACGTTGGGCATGTCGGTCATGATCCGTTCCAGGGACAGGCCCATGGGGAAATAGCCCGCGTAGATGATCTTGTCCGCGCCGCGGGTGTTGGCGAAATCGATGACCTTCTGCGGGTAGTACTTCGGTGCGAAGGCCGAAGTGGAGTAGTACAGGTTCGGCCACTTCAGCAGCAGCTTGACCGCGAGCTCCTCCCACGGCTCACAGCCGTGGCGAGTGACGAACACCAAGTCGGGGAAGTCGTACATCACCTCGTCGATGTACTCCACCCGCTGCGGTTCGAACTTCAACCGAGGGCCGGGTACGCCGGCGCAGCAGAAGATCGGGATACCCAGCTCCACGCAGGTCGCGTACACCGGGTACATCTTCTTGTCGTTGATCGCGACCTGCGGGAAGGTGCCGGCAGGGAAGGCGCCGACGGCCCGGATGCCGTATTCCTCGTAGTCGCGCTTGATCTGCCGGACCGTCTCGACTACCTGGTTCGGATCGTCCACGTTGCCGGAGGGGATGAACCGGTCGGGGTGGCGTTTCAGGGCCAGCTGCGCACTTTCCCCGGTGACGCCGATGAGCGCTTTCTCGATGCTCCAGCGGTCCATCTCGTGCAGCGTGACGCTGACCGGGTCCTCGGTGGGCAGCTCCTTCGGCACGTGCTTGAACATGTACTCCGCAGGAAACTGGAACTCCTGCTGGGATTGCCGGTCTTTGGTCTGCTTGCGGATGAAGTCGTACTGCTCGAAGCCGACGGTGGGGAACCCCATCATCGTGTCGATGATCGGCTGGCCGTGCGGGAAGGTCATGACAACTCCGCTGGTTGTGTTCGGCGCCCGACAGGCGATCGGCTGCGCGTGCGGGCGTCGGGATCAGACGGGCAGCCGTCGACTCCGACCCGTGTCACCGCGGCCGTCTGTCCGGGCACGGCCATGTGAGCCCGATATTGAAACCGCGTTTCAAAGATGTCAAGACCTTGGTGCGGCATCCTTGGCCTGCGATGCGGCCAGGACATCGCTATATGAGCAGGTCAGAGTGTCAGTACGGTCGAGGATGGTAGAGGCTACGGACTCACCCAGCACAGCAGCCGAGTAGCAGAACGACCTAGAACGAGCTTTCAGATAGGATTAGGCCGTGCCCAAACCTGAGACGCTGCCTCTGCCTGTGGAGAGCATGACGCCGCGCCAGATCGCCAGGCGCCAACTGTTGACCGACGCGGTGATCTCGCTCGTCGACGAGATCGGGCCGGAGAACGTCCAGATGCGGAATGTGGCGGAGCGTTCGGGGGTGGCGCTCGGCACCGCCTACCGTTACTTCGCCTCCAAGGACCACATGTTGGCGGCGGCCTGGGCGGACTGGCACCGTCGCCTGACCGACCGGGTCCACGCGGAGTTGGCGCGCCAGCGCTCGCGAGCCCGTCGCGAGGTAGGGGCATTGGACCGTGTGCTGTCCTTCTTCCGCCGTGAGGTGCGCTCGTTCCAGCGCCATCCGAATTTCGCCCGGCTGGTCGTGTTGGTCCAAGGGTCGTCCGACCCTTTCGCGAGCGAGGCGCTGGCCACGGTGGCGAGTTCCCAGGATGAGGTGCTTGTGGAGTTGATGGAGGGCGTTCCCGAGGAGATCGCCCTACCCGCGCGGGTGGCCATCAATGCGGTGCTCAGTACCGGCCTGCAGGAGTGGACCACCGGGCGGCGCACCATCGGTGACGTGCAGACCAACCTGGAGTCGGTGACCCGGCTGGTCCTCGGGTCGGGTGCGCTGCGAGGCGGCGGTTCCGCCGGGCAGGAAGTCCGATGAGACCGGGCGCCTGAGTTGGGTCCTGCCCCCCTCCTCCCAGGTCCGTCGGGTTCTTCTGCAGATTTCGGCCTACCCAGATATCACAGCTAAGATAGAAATCATTGGCTAACCAGGCCGCGAGCGGAAGAGCTCGACGGAACAGGAGACGAGATGCGACAGCTGCGCCAGCCCCGGTTGGCCGAGATGGTGGCGGCCAAGCTGCGTGAGGACATCCTCACGGGACGGCTCAAGGAAGGTGACAGCATTCCGCGGCAGGAGGACCTGTACGCGGAATTCAAGGTCAGCCTGCCGGCGGTGCGCGAGGCCATGCGCATCCTGGAGACCGAGGGCCTGATCTCGGTGAGACGAGGGAATGTGGGCGGTGCGGTGGTGCACCAGCCCACCGCCGACCGCATCGCCTACATGGTCAGCATGGTGCTGCAGACCCGCAACACGTCTCTGAGCGACGTCAGCGGCGCACTGCTTCAGTTGGAGCCGGTGTGCGCGGCCATGTGTGCGGCCCGAGATGACCGCGAGACCGCTGTGCTGCCGGCTCTGCGCGCCGCTGTGGAAGCGCAGAAGGCCGCATTCGACGACCCCGGTCAGTACTCGCCGCTCGCCCGCCGGTTCCATGAGGAGTTGGTCTCGCTCTGCGGCAACGACACGATGATCGTGCTCATCGGTTCGCTCGAGTCCATCTGGTCCTCGCACGAGTCCGCCGTCTGGGGTGCGGTGGCGGGGCGCGAGGCAGACGCCGGCTCCCCCATGTCCGCCGCCACGCGCAGGGCCGCGATCCGCGACCACGAGAAGCTGATCACGGCCATCGAGGCGGGCAACACGAGCCGGGCCATGACGCTGGCCTCGACCCATCTCGCGGCCACCCGGGCGAGCACCCTGGCCTCTGGGACCGCCCAGCTGATCAAAGCCAGTGCAGTGGGCGGCTCCCAGCCCGTGGCCTGAGAGGACGTCACGGTTTGCTCGTTCGTGGCTAATCGATTACGGGTGCGACCGAACATACCTTTGCACTCACAGACAAGCTGCGTGACGCGTTTGACCGGCAGGAGCCACGTGATGCACGTGATCTGCGGAACCTACAGCAGTTCCGCGACGCGATCGTCGTGCAGGGCGGGAGTGCCCAGGATCTCCCGGCTCGACAGGGCGCGCTTGTAGTAAAGGTGGGCGTCGTGCTCCCAGGTGAAGCCGAGGCCGCCGTGCAGTTGGATGGTGGCGCCGGTCACCTGGGCGTAGGCGTCGGAGCAGAAGCTCTTGGCCACGCTCACCGCGAGCGCGCGCTCGCGCACATCCCCACCGGACGCCGCGCGCACGGCCTGGCCGGCGGCGGAACGGGCCAGTTCAACCTTGATGAGCATGTCGGCCAGGCGCTGTTTGACCGCCTGGAAGCTGCCGATCGGGCGGGCGAACTGGATGCGGGTCCGGGCGTGCTCGGCGGTCATGTCCAGGCAGTGCTGAGCGCCACCGACCTGCTCCGCCGTCAGCAGGGCGGTGGCCGCGTCCCATGCGGCCTCCAGACTCGGCCTCGCCTGCTCACCCGGTTCGGCGACAGGAGTAGCGCGGGCACGGTCAGCGGTGACGCGGGCGAGCCGCCGGGTGAGATCGAGGCCGGCGAGCGGAGTGCGGCGGGTCCCTTCGCCCTCCAAGACGAAGACTCCGGGTCCGGCGTCGGTGTCGGCGATGGCCAGCAGCAGGTCGGCGCCGGCGCCGTCCACGACGTGAGGGTAGGTGCCTGTCAGCCGCCAGCCGTCGTCGTCACGAACGGCCCGCGGAGCTGTTCCGGCGGCGCCGCGAAATGCGGCGAACGCGACCGTCGCGGTGTTCTCCCCGGAGCTGAGCCGGGGCAACCAGTGCTTCTTGGCCTCCTCATCGGCGACGGCGACGAGCAGCGGCGCGGCCAGGGCGCAGGTGGCGAACAGGGGCAGACAGGCGAGGGCGGAGCCGGCGGCCTCGAAGACGACGGCCAGGTCCTCCAGGGCGCCGCCGCTTCCTCCGTACTCCTCGGGCACGGCCAGGCCCGGGATGCCGATCTCGCGAGCCAGCCGTCGCCAGACGGCGGGGTTGTGGCCCAGCGGATCGGTCATCAGCCGGCGGACCTCGGTCATCGGGCACAGGTCGGCCAGGGCGGCGGTGATGGCCTTGCCGAAGTCGTCGGTACTGTCGGTCATCGGACGGCTCCCTTCTCGCGCGCGGTGGCGATCTCCTGGGCTGTCAGCCCGAGTTCGGCGAGCTGCCGGGTGGCGAACGGGCCGACCACTGCCTGTTCCAAAGCGACGACGGTGATGCCGTCGAGGGGGCGGGGCATCAGTCTCGCCCGGAGAAGACGGTGACCGCGGCGTCCATGGCCTCCTCCAGGCTCGTGCCGGGCTGATCGGGCAGCCGTACCGGGCCGTGCTCGCGGCTGGGCAGCAGCACGGTGGCCTTGCCGGTGGTGGTGGTCTCGCCGCGCTGGTTGACGGCCGTCAGGTCGAGGTCGGCGGCCGGGCGGCCGCCCTCGTCGCGGTGCAGCCGGGTGACGGTACCGGAGAGGTACTGCGCGTCGCCGACGTAGTTGAACTTGCGGAACTCCACGCGCAGCCACCGCAGCCAGGCATCGTCGCCCATCCAGTCGGTGAGCAGGTGGATCAGCCAGGTCTCCCGCATCCGGCCGTAGTCGTAAGTGGTCGGCAGCCCGGCCTTGTGGGCGTAGGCCGGGTCCCAGTGAACGCGCTGCATGACGTCGGGGATGCCGAGCGCGTCGGGCTCGTAGAAGCGCGGTATGCGCCTGCGATTGGCCCGCGCGAGGTCGAGGGCGGCGACGCCGTAGATACCCATGCCCATGCCGACGTGCCAGCAGATCATGTCGGTGACGGTCAGTGGGCCCTTGATCATCGTCCCGGTGGAGTCGCCGACGGAGAGATCCTCGAACCAGCGTGGCTCAGCGCCTCGGCGGGTGTGCGCCTCTCCGGCAGCGTCGATCTCCGCGATCTCCTCCGGGCCCCACGTCTGGGCCTGGACGCTCTCCTTCTTGCGTTTACGGGCCTTCTCGCGCTCGGTGCGCACCATGCAGCGGTACTGGCCACCCACCAGCACGCCGTCGTCGGTACGGAAGAGTTGCGCCTCCCACTCGTACACGGCCCGGCCGCCGAACTGGCTGGGCTTGTCGTGTACGGCGACCAGGGCGTTGCGCCGGCTGAGGGAGTGACCGGGAGTCAGCGGGGCCCACCAGTCGCGCTCGGCGGCGGCGTAGAAGGCGTGCACACCCCGCAGCGGGTCGCCTTTGAGCGCCTTCGCGGCCTCACGCTCGGTCCCTGACAGTACGTCGGTACCGATCAGGCTGTCACCGCCGACCAGCGGCGGCGGTGCGATCAGGCCGCCCCACCTGCTCTTGGCCGCGTAGTCCGGTTCGCTCCATAGGGGGTTGTCGTCCCCGTAGCAGCGGGCGACGTTGCGGAACGCGTCCTCGCCCGGCCGACGGTAGTGCGGGGGAACGGGATTGGGATGGGGGATACCGATACGGGCGCGCAGTGCCGCCACACCCTCGTCAGTGATCAGGCCAGCTACCATGGCCGCCATTCTATTATCTTTGCTATCCTTATATCTATGGAGGGGCCGCAAGTGAGTGTTTGCAATGAGGTCGGGTGGCCGGTCTTCGACCGCCCGGGTCACGGCAACGCAGGATCGACGCCGCCGAAGCCTTGAGACTCGGCCCGGCCACGATGTCCTCCCGCCAACCAACTGGAGTCCGCGGCCCCGAAACCCGGCGAGACGAGCGTGCGCGCCGCTCCACCATCCGCCCAGGCACCCCGCAAATATTCCTGTGGAACGCATTGGAGGTCCGTCGTGGCAGCGGATTCTGACGAAGAATCACCGGAGCCCAAGATCACAGCAGAGCGAGCTGCGGCCGAGGTACGGGCCTGGGTGACGGCCAACGTGCCGCCCTCCTGGCGGGAGGCAGCAGAGCGCGGTGGCCCCGCCGAGGTGCGCACCGTACGCACCCCCGAGGAGTACCGCGCCTGGTATCCGGTCTTCGGTGCCTCCGGCCTGGTCGCCCCCACCTGGCCCACGGAATACGGCGGCCGGGGCTGGAGCGTGCCGGCCGCCCGCGCCGCCGAGCATGCGCTGCGCACCTACCACCTGCCCCGACTTAACCCGCTCGGCCTCAGCCTCACCGCGGCCGCCCTGTTCGCCCACGGCACCCTCGAGCAGCGCCGGCGCTTCCTGCCGCCGATCACCCGCGCCGAGGAGATCTGGTGCCAGTTGTTCAGCGAGCCCGGCTCGGGCAGCGACCTGGCGTCTCTGTCCACCCGGGCCGAACGCGACGGCGCCAACTGGATCATCAATGGGCAGAAAGTGTGGACCACTTGGGCCGACCGCGCCGACTACGCCGTCCTGCTCGCCCGCACCGACCCCGACGCCCCCAAGCACCAGGGCCTCACCTACTTCCTCATCGACATGCACCAGCCCGGCATTCGGGTGCGCCCGCTGCGCCACATGGGCGGAGCCGTTGAGTTCTTCCAGGTCTTCATCGACGACGCCGTCGTCCCGGACGCCCAGCGGGTCGGAGACTGCGGCGCCGGCTGGAAGGTCGCACAGGCCACCCTGGGCGGAGAGCGCCAGATGGTGTCGGGCGCGGGCTCCGGCGGCGTGGACCGGATCGGTGGCGGCAGCGCCGAGCGCCTCGTCGGCCTGGCGCGCAAGCGCTCGGCCGACGGACTGCCGGGCGGCTGGGACGAACCCGAGGTACGCCGCGAGGTCGTCCGGCTGTGGGGCGAGGAGCAGATCCGCCGCTGGACCAACGAGCGCATCCGCGACAGCGCCGCCGTCGGCCGCCCGATCGGTCCGGCCAGTTCCATCAACAAGGTGCACGGCTCCGAGCTCAACCAGCGCATCCAGGAGATGGCCGTCAAACTGCTCGGCCCTGACGCTCTGGCCTGGGAGGGCGATCTGGACGACTACGCGTCCGGCATGCCCGACGAGATCCGCGGCCTCCTGCGCAGCCGGGCCAACACTATCGAGGGCGGCACCAGCGAGATCAACCGCAACCTCATCGCCGAGCGCGTCCTCGGTATGCCCAAGGAGCCCGACCCCTGGCGCGGCCGGCCGTGGCGGGAACTGCCCCGCGGATAAGCAGCCGCGTGGACAGGGTCGCGACGTGGCGACCCTGTCCACGCGGCATCCAAGGCGAACCCCGGGCGCCGGCCGCGTGCCGCGTGTCCACGGCCGGCTCCCCGAATCCTCCCCTGCCTCCGAACTCACGCCCGGCCATCGGCTAGGCGCGCGGGCCGGTCGCCCATTCTGTTCGGAACTCCGAGGGCGGTCTGGGGCCCCACGCTCCCCTCGCGCCGCGGGGCCCCAGACCGCCCTCATTCGCTGTAGCGCACCAACCAGCGTGCTGCACAGACCGGCTTCGAGCCGAGGGCTGGCATGCCGGGCCCGGTGTGTACACCACCAGCGTGGCGATGTTCTCCGGCGCACGCGGCTCGAACCGAACCGGTCCTCCGCAAGCTCCCCGCTCCACCGCGGCAGATCCTCGGCCATCCGGGTCAGCGCCGCCCGCGCCACCGCGTTGGCCCTCATCCCGTAACGCCCCAGCTCCTGCGCGGCAGCGCCCGTCAAAGCCGCGATGCCGCCCTCGCGCCGTAACTCCCCTGCCCCGGATTGCCATACACCAGCGACACCGCGACGGAGTGGAGGTGCCGTCCGGGGTCGTCGTCGGCGCCCCTGCCGACGATGTTCCGAGAGTGACAGCCCGGTGATCATTCACGCTCGGCGAGGTCGGCCTTGACCTGACGCCGGATGATCTTCCCGGTGGGGGTCATCGGCAACTCGGCGACCAGGTGCAACCGTTGAGGTGTCTTCAGCGAACCCAACCGCCCGCGCAGCCATTCGGCCAGGTCGCTGTCGCGTGCGGCCTCGCCGGGGTGCAGCACGACGGCGGCTGCGATCCGCTCGCCCCACTCCGGGTCGGGCAGGCCCACGACGCAGACGGCAGCCACGGCCGGGTGGCGCAGCAGGGTGTCCTCGATCTCGCCCGGGCCGATGTTCTCGCCGCCGCGGATGATGGTGTCGTCACCACGTCCATGCACGAACAGGTAGCCGGCGTCGTCGAGGGTGGCCAGGTCGCCGGTGGCAAACCAACCGTCGGCGTCGGTGGCGGCGCCGGAGCCGGCCGCGGCGACCTGCGGCCCGCGCAACAGCAGCTCGCCGCGCATCCCCGGCTTGACCTCGGCGCCTGTCTCATCCTGGATGCGTACCTCGATGCCGGGAACAGGGCGGCCCACCGACCCCAGGCGGGCCCGGGCAGCCGCGTCCCCCTGGTGTGCCGCGCGGTGGTCGTCGGGGCCGAGCACCGCGATAGTGGAGCTGGTCTCGGTCAACCCGTAGGCGTTGACGAAGCCTGCGTCGGGGAACAGCTCCAGGGCGCGCTCCAGCACAGGTAAAGGCATACGGGCTCCCCCGTAAGCGAGGTGGCCGAGGGTCGGGACCCGCAGGGACGGGTCGGCTTCCATCGCCTCGACGATGCGGGCCAGCATGGTGGGCACCAGGAACGCATGGGTGATCGCGTGGCGCCGGGCGGCAGCCAGCCACGCCTCGGCGGTGAAAGCCGGGAGGGTGACGATGGTGCGGCCGCAGTACACCGAGCTCAGAACGGCGGAGACTCCGGCGATATGGAAGGGCGGGACGGCGAGCAGCAGCCCCTCGTCCTCGCCCGCGCTGCCGAACTCGACTGTGCCGAGGATGTAGGCGATCAGGTTGTCGTGGCTCAGCTTGATCGCCTTGGGCTGCGCGGAGGTGCCGCTGGTGAACAGCAGGATCGCCGGGGCCTGGGGTTCGAGGGGACCGTCGGGGACGCCGGGGGCGGCGAGCAGGCCGGCCAGCCAGTCGTCCAGCGGGGTGACCGGGTGCGCCCCGGCTTCGGTCGCAGTGGCGAGATCCTGGGTGCGGGCCACGGCCCGGGCGGGCAGGGTGCGGGCGATGAGCGCGGACAGCGAGGCCGCAGGCAGGCGGTGGTTGAGCGGGGCGTACACGGTGCCTGCATAGGCTGCGCCGAAGAGCGCCACCGGCGCGGCAGGGTGGGTGGGACCCAGGTAGGCCAGTGCTGCGCCCGGCGCGGCAGCCCGCAGGTCGGCGGCGACAGCGGCGGCGGTGGACCGCAGCCGGGCGTAGTCGAGTGTCAGGCCGTCAGGCTCGGCGGACCGTAGTGCAGTCCGGTGCCCGAATCCGTCGGTGGCCATGTCCAGCAGCATCGCGATGTTCACAGGCAGTTCTCCAGATGTCGAGCAGGTACCGGTCTCGGACCAGTGGCAGGTCGAACCGAGAGCGTCGTCGGTGGCCGCGTCGTCGGTGGCCTAGAGGCCCCCGTCGTCAGTCTGAGGCGGGCAGGTGCATCGGCTGGGCGATGTCCATCGGTGCGCTGTCTGTCATGTGCCACGCCCCGGGTACGGCCCGTTCCGCCAGTCCCCCGACACCGAGCGGCGTATGATCCGCCAGCCCTGCTCCGTGCACACCACCTCGTCGTGGTAGCGGACGCCCACCACGAGGTTGTCAGGATGATCGGCTCCGGCCGTATCACCCTGGAAGTGGTAGGCAACCGCGTACGTCTCGACTTGTCCGGACCGGCAGCCCTCGTCGACGTCGGCGAGCTGGTTGCCCATGAAGTGCATGGTCACGGGGAAGCACTCGACTCCCGGGCGCAGTCGCGCCAGGTACTCGTCCACGGGCAGGGCATCACGGGTTCCGGCCACAAAGGCGCCGTCCGCGAAGCAGGAGCGGACCAGCTGCCAGTCGCGCCGGTCGACGCCCCGCGCGTACAGCATCGGCAGCCTGCGGACGCACCGTTCTGCCCAGAGCAGCTCCGTGTGATCGGCTGCCAGCCGACTCCGGCGGTAGGTCATCGCGGCGCTCCCCCGGACTCGAGCGCGCCGGTGTCCTCAAGCCAGGCCAGGGTGCGGCGCAGGCCCTCCTCGAGGCGCAGCGGGGTGTGGCCGAGCCGGGCTCGGGTGAGCGTGTCGGTGTAGTAGGGCTCGGGGAACCGGCGGTGGGCCAGGGCCACCAGGCTGGGGCCGTTGGCACGCTGCAACTGCGGGTCGGCGTCCAGTTCCTTGGCAGTGAGGTCGACGACGCGGTGGTCGGAGCCCGCCAGTTCGCAGGCGCGGTTGAGGAACTGCGCTGTGCTGCATACGTCGTCGGGGGAAGCGAACGCCAGGTACTTCTCGCCTGCGATCCCGCGGTCAAGGGCGGCGACGGTCACTGCGGCCACGTCGTCTGCGTACGACCACGGGATCGGGAAGTACACGGTCGCCGCGATGGCCCGCTCGAGCGCCAGCTTGATGCGCAGGTTGTAGCTGGGCGCCTGCATGGCTCGGCCGGATACCGGCGACGGCCCGAAGGTGCCGCCGGGAATGACCACACAGGCGTCCTGGCCGTCGCGGGCGCGACGCATCAACTCGACGAACGCTGCGCGCTTGGAGACGGTGTACGGGTCGCTCGGCGGATCGTCGAGCAGCGGTGAGTCCTCGGTCAGAGGTGCGGTGGTGTAGTCGAAATAGGTGGTGGTGCCGAGCGCGACAGTGCGACGGCAGCCGACCGCGGCCGCCGCGTCGAGTACGTGCCGCAGACCGAGGGTGTTGACGCGGGCGTGTTCCTCCAGGTCCTGGGAGGCACCGCCGAGGAC
Source organism: Streptomyces sp. NPDC002896 (assembly GCF_040295225.1). Classification (NCBI taxonomy): domain Bacteria; kingdom Bacillati; phylum Actinomycetota; class Actinomycetes; order Kitasatosporales; family Streptomycetaceae; genus Streptomyces; species Streptomyces sp. NPDC002896. The sequence continues at coordinate 69,830 of NZ_JBEOVA010000013.1, read as the reverse complement.
GGCTGCGGAGTGGACGGTGAACTCGGCGTCCTTTGCGGCGGCCAGAACCTCCTCGCCGCTAGTGATGTCGCCTTCCACAGGGACCACGCCCAGTTCACGCAACGGCTCGTACGCGCTGCCCGGGCGGACCAGGGCGCGTACCTCGTCGCCGCGCTCCCGCAGGCGACGGCAGATGTTGGCGCCGATCAGACCGGTCCCACCAGTGATGAACACAGTGGCCACGACGAGCCCCTCCTCAGCGTCTGCCGGGCGCTGCGCCCGGCATCATAGAAGCCTTATGGGCGATCTTTGTCACGATTGCGGGTGACAGCTGCACCGACGGCCACGGTGGCGCAGCCTCGTGGGCCATGAGACCGACCTCAGGTGCGGAAGCCGCCGAAGCCACCGCGAAAGAACAGCAAGGGTCGGCCTTCGCGCGGAGCGTCGAGGTCCTCCACGCGACCGACGACGATCTGGTGGTCTCCGCCCTCGTACACGACGTCGATGACACAGTCGATCCATGCGAGCGAGCCGTCCACGAGAGGCATCCCGGAGGGACTGGGCCGCCAGCCGACGCCTTTGAACTTGTCGCCCCCGCTGACGGCGAAGTCGCGGCACAGCTGCTCCTGCTCGGCGCCGAGTACGTTCACGCAGAATCGGCCGGATGCCTGGATACGCGGCCAAGTCGTGGACGTACGCCCCACGGAGAAGGCGACCAGTGCCGGCTCCAGGGACAGCGACTGGAAGGACTGGCAGGCGAAGCCGACGGGAGCGCCGTCATCGATCGACGTGATGACCGTGACGCCGCTGCAGAAGTGCCCCAAGACCCGACGAAACTCTGCAGAGTCGACGACCGGTGCGAGGCTGGGCTGCGCTGCCGTACGCGGCGACACAGCCGTCACCGCTCCCTTGCCCCACGCCGTCCCGTGTCCGCGCATTCTCCATCGACCGCTGCCGAACACCTCGCCCACCGCGCCTGATCTTCACCCATCGCCCTTTCCGCCTTCCTCGTTTTCCAGCGAATCGTCTCCATGGAACCCTGCCCGTAGTATTGCCATCTTTTAAAGGATAGCAATACTAGCTCTACCGGGCGACGGCAGTTGAGGTCGGCGCGAAGGCGAACGGGAGAACCGGCAGAGGTGCCGCGACCGGATGGCACTCCTCGGACCGTCAGGAGGGCAAGGCAGCATGGACTTCGGACTGTTCGTGCAGGGGTACGTTCCCAAGATGCGGGCCGAGGGCGATCCGCTCGCCGAGCACCACGCACTCCTCAACGAGGCACGCGCATCCACATCGGCTCCGCCATCTTCAACCCGCTCGCCCCGGTCAACCACCCGGCTCTGGTCGCCGAGAGCGCTCATCGCCGAGGGCGCACTCGTGTGCGGCGATCCCTCCGAGGTGGTCGAGCAGTGCAAGCGCTGGGAGCGTGCCGGCGCCGACCAACTGGGCCTGTCCCTGCCCATCGGCCTGCCCTCGAGGACGCCTCGAACACCGTCCGGCTCATCGGCGAACCGTCATCGACACCGACCCAGTGCCCCGCACCACCCGCTGCCGGCTCGGCACCGGGCGCCGCCCGGGTCGACGGCGACCTGCAGACAGGGAAGTAGGCGATGGACGATCTCGAAGCCATCCGGCAACTCAAGGCACGCTACTTCAGGCTGCTCGACACCCAGGACTGGGGCGCCTTTCGGGATGTGTTCGCACCGGACCTGCACATCGAGGTCGAGCACGAGCCGCCGTTCGTCTTCGACGAGCGAGACGCCTACTTGACCGCGCTCCAGCCGATCCTGGCCGGCGTCCGGACCTGCCATCACGGGCACACCCCGGAGATCACGCTCACGGCCCCCGACCGGGCCACCGGGGTGTGGGCCATGGAGGACCACGTCTGGTACCCGAACGGCGCCACCCTCCACGGCTACGGCCATTACCACGAGACGTACGCCAAGGGGGACGACGGCGCCTGGCGCATCGTCTCCTTGCGACTCACCCGCCTGTGGGTTGACCAAACACACCCGACCGCCGGCTGACCGGCACCGCCGAGTCGCCCGTCTCCTGACCGGTTCGCCCGGCTCGTGCAGCTCCGAGTCGACCAGTCGACCGGTTCCGTGTCGACTTCGACCTTCGCGGACGAACCTCATCCACCACTCCTCAAGGAGGCTCCCTTGCCCGTCATCAAGCCGCAGGAGATACCGCAGAACGGGGGCGGCCGCTGGCCTCACACCGGCTTCCGCTCGGTGCAGTGGGGCGACATGGAAGTCGGCTGGACCGTGGTCGACGGCCCCATCGACTGCACCTCTGGTTACAAGGGCCTGCCGGGCGACGTGTGCCAGTGCCCGCACTACGCCTACGTCCTCAAGGGCCGGGTGCGCTGCGTCTACCCGGGCTCCGACTGGCCGGACGAGGTCGCCAGCGCCGGCGAGGCTTACTTCTTCCCCGCAGGCCACAGCCTCATCTACGAGGAGGCCAGCGAGGTACTGGAGTTCAACCCCGCCGCCGCCCTGCAAACCCTGATGAACCACTTCGAGGAGACCATGGCCAAAGGCTGGGACGGACACACGGACGGCAGCAGCTGACGGATGATGAGGCATCTGCCGGCCAACGCCGCCCGAGATGACGCCCGCCTGGCTGTCGTCGGTTCTCTCCGTCGGCGGCCGGGAGGGGCGGTCCGTCACGGCGGTCCAAGTCGACTGCGTCATCGACGGATCGCCGCAAAGGGCCGACTGCCCGGCCGTCAGTAATCGTCCGTGGGCTCGTAGAGGCCGGCGAACTCCAGCTTGCCGTTGCGGACACGGCCGTAGTGCAGCCAGTCACCCTTGAACAGCTGGTGGTCGTAGGGCCCTCCGGCGATATGGGTGTGGGGGCCGCCGGTGACGGCGGGCATGAAGCGGATCCGCTCCAGACCCTCCTTCACTCCGGGCCCGGTCAGGACGGGGGCCCGGTGCAGGGCCTCCACCACGACCGCGGCCATGTCGTAGGCAAGGCCCGGGATGGCGTTGGGCCACATCCAGGGATCCTCCCCGTAGCGGGAGACGAAGCGGTCGCGGAAGGTGTGCATGCGCGGATTGTCGGGGCACCACTGGTCGATCCCCACCCAGCCTTCCAGCTGTTCGAATCCCCAGATGTACTGCATAAAGGCGGTGGTCATGATCCGGGGAGGGTCCCAGGCGAGCTTCTCCAGGGCCTGCCGTACCGCTCCTGAGACGACAAGGCCGCCGTATCCGAGCCAGACCAGAGCGTCGGCGTCGGCGGATCGCAGGGCCGCGAGCTTTTCGGCCAGCTGATCGGCGGTGGTGGCGGCGCTCACCGACTCCATGGCCGCGATCGACACTCCCAGTCGGCGGCACTCCTGCCGGAAGAACCGGAAGTACTCCTCCGCGATCGGCGACCAGGGGCTCACCACTGCCGCGCTGCGGTGGCCGTTGCGTTTCAACCAGTTGACCATCAGGGCCGGGTCGCCGCCGACGTCGCCGTTTCCGAGCCGGAAGCAGTACTCCCCGTGGAAGGCGTCGGTTCCGCACATGCTGATCAACGGCACCCGACGGGCGTTGGCGTGCTCGGCCAGGACCATGGCCGAGTCGGTGTAGTTTGCTCCCACCACCGCCAGGCAGCCTTCGTCGACGAGCCGGTGGAACGCGTCGACGCCGCTCTTGGCCGAGCCCTGGGGCAATCCGGCCTCGTCCTCCATGACGAACTCGTAGGGACGGTCGAGGACTCCGCGTTCGACGCCCTCCTCGAAGGCCATCCGGATCTCGCGCTCGAAACGCGCCCACTCCATGCCGAGCCAGCCGACCTTGATCGGCGCCAGCCCCAGCCAGCGCTCCTCGATCGATGCCATGATGCTGGCCCTTTCAGTACTGGGTGGTGAGTCCGCCGTCGCAGATGTATGCGGCGCCGGTCAGATAGCGGGCCTCGTCGGAAGCCAGGAACGCGGCGAGGGCGCCGGCGTCCTCAGGCGTTCCCATCCTCTTCAGCGGGGCGTTTCGCTCCATGGCCTGGCGGGCGGCGTCTGTATCCGGATACTGGCCCATGTCGACCCGCCGCTCGAAGGACGCGCGGAGCAGGGGCGTGTCGATGGTGCCGAAATGAATGGAGTTGACCCGGACGTTCTTGCCGCCGAGTTCTCGGGCCGCACACATGGACAGCATGCGTACCGCGGCCTTGGAGACGTTGTACGTGAGGTTGGTCGGGTCGGCGAGGTAGGCGCCGACGGACGAGTTGTTGATGATCGCTGTGCCGCCGGGCCACCGGTCCGCCCGCTCGATCAGTGAGCCCATGCACGTCTTGATACCGATGAACTGGCTCTCGAAGTTCACGCTCATGCCCCTGCGCACGTCCTCCAGGGAGAGGGTCGCGAGTGACCCACCGAAGCTGGCGCCGGCGTTGTTGACGAGGATGTCGAGGCCGCCGAACCGGTCGAACACTGCGGCGTGGGTCTGTTCCCAATCCGCCTCGGACGAGACTTCCTGACGTAGGAACAGCAGACGGTCGACGCCGAACTCGCTCGCCGCGATCTTCAGCGACTCTTCGCCCATCTCCGTGTCGATGTCGGTGAACACCACGCCGTCGGCGCCGGAGCGCAGCAGGGCCTTCACAATGCCCTGTCCGATACCGTCGGGCTGACCCGCACCGGTGACCAGCGCGACTCGGCCATGCAGGTTCGTCATGTCACGTCCTCCGTCTCAACACTCGGGCTTCTTGACTGCTGGGGATTTCACTGTTGGGGGCTGGTTCCGCCGCCGGGTCTCGGCTGCTCCCTCACTCTGTGCGAACGAGTCCCTTGAGCATCTCCGCCGGGTCGCGCGGCGGGCTGAGCGTCTGCAGTACGTTGGCGCGTGCCGCCACACTGGCCTTGCCGAGATCGTCGTGGGTGAAGACCCAGAAGTCTCCGCGGGCGACCCCCTCGAGCAGGTGCTCGGCAGCCTCGAGAGGACTGAGGGCGACTGTGTCGTTGGCGTGCTGTAGCGCGTCGAACACCTGGTTGGCCATGGGGTTGTCGGTGGGTGCGTCACGCCGGGCGGCAGCGAAGATCTGGCTGCGCACCGCGTGCGGCAGGACCACGGAGACCTGGATCGGCGCACCCACCAGCGCAAGCTCCTGGTGCAGGCACTCGGTCAGCGCCAGAACGGCATGCTTGCTCACGATGTACGGCGCTTGGAGCGGCGCGGTCGCCACACCTCCCACCGAGGAGATGTTGACGATCGTCGCCGGTGCGCCGGCCTGGATCATCCGGGGCACGAAGGCTCGCAGCCCGTGGAAGACGCCGCTGACATTGATGCCCATGACCTTGTTCCAGCGGTCCGCTCCGACCTCCCAGATCAGGCCGGCATTCTCCACACCCGCGTTGTTCACCAGCAACTCGACCGTGCCGTGGGCCTTCAACAGGGAGGCGGCCATCGCCTCCACGGCGTCGGCGTCGGCGACGTCGACCTGGTACGAGGCCGCCGACGCACCCTGCGCGCACAGATCGTTCGCGACACCCCGGGCCGCATCGGCGTCGATGTCCGCGACCACGACATGCATGCCAAGTGCGGCGAGATGGCGGACGAGGCCTTCCCCTATGCCGGAACCCGCTCCGGTCACCACCGCCGTTCCGCCGTTGAACCTCTGTGCTGCGCTCAACTTGACTCTCCGTCCGTGTGAAGGGATGGGATTCGCCACGAGGGCTACCGGGTGGTGCCCACCATCATCGTGAGCAGGCGAATCGGCTTGTCCCCGTGGTTGCGCCAGGCGTGCCTGGTGCCCCGCTGCACGACGCAGTCGCCGGGTTGCAGGACGGTGGAACCCTCGTCGAGGAGCAGTTCCACGGGGCCGTCGAGGATGAAGACGTAGTCGATGGTGTCCGTCTGGTGGAACCCCTCGGCGTCGATGTCCTGGTGGATGTCCCCCTGCTGCTCGCTCACCTGCGCCAGCGCCGCGCGGACCACATGGTCCGGGTCCAGGGAGACGATGCGGAAGTATGTGGCGCCGGGTGTCGGCTGCAGCGGCTGCGGGCTCGCCCCGGGGTCGCTTCCGTAGGGCAGCTCCGGGGTGGCCATCCAGATCTCGTCGCACCAGATGTTCGGTGCCTCTGAGTCGGTGAGAATCCGCGACTTCCCGTCGCTCTCATCGGTGATCACTCTACGGACGGTCATGGTCAACTCCTTGCGTCAGGCCGTTTTCGGCTTCGGTTCGGTACCGGGCCTGGACCGATCCGGGCGCGAGAGTGCTTCAGCCCGCGGCTGCCTCGGCGAAGGCAGCGAGTTCGCCGAGGATGTCCGGTCCTACGGGGTTGTAGACGACCTCGGCGATGCCCGCGGCACCGGTCTGGTCGAGCCGGGTGCGGATGGACTCGGCGTCGCCCGTCCAGCCCTGGCTCAGGATGGCGGCGCCCGCGGCCTGGACGCCGGCCCGGTCGCGGTCGGTCATGTAGCACAGGTGGCCCTCGTGTACGGCGAGATGCCGCTCATGGTCTGGCCGGGCCGGGAGCATCGCCTCGCGCCAGACCGCGCCGCCCGGTGTCTGGTCGAGGGCCTGCGGCCACATTTCCCAGATGCCGTGGAAGCCGGTGCTGTACTGAGGTCCGATGGCTTCGACGAGGCGAGGGGTGGTGTGGTCTTCGCCCGGACGAATGACGGTGCCGTTGATCAGGAGTGCGTTGGACTTCCAGGCGTGGTGTTCGCCTTGCTGGGGAGGGGAGCTCAGGATGACGCCGTCGAGGTCCAGTTGCCGCGACACTTCGAAGCCCTTGGGCCCGCTGGGTGCGGACCAGATCGGGGTGGTGATCGGGCCGTCGGGTGCCCAGCCGGACGAGTGGATCATCTGGGTGGCGAGGCCGTCGATCTCGACGACCTCCCCGGCGAGCAGACCGCGGATCTGGCGGATGCAGGTGGCGAGTTCCGACCATTTCATCGGCTTCTGGCCCATGGCTCGGCAGGCGGTGAATCCGGCGCCGAAGGCGACAGTGAGCCGATCGGGGGACAGTTCCTCGATGGACGCGATCGCCGACGCGGTCACCATCGGGTGGCGGGTGCTGGGCACGGCGACGCCGGTTCCGAGCTTGATGCGCTGGGTCTGCTCGGCGAGCCGGCCGAGCGCCACCCAGATGTCCCCGTACAGCGCAGGCGAGTCGAACAGCCACAACCGTTCGTATCCCAGGTGTTCGGCGGCGAGTGCGTAGTCGACGACGTCCTTGCTGGGTGGCAGTGCCACGGAAAGTGCCGGTCGGGTCATGGGGTTTGACCACCTTCTGCCGGTTCGGGATGCGGGAGAGCGGGTGGCGCCGTTACGGGCGGCCGCCGGCCTCGTCCGGCCCGCTCTCTGCGGTGCGCACAGCAGGCCGGGGGTGAAGCGGAGTGGGCAAGCGACGCTTCTGATGACCGTCGGGACAGCCGGGTTCCGTCGTGCTCCCGGAGGCTCATCTGAGGGGCGGTCAGCGGGCTGAGGCGAAGTCGGTCGGATCATCTTCGGCCAGGGCCTCGACCAGGAGTCCGTGCAGCTCGGCGCGGTCCTCCTCCGGCAAGCGCCCCATCGGCAGCAGGCGCGCATCGGCGCGCTGCTCCATGGTGAGCCCGGGCCCGAAGCGGTCCAGGAGCGAGGCATCGCCGGTGATCTGCACAAGAGCCGTCAGCAGGAGCGCGGGATCTCCCCCAGGAAGGTGCTTCTCGAGCTCGGCCCTGTCGGGGCGGCTGGGTGGCACGTGCAGGTCAATGAGGCGGTGCGAACGCGTCGTTGAGGTCATGCGGCGACTCCCGAGCCGACCGGTCTCTGTGTTGTGACGGTCAGTCAAACCACGTCACCGTGTGTTGTCAACCATTTGGACTGCAAGATAGGATCCAATTTTGGATGATCATTCTCGCGGAAGGACGGTCTCATGGCATTCGCTCTCCGTGCGGTCTCCGAGCTTCCCGAGCACCTGCAGGAACTCCGGGCCGAGGTCCGGGACTTCCTCGAGAAGGAGACCGCAGCCGGTGCCTTCAGGCCGCAGAACGACGCCTGGATGTCAGGGATCGATCAGAGCTTCAGCAGACGGCTCGCCCAGCGCGGGTGGGTCGGCATGACGATCCCTCCCGAGTACGGGGGGCACGGCCGCTCCGCCCTGGAACGCTACGTGGTGACAGAGGAGTTACTGGCCGCCGGGGCACCGGTGGCCGCACACTGGATCGCCGACCGGCAGATGGCGCCGAGCATGCTGCGTAACGGAACAGAAGAACAGAAACGCCGTTACCTCCCCGGCATCGCGGCAGCTGAGAGCTTCTTCGCGATCGGCATGTCGGAGCCGGACTCCGGCTCCGACCTCGCCTCCGTCCGCACGCGCGCGATCGAGACGGACGACGGATGGAGACTGACCGGTACCAAGGTCTGGACGAGCGTGGCGCACATCGCGACCGCGATGATCGTGCTCGCGCGCACCGACCCCACCGACGACAGGCACCGCGGGCTCTCCCAGTTCATCGTGGACCTGCCCCACCCGCGGATCCGGATCCGGCCGATCATCACCATCGACGGCGCTCACCAATTCAACGAGGTGGTCTTCGACGATGCGCTCATCCCGCCGTCCGCGCTCCTCGGCGCACGCGGCGACGGGTGGCGCCAGGTGACCGCCGAGCTCGGCAATGAGCGCTCCGGACCCGAGCGGCTGCTGAGCACACTGCCGCTGCTGCGCGAGTGGTCACGCTCGACCCGCGCCGCCGCGGACCCGGTAGCCCGCGCGGACCTCGGCCGACTGGTCACCCGACTGGTGGCCCTGCGTGAGCTCTCCCTGTCCGTCGCCGACCTGCTGGACCGCGGAGAGCAGCCCTCCGTCGAGGCGGCTCTGGTGAAGGACCTGGGGACCGCCTTCGAAGGCGACGTCGTGGACGTCGTGCGAAGGCACACGGGTCCGGAGCCCTCGGCCGACTCGGGCCTCGCCTCCATGCTCGCCGAAGCGGTCGCACACGTACCCGCCTTCACGCTGCGCGGAGGCACCAACGAAGTCCTGCGCTCCATCGTCGCGAAGGGACTCAGTGACTGATGAGCGATCATCTGGAAGACCTGACCGTCGCCGTCCGGGATGTGTTCGCGGGGCGGCACCCCGTGGGCTCGTCGCCGCCGGCCGGGTCCGACCGGAAGCTGTGGGACGACCTCGAACGGCTCGGATTCACCTCCCTCACGGTTCCCGAGGAGCTGGGGGGCGCGGGCGGCACCTTGCGGGATGCGGCCGTTCTGGTCCGTGAGGCCGCTTCCGCGAGCGCCGCCATCCCACTGGCCGAAGCACTGTTCCTCGCCGGTCCGCTGCTGGCCGCCGCACAGGCCGCCCTGCCTGCCGGCATGCTCACGGCCGCCACCGGCGACATCACCGCCGAGACAGGGTCCTGCGGATCCTGGCGGCTGAGCGGGTCGCTGTCCCGGGTCCCCTGGCTGCGCTCCGCCGATTTTCTGCTCACCCTGGCCGACACTCCGCAGGGCCCGGCCGTCTCACTGGTCTCGACCGACGAGCCCGGGCTGCGCGTGTCGCCCGGGGAGAACCTCGCCGGAGAGCAGCGCGACAGCGCGATTCTCGACGGAGTCGAGGCCTACGAGATCCACTGGCCGGCCGACGTCTGCCGGCAGGGCGAGCTGTCGCTGTACGGGGCAGCGGCGCGAGCGGCGCAGCTGGCGGGTGCCGCACGCGCCGTTCTGGACGCCACGTCCCGGTACGTTTCCGAACGGGTGCAGTTCGGCAGGCCCCTGGTCCGCTTCCAGGCGGTGCAGCAGCAGCTTGCGCAGCTCGCGGGTGCTGTGGTCACGGTCGAGGTCTCGGCGGACGCCGCCGTACTGGCCCTCGCGGAGGGCACACGCCACAGGGAACTGGCCGTGGCTTCGGCCAAGGCCGAGGCTTCAGCGCTGGCCCGGCAGATCACGGCAATCGCCCATCAGTTGCACGGCGCGATCGGTTTCACTCGCGAACATCGGCTCGGCGCCCACACCACACGCCTGTGGTCGTGGCGTGAGGAGTACGGCAACGAGCTCTACTGGCAGCGCCGAAGCGCCGACCTGGTGGCGGAGGCGGACGACCTGTGGCAATTGGTCTCCGGCGCGGACCTCAAGGTCCACAACCGCACAACGCAAGGGAGCCGTACCGGTGTCAGCTGAACGCGATCTCAAGTCGGCGCGGCGAGACGCCTGGACGGCGGCGCCGGAAGCCCAGGGCGTCCTCAAAGGCCTGCGTGTACTCGATCTCAGCAGGGTCCTTGCCGGACCGTACTGCGCCCAGATGCTCTCCGATCACGGAGCCGCTGTCATCAAGGTCGAGGGACCGGGGGGCGACGAGACGCGTTCCTGGGGACCGCCCTTCCATACGGACGGAACGAGCGCCTACTACCACGGTCTGAACCGCAACAAGCGCAACGTGTCCCTGGACCTTTCCACGCCCGCGGGCCGGGAGGTCCTCGCCCGCCTCATCGCCGAAGCCGATGTGGTGGTGGAGAACTTCAAGTCCGGGACCATGGCCCGATGGGGTCTGGGCTATGAGGACGTCCTGGCCGAACGGCATCCCCGGCTCGTGTACTGCCGTATCAGCGGATTCGGAACCGACGGTCCACTGGGCGGCCTGCCGGGTTACGACGCCGTCCTGCAGGCCCACGGCGGCCTCATGAGCATCAACGGGTACCCCGACCGGGAGCCGTTGCGCGTCGGGGTGCCGATCGTCGATCTCATGGCCGCCAACCTCGCCTTCAGCGGGATCCTGCTCGCCCTGCACGACCGCAGCGCCGGCGGTCTCGGCCAGCTCGTCGACATCGCGCTCCTGGATGCCGTGATCTCGCTGCTCCATCCGCACTCGGCAAGTTGGACTGCAGACGGGCGCACCCCGCGGCGTACCGGTGGGGCCCATCCCGTTGTCGCCCCCTATCAGCTCTTCCGCACGCGGACCGGCGACATCTTCATCAGTGCCGCCAACAACCGCCAGTTCAGAGCGCTCATGACCGTCCTCGGTCGGCCCGAGACCGCCGACGATCCCCGCTTCGCCGACAACGCCGGACGCATCACGCACCTCTCGGAGCTCATCGCATTGCTGTCCTCTCTGGTCAGCGAGCGGGACAGCGGCCCACTGGGCCAGGAGCTCATCGCGGCAGGCGTCCCGGCAGGCCCGGTGAACGACGTCGGTACCGCTCTGAGCGACCCCCAGGTGGCCCACCGCGAACTGTTCGTCGACGACGACGGCTACCGCGGCGTCGGTGTGCCGATCTCCTTCAGCCGCTCGACCACCCGCAGGCCTACCGCCCCGGTTGCTCGCGGCGCCGACACGGCTGCCGTCCTGGACGGGCTCGGCTACGAGGAGGAGGAGATCGTGCGGCTGAAGGCCGAAGGGGCATTCGGATCGTGAGCGGGCCCGGCTGGACACCACGCAAGCAAAGCAACGAGAAGATGCAGGGCAATCAGGTACCCGAAGCCTAACGAGTGGTACAGCCTCGCACTCCCCTCATCGAAGGAAGCAGGACATGACCGATCAAGCCCCCCACGAGCCCCCGGCCATCGTGAACCTCAGCGACGGCGTGGCGCGACTGACCCTGAACAACCCACGCCGTAAAAACGCCATCACCCTGCAGATGGCCGCGCTGATCGAGGACTTCTGCCGCTCGGTCCACGCCGACGAGACCATCGGCGCCGTCCTGGTCGACGCGGTCGGCGGCTACTTCTGCAGCGGCGCCGACACCCGGGATCTAGGCCAGTCCTCCGCCGATCCGGCCGCCCCCAAATCAGTCGCCCGCACCTCCGCCGTCTACAGCGCGTTCGTGGAGATCGGCAGGCTCCCCGTCCCCAGTGTGTCCCTGGTCGTTGGCGGAGCTGTCGGCGCCGGTCTCAATCTCGCCCTGGCCACGGACCTCATGCTGGTCACCGCAGACGCCGTACTGGACAGCGGCTTCCTCGCCCGCGGCATCCATCCCGGCGGCGGGCACCTGTCCCTGCTCGGGCGTGCGGCCGGATACCAACAGGCCATTGCCCTTGGAGGGCTTGGCATCCCGCTGTCCGGCGCTGAAGCCGTCCGCCGCGGGCTGGCCTGGCAGACCGCCGATCCTGAGGACATGCTCGACGCCGCGGAGGCACTCGTGGCCAAGGCGGCCGCGGATCCCGAACTGGCCCGCCGCATCAAGAACAGCGCCGTCCTGGAAGTCGGGCCACCGGCCATTCCCTGGACGGCCGCGATCGAGGTGGAACGAGGCGTTCAGATGTGGTCGTTCGGCCGCAAGGGCCGGACGGGCTGGGACCGCAAACCCTCGAAACCCCATGTCGTGGCTGAGCCCTAGACCTGTCGGCCCTGTTTCGGTGCGCCGTGGCGCAACCCAGGGTTCCGTAAACTGCATCCAGCATCGTATGTGGATGTCGCCACCCCCCTCTGCGTCACCGAAAGGGCGAACGTTGCCGACCGAAAAGACGACACAGCCCCGGCCCAGGTCGAAGGCGGTAGAGAGAGTGATCGTCGAACTAAGGCGAATGATCTCGTCCGGCGAACTCCTTCCGGGACAGCAGATCCGCCAGGAATTCATGGCCGAGCAACTGGGTGTCAGTCGCCTACCGGTTCGCGAGGGTCTGCGCCAACTGGCCGCCGATGGCCTGGTGAGCCACGTCCACAACGTCGGATATACGGTTACCAGGCTGAGCCAGAGCGAGTTCGACCAGATCTATCTGATGCGCAGGCTCCTGGAAACCGAGATCATCGGCAGTCTTCCCATTCCGCCGACCGCGGAGCGACTCCAGCAAGTGATCGACCTGAACGACAGAATTGTCGCTGCGGCCGAACGGCTCGACCTGGTCGAGATGCGCTTGTTGAACCATGAGTTCCACTTCGCGATTTTCCGGCTGAGTGGCCTGAAAATGGTCATCGACGAGATCGAACGGCTGTGGAACTGGGCCGCCCCCTACCACTCGGTCTATCTGGTCTCCCCCGACAGTCGCCGGGCAGTTCTAGAGGAACACGCAGCCATGATCGACGCGCTGAGCGACGGCGACAACGGCCGTCTCGCGGAACTCATGGACCAGCATCGCCATGGCTCCGAAACACAACTCGCTCTCATGCTCGGCGGTGGAGCGATAGCCAGACCCGTGCCGTCCTGATCCTGCCCGGCTTCCTCGCCATCGCCGCCCCCGTCACCCTTTTCGTGGCCCTGCGAACCGGGGCTCCCTGACTTCTGGCGCGGCCTGGCTGATGCCCCCTGTCGAAAGCATGACCCTGGGGCTGGTCCGACGTTGTTGATGGGTCGGATGGGCTGTCGTATGGTCCCGAGGATCCAGTGGCCTCGGGTATGGCTTGGGGATGGTTGCCTTCGATGGTTCCTGTGACTCCTGGCCGCCCGGGATCGCACGACGACTCGACCACTGATGAGGAGCTGCGAGCCCGCGGTATCGCTGAGTAGGACCATTCTGGCGAGGTCGTCCGGATGCACGGTGTACATCGAACGACCGGAGGAACACGTGGCCTGGAACTGGGCGGGAACCGACATCGGCAAAGCTCACCACCACACCGTTGTCCTGGACGGGGAGGGCGAGATGCTGCGCGAACCTGCCGGAGCCAGCCGTCGCGGACCACGTCGATGCCGTCTCGGGCTCCTGTAGGGAGGCCAGGTACCGGGCGATCGGGACGCCCGCCGGACCCGCCTGTTCGTGCAGCTTGATCGTGCGGCGGTCGCCGAGGCACTGGGCTCCCCCGGGCAGCTGCGCGCCATGGTCAACGCGGCTGGCATCTACCCTCCTCGCCGACTACAACGAGGCGACGTACCGGCGCGTCTTCGACGTGAACGTCCTCGGGACCCTCAACGTCACTGCCGAGGCCGTCCCCGCACTGCGCAGCGCCGGTGGCGGCACGGTCGTCAACTTCGCGTCCATCGACGCCTTCGCCGTCTCCCCGGGCCAGCTGCCCAGCAGCAAGATCGGGCGTGAGCGGTCCGCCCTGCCGGCACAGTGGAGGTCAGTGACAGCGTGACGCATCTCAGCTAGGACCGACGAGATTCCGCTGAGGGAGGGCGAACTGCGCTCGCGCTTCAACTACTGCGAGAGTCTGGCTGGATTGTGAGGAGCGTCCGAGCCGAATTGTCGTTCACCACAGTCCTGCATGCGCCTCCGGCGGCGTTGTAACCCCCGGCCCTCGTCACTGGCCCACCCTTCCGTCGATGCACTCGCGCAACAGGTCGGCGTGTCCGCAGTGACGGGCATACTCCTCGATCCTGTGCACCATCAGCTCCCGAACTGCGATCCCGTCCTTCCCCAGACGCTCGCTCAGATCCGGGTGCTCGGCCAGCGCGGCGTCGGTCGCGGCCTGTTCGCGCTCCAGATCGGAGTACGCAGCGTCGACCTCGGCCTGCTCGGCGACAGCTCCGTCGAAGTCCGCGTCACCCTCGCCGTACAGCTTCGGCAGCGGATCACCGTCGCTGATCCAGTTGCGCCAGTCCCGTTCCACCTCGACGAGGTGCCGAAGCAGGCCGAGCAGCGACATCGTCGACGGCGGAACCGACCGACGGGCCAGTTGCTTCGCATCCAGGCCCTCGCACTTCATCCGCAGGGTCATGCGGTAGTTCGTCAGGAAGTCCTGCAGCGTCGCAAGTTCGCCGTCCGGACTGACACCTTCGCTGTTGCGGGGGTCGTCGTCCGGGTCAGCCCACATGTCGGGGTAGATGGTTGCCCGGCTCCATCGTGCGGGTTGATCACTCATGCCTTCCATGCTCGTCCGTGAGAGCCCAAACTCGCTAGTCCCCGCCTTCGACGTGCGTGTCACGGTCGGCACTCTCGAGGATCTGGCCGGCAGTCTTGGTACAGACGAACGGGTCAGTCCCATGCGTTGGTGCCGGGGATTGCCATGCAGCCGCCCGGGCCGGCCGCCGTCGAGCGCGCCAAGGCGAGTGGTCGCTTGCATGCCGCGAACGACGGGGCGAAGACCGCGTGGGTGCCGGACGATCTGGTCGAAACCCGAGCGGCGAACCGGGCCGCAGCGGGATCTTCGCGACTCTGGGGACGCGGCGGCCGACGTGTTCGATGAAGGCGCAGACGTACACGATCGCCCCGTTCAACGTGGCGCGGCGGCAGGCCTGCGCCCACCCCATGAGTACTGCTATCTACACGGCTTGAGCGGAACGACGGCTCTCCGAACCGCCAGGCGAGCTGTGGCCCGGGGTCCTGGCACCCCCGCCGATGCCCCGGCCCCGTGCTCGTGCACTGGGCCAGGATGCAGTCGGGCGCTCATCCGGTGGCGTTCAGGCGCGCGACCGTGCGCAGGGCGGCTGGTGAGATGCGGCCGATGAGGCGTGCGGCCTTGGCCTCGAAGGTGACGGGCACGACCGGACGGCGGCGGAGTACGGCGCGGACGATCTGCTCGGCGACCTTTTCGGGCGGGTAGTTGCGCTTGGCGTACAAGCCGGAGAACTCGGCTTGTTTGGCGGCCTGTTGTTCGGGGGTCAGTCCGGAGAAGGTGGTGGTCCGGGTGATGTTGGTGTTGACGATGCCGGGGCAGATGGTGCTCACGCCGATGCCGGCGTCCACGAGCTCGGCGCGCAGGCAGTCCGACAGCATGGACACCGCCGCCTTGCTGGTGGCGTAGGCAGCCAGCACTTTGGAGGGCAGGTACGCGGCGGCGGAGGCGAGGTTGACGATGTGGCCGCCCTCGCCCCGCTCGGCCATGCGGGTACCGAAGGCGCGGCAGCCGTGGATGACGCCCCAGAGGTTGACGTCGAGGACTCGCTGCCATTCCTTCTCGGTGGTCTCCAGGAAGGTTCCGGAGTGGCCGATCCCGGCGTTGTTCACAAGGATGTCGGGGACTCCGTGCTCGGCGGCGACCTCGGCGGCGAAGGCTTCCACGGCCGGCCCGTCGGAGACGTCGAGCGGGTAGGCGTGGGCAGCGGGGCCCAGCAGGCGGGCGAGTTCGGCGGTGCGCTCGGCCGCATCCAGGTCGATGTCGCACACGACGACGTCCGCGCCGCGCTCGGCGAAGGCGAGCGCGGTGGCTCGTCCGATGCCGCTGCCTGCTCCGGTCACGACTGCCAGCCGCCCGGAGAAGGGCCTGCCGCCCGTCGCGCCCCCGCGACGCCCCGTCGACCGGATGCGGTGGGACCGGTCGAGGCCGGGAGGCGCGGCGGCACCCTCTGTGTGGGCGGCGAATTCACGGACCATGCGTGCCACGGTCGTTCCTTTCTCCAGCAGTGCCGACCAGTGGGTGGCGGGCAACGTACGCCGCCACAGGTTCGGGGCCCACTGTTCCAGGCCCTCGGCCAGTGCGGGGCTGACGTAGTGGTCCTTGGTCAGGGTGACGAGCTGCACCGGAACCTCGGTGGGGCGCTGCCGCGGGCGCAGCACTCTGGGCAGCATGTTGGCGCGGTACAGGCCGATGCCGCGCACCGCGTCGTCGCGGAGGGTCGGCTGCGGGTGCCCGGGCCGGGGCGTGACGCCCTCGAGGCGGTGGAGCACCTGGTCCCAGCGGCGGGCGAGGCCGTGGCACCAGACGGCGGGTGCGAGGAGTGGCAGGTGGAAGGCGGCGATGTACCAGGAGTGCGCGCCCTGGGCGAGGAGTTGGCCGAGGTGCCTGGGGGTCGGGCGGGTGAGCCGGCGCCTGATCCAGTGCCCGACGTGGTCCAGGCAGGGGCCCGACATGGTGGTGTACGAGGCGATGCGGTCGGCCGCCCGGGGGTCAGTGACCGCTTCCCAGGACTGGATGGAGCCCCAGTCGTGGGCGACGAGGTGAACGGGCCGATCGGGGCTGACCGCGTCGGCCACGGCCAACAGGTCGTCGGCGAGCTGCGGCAGTCGGTAGCCGGCGTGCCGCGCGGGGGCTTCGGAGCGGCCGGCGCCGCGCACGTCGTAGCGGACGACGTGGTGGTGTTCCGCGAGTACGGCACTGACGTCGTCCCACACGCGGTGGGTGTCGGGATAACCGTGCACCAGCAGCACGGTGGGCTTCTCGGGGTCGCCCTGCTCGTAGACGGCCAGGGCGACGTCACCGGAGATCACGGTGCGCTGGCGGGGCTCGGTTTCGGCAGGCGCCCCGGGCGTGGGGTTGTCGGCGGGTTCGGGAGCGGTGGTCATCGGGCCTGTTCCTTCGTCCAGCGGTGTACGTGGGGCAGATCGTCGTCGAGCCAGTAGGCGTCGTCCTCGGTGACCACGAGGAGTTCCTCGAACTTCAGCCCCACGTCGTGGAATCCGACGTGTGGTTCGACGGCCCACAGTCCGGGGGTGGGGGCGTGCCGGGAGGAGCGGCCGTCGGCCCACAGCGGGGAGCGGCCGTGGAGGCGTTCGCTGATCAGCTCGCGGCCGAGGGTCTGCAGGGTGCGTACGCCGAAGCCGAAGACGGTGGCCCCGGCCGGGCCCCGGGCCTTCATCCGGGTGACCTGGTGTCCGATGACCCTCCCCGGGTACACCTTGTGCCGGTTGTCGTAGCCGTGGTGGGCGATCAGGGCGTCGACGGCCTGGTAGATCTCGTTGAGCGGCTTGCGCGCCCGGACCTCTCGCAGGATCAGCTCGCGGTATTCGCGCAGGTCGAGGGCGATGCGGTCCCACACTGGGTTCTCTCCGACCTTGCCCGCGTAGCCGATGTCGGCGGTGTATCCGTCGACCACCGGGGCGCAGTCGAGGATGAAGGGCATGCCCTCCTCCAGGCGCCGGCGGCCGGCGAAGAACTGGATCGGGGTCTTGAAGTGCCGGAACGCGGTACGGTCGCCGAACCAGGCGAACGGGACGTGGAAGAAGTCCTCCACGCCTTCCCGCGTCAGCTCCCGGCGCAGTCGGGCGGCGGCCTGTCGTTCGGTCACGCCCGGCTCCAGCCAGTCGGCGACCCGTCCGGCGCACCGGTATGCCAGTTGCTGGAGCGCGCGGAAGCGGTCGAGGTCGGCGTCGTCGAACGGGAAGGCCGGGGCGGCTCGGCGCCTCCCGCTCGAGGGCTGGATCGGTGTGGTGGTCATCGGGGGCTCACTTCCAGGTCGTGGTGCGGCCGTGAAATCGTCGAAGTTCCGTGGCAGGCTGGATTTCCGTAGTGGGCCGGGCATCGTGGCGGGGCGATTGCGTGGCAGGCGGGAATCTCACAGGTCGAGGAGGAGGCGCTCGCCCTCGGGTGCGCGGGAGACGCAGACAAGCATCTCGCCGTCGGCCCGCTCCTCATCGGTGAGCCTGCGATCGCGGTGCTCGACGCTGCCGCTGACCACATGCTGGCGGCACACACCGCAGAAGCCCTGCCGGCACGAGTACGGCACCGCCGGGAGGTTCTCGCGCAGCACGTCGAGCGCCGAGCGGTCGGCTGGTACGGGCAGCACCCGCTGACTGTATTTCAGCTCGACATCGAACGGCCTGCCGTCGGTGATCGGCGGCGGCGCGAACCGCTCGAAGTGCAGGGCGGAGAGCCTGCCGGGGCCTAGCCGGTCGAACGCCGCGCGGATGCCATCAAGCATCGGGGCCGGGCCGCAGCAGTACACGGCGGCGCCGGCCGGCGCCCGGCGCAGCAGCTCGCCGCAGTCCGGCACGCCGTGCTCGTCGTCAGTGACGATCTCCACCCGGGACGAGTCGAGGCGTGCCAGCTCCGTGGCGAGCGGCAGGGACGCCCTGGTGCGGCCGGTGTGGATCAGCCGCCAGTCCAGGCCTCGTTGGGCGGCCTCGCGGGCCATGGGCAGGATCGGGGTGATGCCGATGCCGCCCGCGATGAGCAGAACGGCCGGGTCGGCGGCGAAGGGGAAGGCGTTGCGCGGTCCGGTGACGGTGACGCTGCTGCCCGGGGTGAGGGAGTCGTGGACCTCGACGGACCCGCCGCCACCGCCGTCGAGGCGGCGTACGGCGATGCTGTAGCCGTACCGGTCGGCGGGGTCCCCGCACAGCGAGTACTGCCGTCTGCGGCCCGCCGGCAGGTGGAGGTCGATATGGCTGCCCGCCTGCCACCGTGGCAGCCGTCCTCCGTCCCCGGCCGTGAGCCTCAGTGAGACGACGTCGCCGCAGTCCGTCCTCCGTTCGGCCACGACGAGGCGGAGGGAACTGTCCGCCGGGCCGGTGGGACGGCGATAGCGGGAACGTCGCTCGGCCGTCCTCGTGACGAGGGGTATGTAGGTGTCGGTGAAGGCGGTGAGGGCCCGCATCAGGCGGTCGCCGCGGTCGCGGCCGTATAGGTCCGGCGGTGGTGCGGGGTACGTGGTGATCGGGTGCATGGGTGGTCGGGTCCTTCGCGGCTCGGTTCGCTGTCGTGCGCGGATCAGTGGGCGGCGCGGGCGGCCGGAGAGGAGCCGAGGTAGGCGATCGCCTGCCGGGTCGAGCCCTCCTGGCTGGGGTGGTAACCGCGGCGCAGGTAGCGCACCGCCGAGCGGGCCGTCTTCCCCAGCTCCGGCAGCAGCCCGTGGCGCGATGCCGCCAGGTACTCGCGCCAGCTGGCCTTGACCGCACCGCCCAGCTCGGGGTCGGCGGCCATCAGGAAACGGGTACCGCGGATCCACAGCCAGTACAGCACCGGCCCGGCGACGGCCATGGCCCGGATCCGCCGTGCGTAGCCGGGGTCGAGGTGGGTGAGCAGGTCGTAGGCGACACTGCGGTGTTCGACCTCCTCCGCGCCGTGCCAGCGCAGTAGGTCGAGCATCACGGGGTCGACGCCCGCCCGGTCCAGGCCGTCGGCGTTGAGCACCCAGTCCCCGAGGAACGCGGTGAAGTGCTCGATCGCCGCGATCAGCGCGACCCTCTCGACGAGGTGTTCGCGCTGCTGAGACGGCGTCAGGCCCTCGCGGTCACCCAACACCCGGTGGAAGAGCCACTCCATGTGCCGGATGTACGGGGCGGGGTCGAGCCCCTTGGACAGGAAGTGGTCCAGCACGCCCTGGTGCGCTTCGGCGTGGACGGCCTCCTGTCCGACGAAGCCGAGCACATCCTCCCGCAGCCGCTCGTCGGTGATCACCGGCAGGGCCTGCTTGAACGTGCGCACGAACCACCGCTCACCCTCGGGCAGCAGCATGTGCAGCACATTGATCACATGGCTGGCCAGCGGCTCGCCCGGAATCCAGTGCAGAGGGAGCCGCGCCCAGTCGAACTGCACGTCCCGCGGTTGCAGGACCAGATGGTCATGCTCGTCGGCACGCGGAGTCGGAGGAGTGGGGATTCTCGCTGACTTCTTGAGCATGGCAGGCCTCTCGGTCGCACATGGGGGCGGTGGCGGGCAGCGCTTTTGCAGCCTGGCCCGCGGTCCGGAAGTCGCGGACACCTAGGACGCCTGCCGCAACCCCGGACCGCGGGCCCGGTTATTGAGTGTTACTCAACAGTAGGGATTGTTGACTTGAAGTCAATAGGATGTGCACATGGCACGCTCCGACTCGTCCGCGCGACGGCTTCCTCCCGATGACCGCCGGCAGCAGATCCTCGCCACCGCACGGCGTCTGCTGGACATCCGGTCCATCGATGACATCTCCGTCGAAGCCGTGGCCGAAGAGGCGGGGGTCTCCCCCGGGCTGCTCTTCCACTACTTCGGCTCGCAGCGCAAGTTCCGCCATGCGATCGTCCAGATGGCGGCGGAGGAGCTGCTCGGCCAGCTCGCACCGGACCCCGCGCTCAGCCCCGCCGAACAACTGCGCTCCGGCATCGAGATGTTCATCGCCTACGTCGCCCGCCACCCGGCCATATACCTCGCCGTGGTCCGCTTCTCCAAGAGCGGCAACGGCCTGGGCACCCTGCACCGCACTGTGCGCGCCACCCTCGCGGAATGGATCCTCACCGGGCTCGCAGGGGCAGGGATGCCCACGACACCGGCCGTGACCCTTTCCATCAGCGGCTGGCTGGCCTTCATGGAAGAGGCCGTACTCAGCTGGCTCGACCAGCCCCGAATGACCCGTACGGAACTGGTCGGCCTGTGCGAACGCGCCGTCTACCAGCTCCTGGCCGGAGCCCTGGACGACCCACAGCACTGGGACGAGATCAGGACCGCCATAGAGCAGCGTCAATGACCAGTCACCTTTTGGGCATGAACGGCCGAGCTCCGGGCTGTTGCGGAGTTGGGTGTGGTCGTCTGGCCATGTGCTGGAGACTTGCTCCCGCGTTGCGTGTTTTGGATGGCCCTTGGAAGAGAACAGAGGTGCTTGGGTCGAACGGGTGACCTTTGCGGTTGGTGGTCGTTGAGTGTCGTGACGGGATCTTCGAGCCGTGGGGGTGAAGGGGTGGGCGGAGTCCGGGCACTGGCGGCGCCCTTCGTGGTGCCGGGGCCTGCGGGGGTGGCTGTCCGAGACCGGCTGCGCGTCCGACACGGACGCCTTCGTGCTGCGTGAGGACGGCTTTTCCCTCAGCTCGCTGGCCGCCAGTGACCTTGCCGACCACTGTCGGCAGGGCTTGGAGCAGGATGCCGCAGCCTGGGCGGTGCGCAAGAGGGAGTTGACTGGTCGGTCGTCATCGCGCTGGGCGGGCAGCATCACCAAGGCCACCCTCACCGTCTCCACCCCGGTGCCCTGCAACCTCGCGAGCCTTGCTGAAGGCGGGAAGGATGGACGTAACCATTGACCCCAGACGCCCAGCACGCTCAGCAAGCGGCCGGGCCGGAAGGACCGGCATGAGACAGCGCAGACTGGTCACCTTGAGCGCGGCGCTGTGCACAGCCGTAACGCTGGGCGTGGCTGTGCCACAGGTCGCCGCAGCCATCCCCAGGGAGTGTTCCTACGTCTCATCGACGTATCGGCCGACGCTTACGTACGGTCACACCAGCACGGCGGTCAAGCAGGCACAATGCCTGAGCAACGTGTGGGGAGGCCAGCCGCCCAAGCTCACCCTCGACGGGGTCTTCGACACTGTGATGCTGAAGAAGGTCAAGTGGATCCAGGGCTGCCACGGCCTGCCCGAGAGCGGCGTCATCGATCCGAACACCTGGCGGGTGCTCTATCACCCGGCCCTGGACTGCTACATTCCCTACCCGCCCTGAGCAGCCGGTCCGTTCCGCACAAGCAGGAACATCGCGGATCAGGTGGACGCACTGCGGCGGCAGACCAAGCACAGACAGACTGATGTCGACCTTTGCCACGGCTCCCCGTTCGTGGACTTTAGCCCGGTTGGCCGCTGGCTAACTGCACGGCGCCACCTGCCACGCATCCAGGGCCGACAGGGCCTCCCACCGGCCGAACCCATTGGCGGTCGAGAAGCCGACTGAGAACGTAGGGAACTTTGAGTGACGGTGCCACGCACCCACAAGGGGCGGCGACTGCGGTCGGCGCCAAGCAGGTGACACGGCCGCTGCACTTCCCGGCTCGGCAGAGTTTTCTCTGGTGAGATACCGACAGATCTCCGAATAACTCACCGAAAAGAGTCGACTCGTGGCTAAGCACATCCTTGAGCCGGAGGCGCAGGAGTTCGCGGACGCGACTGCCAGCCCGCCCTTCCTGTACGAACTCGGTCCGGAGGGCGCCCGCAAGGTACTCGACGACGTTCAGGCCGCGCCGGTCGCCAAGGTCGAGGTCGGCGAAGACAAGTGGTTCACGGTGCCGGCCGAGGTGGGCGACGTCCGAGTCCGCCTCATCAAGCCGCTGGGAGCCGCAGGCCCCCTGCCCGTCATCCTGTACATCCACGGAGGCGGGTGGGTCCTCGGCAACTCGGGCACCCACGACCGGCTCATCCGCGAACTGTGCGACGGCGCCAAGGCCGCGATCGCCTTCGTCGAGTACGACCGCTCGCCCGAGGCCCACTACCCCGTGGCGATCGAGCAGGCGTACGCGACCGCGCAGTGGATCACCAAGAACGGGGCGAGCGAAGGCCTCGACGCCAGCCGCATGTCGGTGGCCGGCGACTCGGTCGGAGGGAACATGACGGCCGCCGTGGCGATCATGGCCAAGCAGCGGGGTGACGTGAGCTTCGTGCACCAGTCGATGTACTACCCAGTCACGGACGCCGCCCAGGACACCGCAAGCTATCAGGAGTTCGCCGACGGCCCGTTCCTCACAGCCAGGGGCATGGCGTGGTTCTGGGACTCCTACATCCCCGACCACGAGCAGCGCAACGAGATCACGGCCTCGCCGCTGCGCGGCACGCTGGACGACCTTCGCGACCTGCCCCCGGCCCTCGTGATCGTCGACGAAAACGACGTCCTCCGCGACGAGGGCGAGGCCTACGCTGCCAAGCTCACCCAGGCCGGCGTCCCGACCACGAGTGTTCGCTACAACGGCATCATCCACGACTTCATGATGCTCAACCCGGTCCGCTCCACCAAGGCCACAACGGCAGCCATCGAACAAGCCATCCATGTCCTGCGAAAAGCACTCGGCACCCTCTAACCCATACCCTCGGCCAAGCGCTACCGAGAGAGCCGACACCTTCTCAGTAGGTGCACCAAGCCTCCAAAGCCCCGGCGGGGGACCACGCTCAGCACGCCCCGTTCGTACAGCGATCTGACGCTAGGAGCGTGGGTCAGTAACTGTGACTGAGCACGTTGGTTAGCCACTGAGCGCCGTAGTTGGCCATTCCGGCGCCCAGTGGCAAAGAGCACCTGTTCAGTCGAGGACCGCGGTGGCTTCGATCTCGACCAGATGGTCGGGGACGTCCAGTGCCGCAACGCCTATCAGCGTGGTCGGCGGGGCCGGGGTGACCCCCAGCTTCGCGGCTGCCCGGGAGATCCCTTCCAGGAGCGGGGGCATCTTGTCGGGGGTCCAGTCGACGACGTAGAAGGTCAGCTTCGCCACGTCGTCGAAGGAGCCACCGACCTCGGCCAGGGCGGTGCCGACGTTGAGATAGCTCTGCTCGACCTGGGCGGCGAGGTCGCCTTCGCCGATCGTGACTCCCTGGGCGTCCCAGGCGACCTGCCCGGCGATAAAGACCAGCCTCGACCCGGATGCGATCGACACCTGCCGGTAGACGTCGATCTTGGGCAATCCGCTGGGGTTCACAAAGGTGATGGCCATGCTGCCTGTCTCCTCGTCCTGAGCGCCTGTGGGCTCGCGTCCGCGCCGACCAAGACGCTCACTCTCTTGTGGTTACTCAGGAACTGTAAGAGAGTGTACGCTGACGTGGAAGAACGCACTTTTCAGTGACTGGAGAACCTTATGGTGACCAAGCAGTTCACAGGCTCGCCCGAGGATGCAGACCTGGCGCGTGCGGGCTCCTTGGCGCGGGAGATCTTCTCCGACGTCGCCAACAAGTGGGCGTTCCTCATCGTCGAGGGTCTCGGTGATCGCACCCTGCGCTTCAGCGAGCTGCGGAACGAGATCGAGGGCATCAGCCACAAGATGCTCACTCAGAACCTGCGCATGCTGGAGCGCAACGGCCTGGTCGAGCGCACCGTGCACCCCACCGTCCCACCGCGGGTCGAATACACCCTCACCGAGCCGGGTCAAGCCCTGCGCGCAACGGTCGACGGAATGTGCGGCTGGACCCACCAGTACTTCGGTCACATCGAGGCCGCCCGCCGCCGCTTCGACGCCTGACGGCTGGCGCACGCGCCGCCGTGGGCCGACCAGCTGCAATGCTCAGAGTGGCCAACCAGCGTGCTCAGTCACAGTAACCGGCAACCCGCGTGTGTCTGGGGATCACTTGTGCGGGATGATCCCGGTATGCGTGATCAGGAGGGGCTGTTCGAGGTCGAGCCGGCCGAGGGCAAGCAGCCGCCACGTCGTGCGGCGGTGGTAGATAAGACGTTCCGGGCGTTCGACCCGCACCAGGTCCTGCTGCTGCCGCCGTCGCTGGATGCCTGGCTGCCCGAGGATCATCTGGCCCGGTTCGTCGCCGACCTGGTCGACGAGGTGCTCGACCTCTCACCGATCCTCGCGCAGTACACCGAAAAGCGCGGCTTCCCGCCCTACGACCCGCGGCTGATGCTGCGGCTGCTGATCTACGGCTACACCACCGGGGTCCGCTCCTCCCGGGCGATCGAGCGTCGTTGCGTGGACGATGTCGCGTTCCGCTTCCTGGCCGCCGACCAGGCTCCGGACTTCCGGTCGATCGCCCGATTCCGCCGCCGCCACCTGGACACCCTCGGCAGCCTGTTCCTCCAGTCGCTGCACCTCGCGCAGAAGCTCGGCATGGTCAAGATGGGCCGCGTCGCCCTGGACGGCACGAAACTGGAGGCCAACGCCTCCAAACACAAGGCGATGAGCTACGGCCGCCTGGTCGACAAGGAGGAGCGGATCGAGGCCGAGATTGCCGAACTGGAGGCCAAGGCCGCCGCTCTGCTGGCCGACGCTGAGGCCACCGACGCCGCCGAGGACCAGTCCTTCGGCGTCGGCGGCAAGGAGCCAGGCTGCAGGCCGCCCGTGCGCAGATCGAGGCCGAGGCCGCTGCGAAGGCACGCCACGCGCAGGAGAAGGAACGCCGCCGCCAGGACCGCACCGGCACCAGCGACGATCAGGCTGTCACCGACGCGGGCGACAAGGCTGCCGCCAAGGCCCGGCCCAAGCCCAAGGCCCAGGCCAACTTCACCGACCCAGGCTCGCGGATCATGAAGAACAGCGACGGCGCCTACATCCAGGCCTACAACGCCCAGGCCGTCGTCGACGAGGCCCACCAGGTCATCACCGCCGCCGACGTGACGACCAACGCCTCCGACGCGCTGAACTACACCAGCATGCTCGACCAGTCCGCCGTCAACACCGGCGCCCACCCCAAGCAGGCCCTGGTCGACGCCGGCTACTGCTCCGAGACGAACCTCGAAGCCGCGAAGGAACGCCAACTGGCCTGCGGAACCGACACGTTCATGGCCACCGGCCGCCTCGGCCACGACGAACAGGTCCCGCCCGCACCCCGCGGACGCATCCCCAAAGACGCAACCTTGAAGGAGCGCATGGCCCGCAAGCTGCGGACCAAGCCCGGCCGGGCCGCTGAGCTGGACTGGCGACCTACCACGCGGCCCGGCCCAACGGCCGGGCCGTTCCCATTCCCAGGAAAGACACCCCATGCGACCTGCCCCGCCGGCCCAGACCGGCGAACAGCCTGGCCAGCGCCAAGTAATTCTCGCTCAAGTTGCCCTATTCCCCATATGGGCTAATTCTGAAAGTGATGCGTGCAGCACGCTCTCCGTCTCACGCCTGGGCAGAACGCTGCGACGCAGTAACCACTCACTGCACCAGTGCGGCGGCCGGAACTCTTGCCACCGCCAGCGATATCGTTATTTCCACTAGCCGGAAGCCTCGCACTCGTGCCCTGAGTCGGAGATTCTTCGACAGTAGGTGGTGACCTGGCCGGTGTAGGCCAAAAGCCCAAGGTTAATCTCACTCCGGGGGACACTCTTATGCGCATCAGGCATCTCGCGCCGTCGGCTCACCCAGCAGCGCCTCTTGGACCCCATCAACACGCACGACTACTACGTAGACATTACCTGGGGAACTGACACCGACCGCTACGGGCAAAGCGACAGTTTGCATGGAGGCATCGTCGAACCGCTAGCCACGGTAACCAACCAGCAATATGACAGCGACCCCTCCGCGTCGGTTCGACAGTGTTCCGGACGGACCCGTAGAGTGCTCGATCGATTCCATAGTGGACGAAAACAACGCAGCCGTACAGCGCGGCTGAGTTGCGCCGCAATACCTCGAGCGAATAAGGCACTTCCGCCCCACACCTATACCAGGTTGGGCGTCTGAGGTGCCGCCCCAGCCACGCCCGAGACTTCGGGCGAGGTCCGGGCCGAAAAGGGCTACGACTACGCGAGCATCGGGTACTCGACTCGCCGGGTCGGGATTGCTGGACTGTCTTCAAATTTAGAGGGGATCGTTCCTATGTGGGGAAGCTCCTGGCGACGTACCTCTATTGCTTTCGGCACAGCCTGCATCCTTGCAGCAGGATCGACCCTGGCAACGGGTTCGGCTAGTGCTCAGGCAGCATCTCAAGCCCAGCAGGGCAGCGACTTCCTAGGGTCGAAGGCACACAAGCCGTCGGCGCCTAAAGTGGCTGACTGGGAGAATCGCAATTATAGCCTCACTTGCGACAACATCGCCGACAAGCCGGTCAAGGTGGCCGTGCGCAATGGCAAAGGGGTTGCGAAAGGCGGCGGCATCGGCGGGTATGACCACTGGGAGGTGGAGGTCCAGCGGATCGCCCAAGGCAGCCTGCCACGCCTCGGCAACGTGACTGCTGTGCTGTTTTACTGCTCTCCGCAACCGAGCAACTTCTTCCTGCAGGAACTGCGCGTCTACCGCACGGATGGCGGCAGCGAGATAGGCCGCACGCCCACTTTCGATGTCCCTGAGCTGTCGCCGAAATATCAGCCGAAATCCCTGATGATCAAAGACGGTCAGCTTGCCGCTGACGTCAAGTTTTACGGGCCTGAAGACAGCCACGCGGAGGGACCCTCAATACTCCGCCATGTC
The DNA here is from genome assembly GCF_040295225.1 of Streptomyces sp. NPDC002896. Taxonomy (NCBI): domain Bacteria; kingdom Bacillati; phylum Actinomycetota; class Actinomycetes; order Kitasatosporales; family Streptomycetaceae; genus Streptomyces; species Streptomyces sp. NPDC002896. The sequence goes on along the minus strand of NZ_JBEOVA010000013.1, from coordinate 42,651 downwards.
ACCTGGACATGGGAGGACGGCCGTTTTGTCACGTACGGGGCGGACGCGGAGTCGGAGGATCGTGGCCGTTAAGGTCGGTGTGGGTAAGCCAGCCGCAGTCGAACCCGTCGAAGACCTCGACCTGCCGGACACCGGCCTCGGCACCACAGTTGCATCTCTCCATGCCCCGAGATCGGTGCGCCGACGGAGAAAGGACCTTTAGAGTCGCGGCCGTGCGGAGTCCATCGTGGTATCAGCGGCCGTCTGGTGAAGAACAGGGGCTGCGTCTGTGGCCCGTCGGCAAGGCCATGAACGTTGGCGCTCGTCGGCGCGATCGTTATCGCGGGCAGCGAGTTCTCGCCACTCGTGGAAGTGCTGGATGTGCATCAACTCAAGACCGCGACACGCCTGACATCCAAGACCTTGTTCGACATGGTGAAGCTGTCCTTCGGAGTCGTCGCCGGGGCTGGTACGCTCGGCGCCCTGGGGTCGTGGCTTATCGCAAGCAGCGTGTCGATGAGGACGGCCCCCGGCACCTCGCACCTACGTCCCGCCGGCCAGCCCATCGCCACCGCGAATGCGGCCGCGGGGGCTGCCGCTGCTCTCACCTGACGCCCGGTCGGCCTGGGCCGCCTTCACGGTCCCGTTGTTCGGCGACGGTGGGGTGGGCGCGCAGGGAACCAGCGTGGGCCTTGGCCGACGGATCGCGTCGGGTCTTGATCAGACTCGCGATGGTCACGACCAACAGCACCACGGCGATCACCAGGAGGCTGACCGGTGTGGGAATCTCCGGGACGCGCTCGTCGATGTCCACGTGGGCCCAGTGCAGGATCAGCTTGACACCGATGAACGCCAGAATGATCGACAGACCGGTCGAGAGGTACACCAGCCGGTCCAGGAGCCCCTTGACCAGGAAGTACAGCGCACGCAGGCCGAGCAGCGCGAACGCGTTGGCCACGAAGACGATGTAGGCCTCCCTGGTGACGCCGAAGACCGCGGGGATGGAGTCGAGCGCGAACAGCAGGTCGATGCTGCCGATCGCGAGCAGGACGAGGAACAGCGGCGTGACCATCCGGCGGCCGTCGATCCGAGTGAGGAGCCTTCCGCCCACGTAGTTGTCGGTGATCGGCAGCATGCGACGCGCCGTCCTGACCACGGCGTTGTCCTCGACGTCGGGGTCCTCGTCGCGGTGCCGGAACAGCTGGACGGCGGTGTAGATCAGCAACAGCCCGAACAGCAGGAACACGAAGGAGAACAGCGACAGCAGCGCGGCGCCGAGTGCGATGAAGATCGTGCGCATGACGAGCGCGAGCATGATGCCGAAGGTCAGCACCTTGTGCTGGTGCTCCTCCGGCACCGCGAAGGTCGTCATGATGATCACGAAGACGAACAGGTTGTCGACCGAGAGGCTCTTCTCGATGATGTAGCCAGCGAAGTACTCGGTGCCGAACTCGCCCCCGTACCGGAGCGTGAACCACACGCCGAAGGCGATCGCGACGAGGACGTAGAACACCGACCAGATGATGGCCTCGCGGAACTGGACCCGGTGCGGACGCACGGCCGCCAGAACCAGGTCCAGTGCGAGCAGCGCGACGACCAGGCCGATCGTGACGCCCCACGTCAGTCCGCTGAGTTCCAGCATCGCCACATCCGACTCCGTTCGGCGCTGCCACGCCGGCGGTCGCAATTCGTCCCGGTGATCACCTCGCACCGTACTTCATCCGTCTGACGTGCGCCGGATCGCCGGACCGGTTCGTGCCGGGTGTGAAACCTGCGGTGATCGCCGGAGGCTCCCCCGCACGGCCACACCCCTACTGCCCCTCCCAGGCACCGCCGCTGGCCACACCCGACCTGCACCCGGCCCTACGCCGCGTGCGGGTTGCGTCCTGAGACGTGGTGTACGGGTTCGACCTGATCCGGGGTTTGCTCCCGGCTTCTGGCTGATGCCGCACAGACGAACGACCACCGGCTGATCTTCGAAATGCCGAGTCACGAAGGAGATCAGCACGATGACCGCACCCCGCTTGGGAACTCCACGGCGGCACAAGACAAACCGAACAATCCGCGGCGATCACAACCAAGGCCCTCGATCACCAACCAAGGAAGATCACGGGCATGCGCGTGACAAAAACTGCGTGCGCGAAGCGGGAGGGCACAGGCGGCTGCCTACCGATCGCGCGCAGTTCCTCGCGCCTCTGCTGTGGTTACTCGACTGCCTGACCTACTGATGACCGGATCGGTCCGCTGCCGGACCCGATGCGGCCTGTCGCCGCTCCGCCCGCGCGGCTCAGGCTTGGGGACATGACCCGAGCACTGATCGTCATCGATGTCCAGGAGTCCTTCCGTGCCCGTCCGCTATGGGCAACCACCTCCGACCTGAAGATCGCCGACCAGGTGAACCGCCTTGTCCGGCTCTCCCATCACGCCGGGGACCTGGTGGTGTGGGTACTGCACTCCGAGCCCGGCACCGGCGATGTCTTCGACCCGGCCCTCGGCCATGTTCGGCTGATGGAGGAGCTGGTGCGAGCGGATGGGGAGCCGCTGATCCACAAGACCTCGCACAACGCCTTCACCACCACCAACCTGCAGCAGCTCCTCACCGAGCGCGGTATCCGCGAGCTCACCGTCTGCGGCATCCGCACCGAGCAGTGCGTGGAGACCACAACTCGCGTCGCCAGCGACCTCGGCTACCAGGTCACCTTTGTCATCGACGCGACCGCGACCAATCCCATCCCGCACCGCGACGCTCCCGCCGACCAGAGCGTCGCCGAGCTGCTGGCCGACCCCCGCACGCTGTCTGCCGAAGAAGTCATCAGGCGCACCGAGTACGCCCTCGCCGGACGCTTCGCCACCATCGCGACGGTCGACCAGCTGGAGGCCGCAGCAGGACTTCAGGCATGATGACCGAATCGTGAGCCACGTCGTCTTCTTCCTGGTGCCCGGAGTCCACTTGCTGGACCTGGCCGGCCCCGCGCAGGTCTTCTCCACAGCCGCCGACTTCGGGCACCCCTACACACTCGCCTACGTCGCCGAGCAGCCACAGGTCTCCACGGCCCAGGGGCTGCCGCTGGTGGCCGGGCTCGACTGGCCCGAGCTCGGGCCCGAGGATTTGATCGTGGTGCCCGGCTGGCGGACAGTCACCCTGGCCGACGCCCCCGCCATCGGCGCCGCCTCCCTGCAGGTCCTCCGGGACCACCACGCCACGGGCGGGACGGTGGCCAGCGTCTGCGCCGGAGCCGAGGCGCTCGGCCAGGCCGGCCTACTCGACGGCCGCCACTGCACCACCCACCACGACGTGCAGGGCGAGCTGGCCCTGCGCCACCCCAGGGCGGTGGTCGTCCGCGACGTCCTGTTCACCGCCGACGACCGGGTGATCACCTCGGCCGGCATCGCCAGCGGCATCGATCTGGCCCTGCACCTGGTCGCGACCCGGCACGGCCCTGCCGTCGCCGCCCAGGTGGCCCGGGACATGGTCGTCTACGCTCGCCGCAACGGCCATGAGCCGCAGTCCAGCGCCATGCTCCGGCATCGGTCCCACCTCGACGACACCGTGCACCGCGCTCAGGACCTCATCGACGCCCGCTTCGACCAACCGCTCCCGCTGCCCACCCTGGCCTCGGCGGTCGGCGTGAGCGAACGCACCCTCACCCGCCTCTTCAGCCGCGCCACCGGACTCACCCCACTGCGCTACCAGCAGACCCTCCGCCTCGAACGCGCCCAACACCTCATCAGCCACGGCGCGACGATCGACGCCGCCGCCCGCTCAGTCGGTTTCGAGGACCCACGCATGCTGCGCCGCCTCCGCGCCCGCACGACCTGACTGCGTCAGGTAACCGAACGCCCCTGGGTAGGGCAAGTTCGGACCCGCCCGGTGCCGGCAGGTGTGGGCTATCGCAGCGCCGCCGCAACCAGCCCGCGGATCTCCTGGTCGGACACGGTTCCGCCCCCCACCAGGCGGTAGAAAACCAATCCGTCCACACAGGTCAGGAGGGTGACGGTGCGGTCCTCGGCGTCTGCGACGCCTTGCGCAGCCAGGAAGTCGCGTACGACTTGTCGTCCTGCGTTCTGGCGCGGCACGAGGATCTCCCGCAGCTCGGGGTGGTGCACACTCTCGATGGCGCACGCGTAGCGCGCGAGGGAGCGTCGCCGTCCGTCCCCCGTGAGCCGTTGCTCGACGAAGGCGGCGATCCCGGCCACCAGTTCCTCGGCATTCCGCGGCACCGGCGTCCGTTCCCCGATCGCCTGGAGTTCTGCCTGGTCGAGTGCGACCAGGCGCCGGACCAGTGCGGTGAGCAGTGCCTGGCGGGTGCGGTAGTAGGCGGACGTGGTGCCGGGTGGCAGATGTGCTGCCCGGTCCACCGCGCGATGGGTCAGTCCTCGGATTCCGGCCTCGGCGAGCACGCCGATGGCCGCATCGGCGAGGACGGTACGTCGGTCTGTGGGCATCCCCCTTTTCTACACCTGTAGAGGAGCGGGGTACTCTTCTTCTACACCTGTAGAAGGATCACGGCGGGGCAGACGAGGGAGGGCCGGTATGGGTGGCAGCGCGGTGGTGGTGGGCGGAGGCATCGGCGGGCTGGCCGCCGCGATCGGTCTGCGCCTGATCGGCTGGGAGGTGACGGTTGTCGAACGCGCCCCCGTCCTGACCGATGTGGGTGCGGGTATCTCCCTGCACGCCAACGGCATCCGTGCCCTGGACGTCCTCGGTGTCGGCGAGGCTGTGCGCGCGGCTGCGCGGCCCCAGTACACCGGGGGCACCCGTGTCCCTGGTGGCGGCTGGCTGGCCCGGATGGACGGGACCGCTCTCGAGCGCGAGCTGGGTACGCCGATCGTCGGTATCCCCCGGGCCGTGCTGCACCACCTGCTGCGCGCGGCGCTGCCATCCGAGTGCCTGGTGGTCGGCGCCGAGGCGACGTCCGTCGACCGCTCCGACCCCGGCCGGGTGCGGATACCGCTCGGGGACGCCGTCCTGGAGGCGGATCTGGTCGTGGCCGCCGACGGAGTGGGCAGCCGGCTGCGCGCCCAGCTGTTCCCTCAGCACTCCGGCCCGGCCTACAGCGGGTCGACCGTATTGCGCGCCATCACCGAGCACCCGGTCGAGTTGGACACCGACTTCGAACTGACCTGGGGAAAGGGCACCGAGTTCGGCCACATCGCGTTCGCCGACGGCCGGGCCGAATGGCACGCGGTGCTCAACTCGCCGCCCGGGATGCGGCATGCGGACGCCCTCGCCGCGATGCGCCGCCGCTTCGGCACCTGGCACGATCCGATCCCCGCACTGCTGGACGCGACCCAGCCCGACGCCGTCCTGCACCACGACATCCACGAGTTGGCGACTCCCTTGCCCGCCTTCACCGCAGGCCGGATCGCCCTGCTCGGTGACGCGGCCCACGCCATGACCCCGAACCTCGGCCAGGGCGCCTGCCAGGCACTGGAGGACGCGGCCGTGCTGGCCGCCGCGCTCGCCACCGAGCCCACCGTCGAATCAGCGCTGACCCGTTACGACACCGAGCGCCGCCCGCGCAGCCAGTCCGTCGCACGCGCCGCCCGCCAGGCCGGCCGGATGGGCCAACAACTGACGCACCCCCTGGCCATCGCCCTGCGGAACACGGCCCTCCGGCTGGCCCCCTCCCGTGCGACCGCCCGCACCATCCTGCGTCATGCCGACTGGACACCGCCGGGCCTCGGCTGACGGCACCCGCCCCGCTCCACGGCCGGCCAAGGGCGCTCTTCGAGCGTCGCTTCGCAATGGCCTGCGGCCACCCCTGACAGTCCGCCACGCTCCCAAATCTGGCTGACTATCAGGCGGAGAAGGACGCCGACGACGAAGAGGGAAAGAACGACGGGCGGTCCGGGGCGTGAGAGCCTGTGGACAAACCTCCGCCGCAAGGCATCCGCTGCAGGCCACTCGGAGACCGTTGCCGATCCGGAACGTGTCAGGCCTGGTCACGCCCGGGCGCCCGGCCCGAGACTCGGGCTGTGTCCCGTCGCCGTATCGCCACCGCCGCCGTCGCCGTCGTCGTCCTCGCGCTGAGTCTCGCGAGCGTGGTGATGCACGTACACCTCTCCGGTTCCTCCAGCGGCCACCGCAACCCGGGCATACCGCAGCGCACGCCGCCGGTCGAGTCGGACGGCAAGGCGCCGACCGTCGCCCCGGCCGTGTGCGCCGCACCGCCTGCCGCCCCGGCGCGCACCGCCCGGGTAGCCCCGCAACAGACGGTCAACCGCACGGATTTCAACGGCGACGGCTTCCCCGACATCCACCTCGACGCCTGGTACCGCCCGAAGGAGGGCGGCGGCTGGCTGCACCACCGCGCCCTCGTCCCCGGCTCGGCACGAGGCATCGCCCCGGCGGCCGGCGTCTCGCTGAGCCTTCCCGGACTCGACCCGGCCACCAGTACCCGCCCGCTGGTCGCGAACAGCGCCGCCCACCTCACCGGGGACCTGGACGGCGACGGCCTGGCGGACCTCGTGGTCCAGAACCTGTTCCACGACCGCGAGCGCTCCTGGACCGGACAGAGCATCGTCTGGGGCAGCCGGAAGGGCACGCCACGCACGGTGCGACTCCCCGCCGAGTACCCGCTGTTCCCGGCGACCGGCGACTTCGACGGAGACGGGGCGCTGGACCTGATCGGGCTGCGGGACGGCCGCGAGGTGCGGCCTACGGGCTTCCACGAGCCGCGCCCCTCGGCCTGCCTCACCATCCTCTACGGGCCGTTCACCCGCACCGGCGCACCCCGCAGGACCGTCGCCGTCGAGGCGACCCAGGGTGGATACGTGGGTGTGTCCACCCTCGTCACCGGCGACTTCGACGGAGACGGCCGCGATGACGTGGTCACCCGCGGTGGGCTGCCGATGCCGCCGGAGGATCAGGACGTGTCCGACTGGTACGACGAGGACCGCCTGCCCCGCGGCCTCGTGGACACCCGCTACTACCGCGGTACGCCCGCAGGGCCGGCCGCGGCCGCCCTGCCCACCGGCGCGGGCAGGGCTCTGCCACTGCCGGGCCGCGACCGGACCACACCGCTGCTCACCGCCGGGAAACTCGACGGCGACCGGTTCACGGACATCGTCCAGACCGACGGCACGATCCTGCACGGCGGCCCGCACGGCCCCGGCGCCCGCACCAGCCGACTCCCCGCCCCCTACGACACCGGAGGCGAGGACCCACCCGGAACGTTGCAGACCATCGGCTACACCGGAGGCCCCGTCCTCGCCGACCTGAACGGCGACGGCCAGGACGACCTGGTGAACCGGGACTCCCGCAGCAAACCGGCGGGCACCGTGACCGTTCTGCTCTCGCAGCCGGACGGCGGCTACGCGCCCCCACTCACCATCGATCGCTACCGGCTCCACCTGCCCAGCCGTCCCACCCACAGTGCGGACGCCGACAGCTTCGGCTGGGACGTCGCCGCTGCCGACCTCGACCGCGACGGCCGCGCCGAACTCCTCGTCGGCTACCGGGGCTTCTTCAAGCCCCGCGAGGAACACGGCTATTGGGTCTTCCCCGGAACAGCCGACGGCCCGGGCATCAAGACGGCGCGGTTCGTCCCCGTACGGGAACTGGGCACAAGGTGACTGCTCCCGCTCTCACTCCCCCCGCCGAAGGGAACCCCCTGTCCACACAGTGTCGGCCCGCCACGGCAACGTCCGCCCCAGGCCGGGCCAACGGGGTTCGTTCACAGGTTCTCACCGGGGCTCGGTCGTACGGCGGGGCGCGTGACGATCGGAAGGAACGGCGGCCGCGCCCGGCGCCGACCGGGAGGCCGTCCACGGCCGAACTGGCGGCGACGGTGAACGCGCGGCCGCCACAGACGGAGAGCCGGGGACGCCGGGCGCGACCGCGCCCGTCCGCTTCGCCCCTCCCCCTGGGTCGCCATCCACTTGAACATCCTGCTGACCCTGCCGCCGGACGACCCCGCTGTGGCCGCCGAACTCACCGACGAGGACTGGGCCCGCCTGAACCGGCTCCCTGAGTCGGAGCCCGAGATGTCGGAGTACGTCAAGATCCAGGGGACGCGCCCTCAGTGCAGCCGCGAAGCCCTGGCCGCTACCTTGCGGCTGGTGTCTGAGCTAGGAGTCCGGGGCCGTCACCGTCGGTAACGGCACCAGCTTCCCCACCGCCGCCCACCTCGCCTCCTACGCCGGACTCGCACCAGCAACCAGATTGTCGGGGACCTCGATCCACGGCGAACACTCGCCCAGAGGCGGCAACAGACAGCTGCAGCAGGCCATTGTCCTCTCGGCCTTCGCCGCCCTGCACGATCCCGCCTCTCGCACCAACTACGACAGATGCCGCTCCCGCGGAAAGACCCACACCCAAGCCCTCCTCCGCCTCGCCCGCCACCGCATCAGCGCCCTGTTCGCGATGCTCCGCGACGGCACCTTCTACGAACCCAGAACTCCACGCCTCGCTTGACGAAAGACATAGAGGCACCCCCCAGCAGAGCCGCACCCTTCCTCGGCAGGTCAGCGGGGCTCGCATAGCGTCGGGCCGCTCGTGCTCTGCAGTCAATTCGCCGAACTCGAGCGAGTCAGGCCCGCGTAGCGGTGTGCGACTCCGCCGGGAAGCAGGTATTCGGCCAGCAGGTTGCCGGCGCGGCGGGATGGCAACCCCATGTCGTGCAGGAGTTCGTCCGCGCAGTGGATGTCGTAGGGGCCGAAGTCGTAGCCGCCGGAGCCTGGCAGCACCTGCTCCTGCCAGGCCAGGCGAGCGTCGATGGCCTCCCGCATCTCCTGCTCGCCCGGGGTGGTGCGCAGCGTCTCCCGGAAATAACAGGTCAGCCAGTGCGCGGTGAGTTCCACGCCCATGATGTTGTTGAAGACCTGCCGGAAACCGACGAACCCCAGCCGGTCGGCGCTGGGTGGCACGATGCCTCGGTAGAGCCGCAGCCGCCCGGCGGAGTCGTGCACTGGCACGCTCGAATCCAGGAACGGGAAGACTTTGTGGTGCCCCGTGGCGAACACGATGACATCCGCCGCTACTTCCTCGCCGGTCGCCAGTCGCAGCCCGTTGTCGGTATACGCCTCGACAGCACTGACCTTGGGGGCGATCAGGCCGCGGCGGATGGCCCGCGCGTAGCCACGTGGCATCACTCCCGCGTGGGCCAGGTGAAACGGGAGCGCGTGGGCGGGCCGCAGTTGCCTCGGCAGCCGGTACAGCCCGGTGGAAAACAGCATGTCGCGGGTGATGAGCCACCACAAAGCTCGCTTGACCCGCTCGTCGATGCGGTCGATCGGACGGATGCAGGCCGGATCATGGTAGCGGGGCAGGAGCGCCTCACCGAGCCGGGTGAACAGGAGCCACTTGTAGCCGACCAGACCGAGCAGGAACCGCTCGGGGACCATCCAGTTCACCTTGCGCTGCACGATCGTGGCCGAGGTCGCCTCGCGTGCGGCGCGGGTGATCAGGTCTAATGCGGACTTGCCGCCGCCCACGACGACCACGCGCCGGCCGGTGAATGTGCCGGCCCGCACCTCGTTGGAGTGCAGCACGGTCCCGCGGAACAGCTCACGCCCGGGCAGCTCGGGCAGCTGGGCATGATGATGAGCCCCACTGGCGACAACGACGTAGTCGAATGTTTCGCGATGCACATCCGCCGCCTTGTCCCCAGCGGGCCGAGAGTCGACCAACCAGCCGGAGGCGCCCACCCGCCCAGGCCCATCCACCGGCCGGATGGAGATCACCTCGGTGCCGGGTCGGACGCGGTCCAGCACACCGAAGGTCTCGGCGTAGTTCTCCAGGTAGCGTTGCGTGTCCACCGCGCTGGCGAAGTGCAAGCGGTTGGGCAGGTCCGCGAACTCGAAGATGCGGAGCGCGGACTGGTTGGCCAGCCCGTCGTAGCAGCCCTCTGATGACCAGATCCCGCCGACCTGCTGGTACTTGTCGAAGACCGTGACGTCGAAGCCGTTCTCCAACAGCACCTTGGCGGTGACGATTCCCCCGGGGCCAGCCCCGACAACACACGCTCTCATCAACTGCCACTCTCCCTGAGGGATCGGCGCATCCAGCTCGCTCATCATCCCAGTCGCGGACCCCCATGCCCAGCGCATGGCCATAGTGCCTGAGGCATCAGCTCGGTCGGTGACCGCTCGTCACGTCACGGTGACGCGCACAGGAGAGCCGGGCAATGGCACACGCCGGGCGTCTGGCCTCGCCTGCCCTCGCCTGCACTCGCCTGCACTCGCCTGGATCCCTGTTGCGATCAGGTCGAGAGTGACATCAAAACTCATGACATTGATCTTGCCGATCACTGCCGAGTGACTCCCCAAGTCGCGTCAAAACGACTCCCTCAAGAAGGCTCTGGTCCACTTCGTGTGGTCGCGTACACAGGGTGACTGTTGATCTTCGCCTAATGGTGGTTTTAGTGGTCGTAGGCGGTCAGTGCGCGCATGACCGGCTGGCCGCGCATGAAGCTGGCTCCCCTCATCAGGCCCGTTGGAATCGATCTTCTAGGCTGGCGCGGTGACTGATGAGCAGGAGTGGGTGCAGCCGTCGGGAGTGTGGGCCACGGCGGTGGGGGTGGCCAGGGTGCGGGCGCTGGAGACCGAGCGGGAGAACGCGCTGTTCCGCGACCCACTGGCACAGGCCTTCGCCACCGCCGGCGGCCTGTGGCCCTCGTCGCCGCCGCTGCCCGATGACGCGGCCGCACGACGCCGCCGGCTGGCCGTGTCGTTCTCCATCGTCATCAGGACGAAGTTCCTCGACGACCTGTTGCAGCAGGCCTCCGCGTCCGGGATCCGGCAGGTCGTGCTGCTCGGCGCCGGCATGGACAGCCGGGCCTTCCGGATGGACTGGCCCGAGGGCACCCGGCTGTTCGAGGTCGACACCGCCGCGCCACTGGACTTCAAGGCTTCGGTGCTGCGCCAGGAACGGGCCGTCGCACGCTGCGAGCGGATCACCGTCGCGGTGGATCTGCGTGAGGACTGGCCAGGCGCGCTGGCCGCCGCAGGGCACGACCCGGCCGCGCCGACCGCGTGGATCGCCGAAGGACTACTGATCTATCTGCCCGAGGATGCGGTGGAGCTACTGCTGGCCCGGATCAGCACGCAGTCGGCGGCAGGCAGTCGGATGGGGCTGACATTGGGCTCGCGCGGCGTGATCGAGCGCTTCGGCGCGGACGCCGCGCCGGGATCGGCGGCGTCCATGTGGGTCTCGGAGATGCCCGACGACCCGGTGGGCTGGCTGGCCGGGCACGGCTGGGAGGCCGACAGCCACACCCTGCGCGAGCGCGCTGCCGCCTACGGCCGCCCGATCAGCACCCCGCCGCAGCGCGAGGAGCGGCCCGGCGGACTGATCTCGGCAGTCCGCCGGTAGAGCGCCTCCCGGTTCCCTAGATGATCGATTCCAAGGGGACCTGATGAGTGGAGCCAGGTTCATTCGCGGCCAGCCAGTCATGCGCGCACTGACCGCCTACGACCACTAAAGTCCGCCCGAAAATCGCCTGGCTGGACAGTGGTGTGGTCGACAGTCCTTCGCCGTGAACGAAGTGCTGCCGCAGTTGAACGAGCTGCTGTTTTCCTCGGTCGAGGGCGTGGTGGTGGAATCGGTCGAGGTGATCGACACGGTCGTCCGGGCCGAGATCGCTGCCGCAGCCGCCGACTTGCCCGGCGACACCGCGCTCGATGGGGAGCTGGTCGTGTGGGAGAACCACCAGCTCGCCTTCGAACGGCTTCAGTAGCGCCAGCACCGCAGGTCAGGAGCCGCCGCCCAGGCGGCCGCCTAGCGGCCGGCCCACTTCGTCGCCTTCGACCTGCTCCGCCTGGGCACCGACCGGACGGGGCAGGCCTACCAGGAGCGCCGGAAGGTGCCGGAAGGGCCCTTCACCGACCACCAGCTCAGGCGGGCGAGTACAAGATTGGCCGCGGCCAGCGTCAGCGCTCCCGCGGCAAGGGGGGCTGCGGTGGACCACGTACCGGTCCCACCGGCTCAGTGCACCCTCGCAAGGTCGCCGGCGATCGCGGCGAGCAGGGTTTCGCCGCAGGCGGCGGAGCCGTCCGCAGCCCAGCAGACGTAGCCGTCGGGACGGATGAGCAGGGCAGCAGCGCCCAAATCGTCGGTGCATGTGGCACGGACGAGGTCGACTCGTGGCGGGAGCCGGAGGTCGGCCGGGAGGGTTCCGGCCAGATCGAGCAGGACGGCGTGCCCCGAGCCGAACAGCGTCGACAGCCGGGTGGGGCCGGCTTCGGTGACCAGGTCGGCGTCCGGCATGCGTTGCCCGGTGAGCGGATGCTCCCCGGACAGCTCGTAGCGCAGCGAGAGGCCGGACATCAGTCCCGCGATGTGGCGGTTGGTGTCGGGCAGCCGCAGCAGGTCGATGAAGATGTCACGCAGGGCGGCCACGTCCTCGCTCGGGTTCGGCTCTGCCAGGACCCGCTGCGCCGACGTGTGATGCAGGACCTGAGCTCCGACCGGATGCCGTTCGGCCTGGTAGCTGTCCAGCAAGCCGCTCGGCGCCCGGTCCTGGACGACCGCGGCCAGTTTCCAACCGAGGTTGAACGCGTCCTGTATGCCGAGGTTGAGTCCCTGGCCGCCCAGCGGCGGGTGGATGTGTGCGGCGTCGCCCGCGAACAGGACGCGGCCCGCGCGGTAGTGCTCCAGTTGTCGAGTGGCGTCGGAGAACCGCGAAGCGTTGTCCACGGCGCCGAGGGTGGTCTCATGGCCGTACACGGCCTGTAGCGCGGCAGTGATCTCCTCGTGGGTGATGGGGGTGTCGCGGTCGATGTCTGCCTGGTCCGTGCGCCCGAAGGTGAACCGGTACCGGTCGCCGCCGAGAGGGGCCAGCATGGCCCAGTAGCCGCCCGCTTGACGGGTCAGGGTGCTCATATGCCCCATCTGCTGCGGCACCAGCGACGAGACGGTGGACAGGCGGATGTCGGCCAACACCGCCTGTTGGGTCCCGGGCCTACCGGGAAACGGCAGCCCGAGCAGTTTCCGCACCGTGCTGTGGCCGCCGTCGCACGCCGCCAGGTAGCGAGCCCGCACCTGCAGACCGCCCGCCGTCACGACTACACCGTCGTCGTCCGACTCGACCCCTGAGACGGCAGTGCCGCGCAGAACCCGCGCGCCGGCGGCGATCGCCCGCTCTTCGAGCACTGCCTCGATCTCCCACTGAGGGATCGCGATCGGGAAAGGGTGCCTTGTTTGCCAGGGTGCGCAGTCCAACGGCACGGGTAGGGCCGCGAAGTGCCCGTCGACCGGATCACGCGGCGTGGTCCGCTGCAGCAACGGTTCCAGCAGGCCGCGCGACTCCAGCAGCTCAGCGGTACGGGGCTGAATCCCGCCGCCCTTCACTTGCTCGATGCGCTGGTGCAGCTTCTCCAGCACCAGGGTCTCGACCCCGGCCAGAGCCAGTTCGTACGCCAGCATCAGTCCGGTCGGGCCGGCGCCCGCGACGACGACCTCAGTCTCGATCTCGGCCAACACCTTCACTCCATCTCATCTCTCGCCTCGGAGTAAATCTATACCAGATGCAGAAATCCCCTCGGGGCAGCTCTCTGCTACGGTGGACGCCGTGGACGGCAAGCCAGGGCTACGGGAACGAAAGAAGCAGCGGACCCACGCGGCGATCTCCGATGCGGCGATCACGCTGTTCCTCGAACACGGCTTCAACCAGGTCTCGGTGGCTCAGGTAGCCGAGGCGGCCGAGGTGTCCAAACGCACGCTCTTCGCCTACTTCCCGACCAAGGAAGACCTCGTGGTGCATCGCCTCGCCGACCACGAGACCGAAATCGCACGCGCCGTGCAGGCCCGCACGCCCCGCACCGCCCCGCTGACCGCGGTGCGCGAGCACTTCCTCAAGGGGCTGCGCGAGCGGGACCCGATCACCGGGCTCAACGACCATCCCCAGGTACGGAGGGTCCACCAGATGATCCTCGACGCGCCCTCACTGGTGGCCCGGATGGAACGGTTCAAGACCGGCGCCGAACGCGCACTCACCCAGGCATTGCACGAAACAGCAGACATTCCGGAGCTCACGGCGCGGTTGGCCGCCGTCCAAATCGTCGCAGTCCACTGGGCGCTGGCGCAGGACAACGCCCAACGCCTGGCGTACGGGGAGCCGGCCGACGAGCGCTATGCGGGTGCGGTGGCTGACGCGGAACATGCGTTCGCGCTGCTGGAGAACGGATTGCGGCAGCTGACCCCGCGGCAGTGACGCGTGGCTTCCTAGCGGCGAGTGTCGGCGTCGCCCGGTGCCCTGCAGTCGGCGGACCAGGCACCGGCATCTCGACGATCGCCTCCGCAAACCCGGGCCCTCAGATCGCCGTCAGCGGCACCCCGATCGCGATGCCCATATTCAGACCGAACTAGCCGACCGGCCCTTCGGCGCCGATCTCCGGCAGCTCCTGGAGAGCGTCCAGGGTCGCCTGCCACTCCGGCACGGCGCGCTCCGCCAGGTGGGCGTTGTACCGGACGACGGTCGGGCCGACCGGCTCGCCCGCCGCCATCGCCTGCTGCAGCGCGGCGATCTCCTGCTCGTCCACTGCCGTGCGCGGCCGGCCGCCGTAACCGGGCGCGTCGATGACGGCGACGTGGAAACCGCAGGCCGGCCACGAGGCGGTGTGCACGGCCCACCATCGCCGGTGCCTTCTTGTGCGTGCCGCCACCGTGACCCATCAGCACCAGGGGCGCGCGATCGGAGCCGGAAGCCGGTGACCAGAGCACCCCGGGGACCTCACCCACAGTGAAGCCGCGTTCGACGACACCGTTCGACGATGTCTCCGCAGTGAAATGCACAGAATGCGTTTCGGGGACGATCTGACCGCCACCGAGGGGAAGCTGGCCGGACTGGAGCAGGCGCGTCGAGCCTTCCTTGATCCGTTGAACCTGCCCGATACCGATGTGCCCGCCGGAGGCAAGGAGAACAACGCGGTCGTCCGCGAAGTCGGCCAGCGCCCGGAGTTCCGCTTCACGCCGAGGGACCACGTGTCAATCGCCCGCAGACTCGGCCTGGTCGACCATGAGCGCGGTACGAAGCTCGGCGGCAGCGGCTTCTGGCTGTACCGGGGAAACGGTGCCCTCCTCGAGTGGGCGCTGCTGAACTACTTCGTCGCGGCCCACGTGCGGGACGGCTACGAGTTCATGCTGCCGCCACACGTGCTGACCTTCGCGGCCGGCTACACGGCGGGCCAGTTCCCGAAGTTTGCCGACGAGGTGTTTGCCCTCGAGCAGGGCGAGCAAGGCCCGGAGCGGTTCCTGTTGCCGACTGCGGAGACCGCGCTCGTGAATCCGCACCGGGACGAGACGCTGCCCGAAGCCGAACTGCCGAAGCGGTACGTCGCGTACACGCCGTGCTACCGCAAGGAAGCCGGCGGGTACCGCACAGCCGAGCGGGGGACCTTGCGCGGGCACCAGTTCAACAAGGTCGAGCTGTTCCAGTTCACCCATCCCGACGCCTCGGATGCCGCGCACGCAGAGCTCCTCGGCAAAGCCGAGGAGCTGGTGCAGGAGTTGAACTTGCACTATCGGATCACGCGGCTTGCGGCTGGAGACACAAGCGCGGCCATGGCCAAGACCTACGACGTCGAGGTGTGGCTGCCGAGCGTCGGGGCGTACGTCGAGGTCAGCTCGGTTTCGAACGCCCGCGACTATCAAGCGGGGCGCGCCAACATCCGTTGCCGGCCTCGGCAGGGCAAGTCGGCGTATCTCCACACGCTGAACGCTTCAGGACTCGCCACCAGCCGCTTGGTACCCGCAATCCTGGAACAGCACCAGCGAGCCGACGGCACAGTGGACGTACCTGAGGTGCTGCGCAAGTGGATCCCGAGCGGCGTCCTGGCAGCACCGCTGTCGCCCTGACACCAAGTGGGCTGTTGTCGGCACTGACCGGCTGCAGCGCGGGTCAGAATGCCCAGACACGGCAGTCCCACTGCCAGCCATCGCAGCACATACGAAAGCCCCGCACAGCCATCATGGCCGAACGGGGGCAACCGAAGGGCCCCAGGGCCATGGAGGCGACCGTCGCCCAGCGGGCCAGGCGGCCCGTTCGTTCAGCCAGTGGCTCGATCGGCGATCACTGCAGGCCGTCGGGATCAGTTCGGCACGGAGGGCCTACGCGTGTCGGCGCGCTCGCCGAGAACATCCGAAACGCCCCGGGCAAGAAGAAGGTGATCCGAAGAAGCCCTCCACACAAGGAGGGCCCCTTCGGCGTATGCGGAACCGTGCGCGCATCTCCGCACCGGGCACGGTGTCAGGCCGTGAGCGGCACCGGGTGGATCTCGTCCGCCGGGTGGCCAGCGCGCTCGTGAATGCGCTGCACCGCCTCCGCCGACGGCGCCTCCGACAGGCAGTAGACCTCGCCGGACTGAGGGTCTGCCCAGGCCTGCTTGAACTGCACCTGCTCCTCGGCCTCGATGGCCAGGTCCGCGCGGTGCGCTTCCCGCAGTTGCTCGCCCGTGATCCCCTTCATCCCGTGGTGAACGTCCATGAACTCCGCCATGATCACGCACCTCCTGATCGCCGGTACTTCCATGCTGCACCCGGCATCGGAAGCCCACCTCATGAGCGACGAAGCGTCACCGGTCCGTCGCCCGGGGCGGTCAAGCCCGCGAGGTCAGCCCGAGCGGTCTCTTGGTGCGCGGTGGCGCGTGGGGCATCTCCCCGCGCGCCATCGGCCTGTTCCCCTTGCTCGCTGGCCCCGTACGTCCCGTACGCCCCGTACTCCGGACATCCCGCCGATTCGTAGACGTGGACCGCCAGTCCGCTCGGTGTCGTCTCGTTGCGGAGGAGGCGGAGGCCGGCCGGGGCGCCACCGTCCGGGCACAGGCGTCGGCCGGTGCCCACGACCACCGGGGCGATCACGAAGCGCAGCTCGTCGATCATTCCTGCCGGTCGGGGGTGAGCGCGACCTGGACGAGCTTGAGCCGCTCGCCTCGGAAGACGGTCCACGCGCCGGGGGCCGGCGTGCAGCGATCAGGCCAGCGGCAAGCAGGGACTGGGCCAACCGGGCGCTGCCGTGGATCTGCAGGTCACGGCCGGGCTGCCGCTTCAGTTTGGCGACCTGGGCGGGGACGGGCGTGCCCAGGCTGCGGGCCTATGGCCAGCTCAGGAGACGATGCCGGCCGTCCCGCCGCCGCCGGTGGCGACTCCGCCACGCGGCTTGGGTGCGGCGGCGAAGGGGGGCGTGTCCGGCCGGCACGTTGCTCCGGCCGGAGGGAGGGTGCCGTCGATGAAGTAGCGGCTTTCGTACTCGTTGACGCAGCTGCTGGGGTTGAGCAGTGCGGAATGTCCGTACCCGTTGTTGGTGAGCAGGCGGGCGTTGGCCAGTTCTTTGACCATGGCCTGCGCGCCCGAGTAGGGGGTTGCGGGGTCGTAGGTGGTGCCGACCACCAGGACGGGGTGCGCCGTGGGCTTGTTCCACGGGCCGCGATAACGGTTGGCGGCGACCGCCGGCCAGGTGGCACACGGCTCCGCGGCCCAGGTCCAGAAGCGTCCGGTGTCGCCCGCGCGGATGGCGCTGGCCTCCTCCAGGGCGTGGTAGACCCCTGGGTCACGCGGATTGGGGCTGTCGGAGCAGAGTACGGCACCCCCCTGTTCGTCGCCGGTGTACGGATTCGGGACCGGCGGTTCGGGGAGGGGTGAGGGTTGCTGCGGGACGCGGCCCTGCCACAGGTCCTGCAGCCTGCCGGCGAGCTCCGTCCATCCCGGGTGGACGATGTTGAGGCCGCTCACTGCGTCGCCAACCGTCCTGCCGTAGGTCCACGCGCCGACCGGATGCTCCCGGAGGCGCTGCATCAGCTGGTCGAACTTGTCCCGGGTCGCTTTCGGGCTGCCGGCGGAGAAGGCGCAGCGGGCGGTGGTCGTGGAGCCGCACAGGGCGAGGAACTGGTCCAGGATCGCGGCAGCGCCGAGGTCCGCGCCCATGCGCAGGAATATCGGGAGCCGGGGGTCGTCGTTGGAGGCGTGGTTCGTCCAGGCCTGCGGGTCGACGTTGCTGTCGATGGTCATGGCGCGGACCTTGCCGGGGAAGAGGTTGGCGTAGGTGGCGCCAAGGAACGAGCCGTACGAGATCCCGAGGTAGGTGAGTTGTGCGTCGCCCACCGCCTGACGGAGCTGGTCGAGGTCGCGAGCGGTGTCGGCGGTCGACACATGGCGCAGGAGCTCGGGGTCACGCTGCTGACAGCGTCGGCCCAGTTCGGCGTACGCGGCGATCCAGGTCTTCCGCTCCTGTTCGCCCACCGGGAAGCCGGCCGGTTTGCTCGCAATCCACGCGTCGGCTTGCTCGGGGCGCGCGAAGCAGTTCACCGCGGTGCTGTTGCCGACTCCGCGTGGATCCCAGCTGACGATGTCGAACCGCTCCCGCACCTCGCGCGGGAAGAACTCATAATTCTGTGGCATCTGCACGGTTCCGGGCCCGCCGGGCCCGCCAGGGTTGAAGAACAAGGTGCCGATACGCCGTCCGGGGCCGGTTGCCTTCCGTTTCACGAGCGCCAGTTCGATGGCGCGGCCGCGGGGGTTGCGGTAGTCCAGCGGCACCTTCGCGGTCGCGCAGTCGAACTGTCTGCCCTGAACGCAGGGTCTCCAGTCCACCTTCGGGGCGGGCACCGAAGGTGTCGACGTACCGTCGGTCGCGGCGAGGCCCGGCCCGGTCAGTGCCATCGAGCAGGTCACCACCGCGGCGATGACCACGGCACAACTCCGACGGCCCGCTACCGGCCCAGATATGTGCATGCCTTGTCCTTCCACGGCTGAGCGCCCCATGCCACCCATGCGCTGGACGTCGACGCGCATCCGTGTCAACGACACCGCGGTCCGGCAAGACGCGCGAGCCAACCGCAGCCGAATGGCCGAGCTACTGCCCGCCTGGGCCGGCCGGCGACCGCGTCCGACGCCGTGCGCACCGCGACTGTGGCCAGAAGCGTCTCTAATCAGCTAAGCGATCCCATGTCGGACGTAGTGTCTGGCGGGGGATCTGCCCACCGTGGAGGGGTGGCGTGGGCGTGCAGGTGGAAGCCCGCGCCCAGTGCTGCTCCTCGTGGCCTGTGTCGGCTGGGATGGGGTCTCCCCTGCTCGAGCGGAGCCGAGAGCTTGGGGAAGGGTGTGCTGATCGTCGTCACGCCCTGGTGCCGGTGGGCTGCGCGGGGCAGCCGGGCCCGGTCCGTGTGAGCGTGCCCCTCCGGACGCTTGCCCGCCGGGCCCGAGGGGCCGGTGGGGGAGGGTGCCCTGCGTCGCCTGGGCGCGGGGCGTGTGGTGCGCCGCCGGGTGGGCCCGGTCTTGGACCGGTCCTTCCGGCTGGTCTTCACAGCGGCCGGTGTGATGACCGCCTTGGCTTCGAGTGTGTCGATCACCGAGCGGATGATCATGGCACCGCTGGTGCGGTCGGTCACGGTCTTGGTCTGGTGAGTGAGGCCGCGTGCGGCGATGCGTTGCCATGCCCCCATGTCGCGGTCGCCCTGCCAACCGCAGCCGGGGCACAACGCCCATTTCCAGCCCGGGATGGTGGGCCGGTCGGGGGCCTTGCGGTGCCGCAGCGGAGCCAGGCACTGAGGGCAGTGCTTGGAGGTGTGCCGGGCCGGGACCGTGACCACCGCGATGCCCACCTCGCCAGCGAGGTGCCGTATCCGGTCGGCGATCTGCCCGCGCACCGCCTGCGACAGACGGGTGTTCAGGGTGCGGCCCATGCCCCCCGCTTCCATCGACCGCAGGTCTTCCAGGTAGATGACGCTCGCCCCGGCAGCGATGGCCTGGTCCACAGCCCACCGTGCGCCAGCCCACGCCAGCGCCTCGTTGCCCTTCGACCGGCGCGCGGACACGGCTGAGATCTCCTCGGCCAGGACGGCGTACCTGCCGTTCAGGGCATGTTGCCCGTCTGCGTTGATGAGCCGCTGGTAGCGATCGGCTTTCGCGTGCAGGTACTCACTGTGGCGGCGCAGCCGGTGCTGCTTGGCGAGGACACCGGCCGCCCGGAACATGCCCCCGCCTGCGAGGGCGGTGATCCGGCCGTCATCGTGGAGACGGGCGGCCCCCGCACTGAGCAGGGTGTTCAGGCCCCAGTCCACACCGAGCGCAACCGTGTGCCCGGTGCGCTGGGTCCTGGGGACGGCGTGGGTGTAGGCGAGATCCGCGTGCACGCGCCCCTGGCCGGCACGCAGGGTGAGCAGGTGCAGCACCGCCGAGGCCGGAATTGTAGGCGGAAGCGAGACGGGGCAGGACACCCACCTCCAGTCCTTGTACGACCGCGGATCGGGCCGAACCGGCAACTGCAGCCGCAGCAGCGCCCGCCCCGGATCGCTCTCGTGGCGTTCTAGGGTGGCCTGCTGTCCGTCGCAGGCCGCCAGCAGCAGCATCCGGGTGACCCGGGGCGCGGCTTCCATCTCGAACGCATCGACCGGCAGCCGCCCGTGCTCGCACGCGAACGCGGCGATCTGCCGGGTACGCCCCTTGATGACACTGGACGGCAGGTATTCGCCGCCGGGTGCGGCAGCCCGTACGGTGTCCCACTCCTTGGCCGTGCGCCTGGCCGGATCGACGGGCCAGGTCGCGATGACTGCGGCGGTGAGGTCGGCACGCCACTTCACCGACCGCAGCGTGCGCCCGGCCTGTTCCTGGGCCATCCGAACGATCCGGTCATTGACACGGACACCGTCCGGCACCGCCACCATCCAGCCAAGCCGGCGCAGCGCCATCCACGCGTTCGACGGCAGCTTCCGGCCCCCGGCGTCCTCACCGGACGCCAGCACGTCCACGTCGACGGTGTTCCCGTGGGCGGCCAGCAGCGAGGCGACCATGCCGGACACCAGGTCGGCGGCCCAGCCGACACGCTCCGTCAGCACAGCGGCGGCAAGGAGTTCGCCCGTCTCCTCGTCCACCCCCGCGCGCACCACGCCCCGGGCACAGGCGGTACGAGACGTCTCGCCCTCGGCGAGCGGCAACTTCCGACTCACCGATACCCCTCCCCGTCCGCGATGCTGTCATCCGATCAACGACCATCCCGGGAAAGGGTCACGCATTCGCCCCACACACTCACACACGAAACCCAGCACAGGGCAGGACACCGACAGATGACGAATCACTATGGATACCTAAGGAAACACGTGAGCCTCCCCCGCAACCTCTTCATCCGATGGAGCGACCGTGAGGCTGTCGGAGCCGGCTGAACCCTGACCCACTTTGGCCGCGTGAGCTCTAGGGTCAGGATTCGGCCGTCGTCGAGAGAGGCGGCCCTGTCTGTGACGTGCAACTGGGCGAGAACGGAACCGGCCCTGGTTTTTCCCAGGTCAGCGAGTACCGGCGGAGCACATGCCGGCGGTAGCGCACGCCTGGCAGCAGCCGCCTCGCCGCGGCCCGCACCTGCCCGTAGCTCATCTGCGGGACGGCGACCGGCATCCCCTCCGGACCGCGCGCGCGACGCAGCACCTTCGTGATCCGCACGATCGGGGCAGCCGCGATCAACGTCGCCCACTCCCCCACGCTCGCCTCGCGGGCCAGACCGACCACCACCAGCCTGCCGCCGGGCCGCAGTAGCTCGCGCATGCGGGTAAGAGCCGCCTCGAATTCCATGTGGTGGATCGTGGTCACCGAGCAGATGAAGTCGTATTCCGCGGTGGGGAGTTCGGCGGTGAGGAAGTCGCCCTCGATGAAAGTGAGATCCGGATAGCCGGCGGCGAACTCGCGTGCACAGGCGATCATCTCGGGCGATTTGTCGATCCCGGTGACGCGTTTCGCCCGCCCAGCGAGCTTCCGAGCCAGCAGCCCGTCCCCACACCCGACGTCCAGAGCATCACTGCACCCCTCCCGAACAGCGCGGAGGATGCCCGAGTGCCGGGCAACGTTGGTGTTCCAGTACGGCTTCACGTCGGGCTGGCGCATCGGATCATCGTAAGGACATGGCCCGGGCCTCCACCTGCACACTGACGCATACACGGCCGACGGGCCCGCACTACGCAACGAGATCAGCGCGGGGATCCCCACCGACATTTCACCGTTCCCATGGGGAGCCGACTGCCGACCCGGATCATCAAGCAGATCCTCCCATGCCTCGACAAGCCCCGGATCATCCACTTCCCCGATGCAACGCCGGAAATGATCACCACGCTGGAACACGAACGCGATCGCATGACCGAGCGCATCAAGTGCCTGACCCGCAACAGGGACGCCATAGCCGAGTACCTTGAGGCAGTACGCAGCAACAGTCGTCCGGATGTTGCCTCTGAAGCGTCTACAACGTCATGACGCGCAACAACTTGGCGCTCTTTGTGGCTTCGTCCAGGATCAGGTAGAGCAGACCGACCAGGCTGCCGCTGCCGACGATCTCCTGGCGCTCGACCATCCCGCGGATCTCCGAGAGCGGGATCCACTCGATGCGGTCGGCGTCTGCGGACCATCTTCCGCGCTGGCTATCTCCATCAACTGCCCCAGGTCGAGGAGGCCATGGGCCATCAGACCGCGGCTCTTCTCCGTCAGCTCGACGCCGCCTGCGAGAGCGTCGCCGAGCTCGCTTCCGTCACGGAAGACGCATTCCTCGCCCACTCGGATGCAGAGATCATCACCAGTTTCCCTGGCCTGTCCGCACCATCAGGCGCACGCATCCTCGCCGAGATCGGGGACGATCGGAACCGCTTCGCGGATGTCAAAGCCCTCAACGACGTGCGGCCGGAGATGACCATCGCCCGCGAGGAGATCTTCGGCCCCGTCCTGGCCGTCACCCCGTATTTCTCCGACGACGAGGCCGTGACCCTCGCCAGCGACTCCGAGTTCGACCTCGGCGGCACTGTCTGGACCGCCGACCAGGAGCGCGGCACGGCGATCGCCGGGTGGGTAGGCACCGGCACCATCGGTGTCAACGACTACGGCCTCGACTTCAACTCCCCGTTCGGGGGCCGGGGCGCCAGCGGCCTGGGCCGCGAACTCGGCCCCGAGGGCCTGAGCGCCTACCTGGAGTGGAAGTCGGTCTACCTGCCCTGACACCACACCGGTTCGACGGGCGCGCCCGACTCCGCTGCCGGCGGCGGAGCCGGGCCCCGCCGACATCTGACGTGCCCCCATCCCGCCCCACGGGCCGAACGACCTGGAGGACCACCACAGCCACCTTCCGCCACGCGAGTGCCGAGCTCGTCTACACCGACCAGGGCGAGACACCGCTGGTCCTGCTCCTACACAGCTGGGCATGCGACCCCCACGACTGGAGCTGGCAGATCCCGGCGGTGCTCGGCGCCGGGTACCGCGTGATCGCCATCGGCCACCGGGGCCACGGGCGGTCCACCGCCCGCGTCGGCGACTACACCCCGCAGGCCACGGAGGATGAGCTGGATCGGCTGACGCGACGCCTGGACGCGGATCGGCCGCCGCGCTCCCAGTGAGAGCTCAACAGCCAGCCGGCACTGCCATGATCACTCTGCGCAACGTCAGGCGACGGCAAGCTCGAACATGCGGGTCGGCCAGCGGCAGTTCCAATTGGACCATCCGCGTGAAACCGCAGGGCGGTTGCGGCCACGCGCACCGCGCTGCCCAGGCGGTGGCGGCTCGGCGGTCCCCATGGCGCCCCGATGAGACTGCCGAGCCCGCTGTCCTCGAGCTCCTGGTGCAGGCCGAGTGCACGACCAGGATTTCGCACCCGCCACACCAGGTTCCCGGAACCGAAGCCACGCCAGCCGATGCAGACCACACATCGTTTTGGGGCGTTGGCATGCCCGTGTGCCGTCGCGAAGCGGGCGAAGGTGCGAAGTGCGACTTCGCACATACGAGAATGGCGCTCTACAATCTTCGAAACAAGCCTTCCCAAAAACGGCAGCGAAACTCTAGCCTGGCGGCGTCAACGAGTAAGTGCGGTGCGGCGTACGGGAGGTGCTTGGTGGGCAACGACGCATTCGACGGTGTACGCGTGGTCGAACTCGCGCAGTGGGTGTTCGTCCCTGTCGCGGGTGCGCTCCTCGCCGATTGGGGTGCGGACGTCATCCGGGTCGAACGCCCCGAGGGCGACCCGTACCGCGGCCTGTCCACCCAGGGCATCGGCAGCGACAGCACAGGCGTCAACCTTTCGGTCGCCCTCGCCAACCGCGGCAAGCGGTCCGTCGCCCTGGACCTGCGCAGCGACGAAGGACCGCGCCTGCTCGACCGGCTCCTCGACACCGCGGACGTGTTCCTCACCAGCTTCCGGCCGGCCGCGCTGCGCCGCCTCGGCCTCGATGCCGAAGAACTGGCCCGCCGTTTCCCCCGTCTGGTATATGCGCGCGGGCACGGCTTCGGGGTGCGCGGGCCTGGTGCGGACCGTGCCGGCTACGACTCCTCCGCTTTCTGGGCGCAGGGCGGCATGGCCCACGTCCTGACGCCGCCGGAACGCGACCACCCCATCAGCCAGCGTGGCGCGATGGGCGACCGCAACGGCGCGATGGCCCTGGCGTTCGGCATCGCCTCCGCTCTGCTGCGGCGCGAACGCACCGGCCGGGGCTCGGTCGTGGACGTCTCGCTACTCGCCACGGCAATGTGGACGCTCTCGTCGGACGTGCTCGCCGCGCTGGCGGGAGGGAAGCCGCGCGGCGTCACCGGGCGCGG
This sequence comes from Streptomyces sp. NPDC002896, assembly GCF_040295225.1. Lineage (NCBI taxonomy): Bacteria > Bacillati > Actinomycetota > Actinomycetes > Kitasatosporales > Streptomycetaceae > Streptomyces > Streptomyces sp. NPDC002896. The sequence continues at coordinate 18,182 of NZ_JBEOVA010000013.1, read as the reverse complement.
CGGTGCGGTCAATCCGCTCGTCGGCGCGTACCGCACGAAGGACGGGCGGCACATTCAACTCGTGTTCCTGGAGTCGGACCGCTATTGGGCGGATTTCTGCCGACTCATCGGACGCGACGACCTGATCGGCGACTCGCGATTCGCCGACCTGCGGGCGCGCGGCGACAACCGCGAAGCGTGCGTCGCCGAGCTCGAAGCGGAGTTCGCCCGCCGGACGTTCGACGAGTGGAAGGACCTCCTGTCCCGCATCGACGCGCCGTGGGCGCCCTTGCAGGCCGTCGAGGAACTGCTCAGCGACCCCCAGGTGCTGGCCAACGACTACGTCGGCGACGTCGAACTGGAGGACGGCTCGTCGTATCGGCTGCCTACCGTGCCGGTGCAGTTCGACGAGCGGCCGCCGGCGCTGCGCCGGGCGCCGGAACACGGCGAGCACACCGAGGCGGTCCTCCTGGAACTCGGCTTCACGTGGGAGCGGATCGCCGAGCTGAAGGACGCGGGGGTGATCCCGTGACGGCCGCCCGCCCGGTGCCGGTGCCCGATGAGCTCTCCGCGCCCTATTGGGAGGCCGCGGCCCGGCACGTCCTGGCTATCGCGCGCTGCTCGGTGTGCGGAGCGTTCGCCGTCCCTCCGGACCAGACGTGCCCACACTGCCGGACGACCGATCCGGCGTTCGTGTTCGAGCCGATGAGCGGCCGGGGCACGGTGCGGTCCTGGACGGTCGTCCGGCAGTCGTCCCTTCCCGGATACGCCGCCGAAGTGCCCTTCGTGCTCGTCGACGTCGAGTTGGCCGAGCAGTCCGAACTGCGCATGATCGGCAGGCTCCTCGACGGGCCGGACGCCGCCCTGCACATCGGCGACCGGGTGATCGTGGCGTTCGAGGACGCGGCCCCGGGCGTCGCCGTTCCCGCCTTCGTGCTCGGGGGTGACACGTGAGCCCGCAGTTCAAAGCCGGCCGCCAAGTGGCGATCGTCGGGTACGCGCACAGCGTCGTCCGGCGGCACGCGGAACGCCCGCTGGGCGCTCTCGCCGTCGACGTCGCCCGCGAGGCGATCGCCGACGCCGGACTGCGGCCGGGGACCGTCGACGGGTTCGTCACCGCGGCCTTGTTCCCCACCGCGGGAGCCCACGCCGTCGTGGACGGCGTCAGCACGGTTTCCGCCAACTGGCTGGCCGAGCGGCTGGACGTCGCACCCCGCTACGTCGCGGGCTTCCAGGGCATCGGGCAGATCCCCGGGTCCGTCGCCCTGGCGGTCAACGTCATCGCGAGCGGCGCTGCGGACTACGTCCTGCTGCACCGCGCCCTGCACAACCCGCCCGGGCGTTACCACGACAACCCGATGTGCGAGGCACGCGGGCTCCAGCAATGGACTGCGCCGCAGGGCTTCTTCGGCCCGTTACCGATGATTGCGCTGCCCGCCAACGAGTATCTCCAGCGGTACGGCGCCGATCGGGAAGCGCTGGCGGCGGTGGTGGTCGAGGCGCGCAAGAACGGGGCGAGGATCCCGTGGTCGTACTGGCACAAGCGACCCTTGACAACGGAGGAATACCTCGCGGCAGCGATGATCAACGATCCGGTGTGCCGGTACGACTGCGACATCCCGGTGGACGGTGTGGCGGCTTTCGTGCTCACCTCGGCCGAGCGTGCCCGCGACCTGCCGAACAAGCCGGTCTATGTCGCCGGTTACGCGAGCAGCGGGACCATCCCGCGGCGTCTGCCCTTGCACTGGCCGTTGGACGACATCATGGCCGGCGGCGCGGAGGTGGCCCGTCAGCTGTGGAGGCACACGGGCGTCGGGCCTGGCGACGTCGATCTTCCCCAGGTGTACGACGGGTTCTCCCCCTTCGTTCTGTTCTGGCTTGAGGCTCTTGGCTTCTGTCCGCTCGGCGAAGCGCACCGCTTCGTCCAGGACGGCGGCATCGACAGCGACGCTCCCGGCGGCCTGCCCGTGCTCTCGGGCGGGGGAGCGTTGGGCAACGGGCGTATGCACGGCATCCCGCAAATGCTCGAGTGCTACCTCCAGTTGGCCGGACGGGCCGGAGAACGCCAGCGAGAGAGCGCGACGGTCGGGCTCGCGTGCCATTCCTCGCCCCACTACGGGGGCGCCGTCGTCTACACCACCACGCCCTGGTGACCCGGGCCGTGCGTACGCCATCGAACGCAGCGCCGCGTCGCGGCGGGAAAGGGGCGAGCCCCGTGGGAGCGATCATCCCGGAACGGCGCTCGTACGTGGCCGGAAAGTGGGTCGAGGGCGAAGAAGTCCTCGCCGTCGAGAACCCGGCCGATGAATCGCACGTGGCCGACGTCTTCGTCACGCCGCTGTCCGAGATCGAACGCGCGGTGACCGAAGCGCGTGACAGCTTCGACCGGGGCGTATGGGCGGACACTCCGCCCGCAGAACGCGCCCGGGTCCTGCACGCCTTCCTCGACCACGTGGAGGCCTCGCGGGCGACGCTGGTCGCCACGATGGTCGCCGAGGCAGGGCAGCCCACGGCGTTCGCCGAACGGTCGCAGCTGGGCGGCGGACTGGCGGTGGCGCGCGGCGCGATCGACCTGTACCTGTCGATGCCGCACGAGGAGGCGAACCCCGTGCCGGTCGACGAACTGGTACACGGCCGCGTTGCCTTGAGCGTGCGGCGTCACGAGCCGGTCGGGGTGGTCACCGCGATCACTCCGTACAACGGGGCGATCGTGATGGCGCTCCAGAAGATCGTCCCGGCGCTGATGGCCGGCAACTCCGTGATCCTGCGGCCCAGTCCGCTGACCCCGATCTCCTCGCTGGTCTTCGGCGCGGCGGCGGACGCGGCCGGGCTGCCGCCCGGCGTGCTGAGCGTCGTGGTGGAGGCCGGAGCGGCCGGCGCCGAACTGCTCACCAGCCACCCGGCCGTCGACATGGTCTCGTTCACCGGCTCCACCACGATCGGCCGACAGATCCTCGCGCAGGCCGCCCCGACGGTGAAGCGGGTCGCCCTCGAACTCGGCGGCAAATCCGCCCAGATCTACCTCGACGACGCCGTGGGCAGGGCGGCCGCCGGTGCGGTCGCCGTCGTCGCCGCCACCGCCGGGCAGGCATGCGTCGCGGCCACCCGCATGCTCGTACCGCACGACCGCAAAGAGGAGGTCGTGGAGGCGGTCACCCGGGCCTACGCGTCCCTCACCGTCGGCTCTCCCACCGACCCGGAGACCACCATGGGGCCGGTCATCAGCTCCGCCCAGCACGAACGCTGCGAGCGGTTCGTCTCCCTGGCCGTCGCGCACGGCGGCCGGGTGGCCCACGGGGGCGGCCGACCGAGTGGGATGGAGCGCGGCCACTACTTCGAACCGACGGTCCTCGACCTGCCCGACAACGCCAACCCCGCGGCCCAGGAAGAGATCTTCGGCCCCGTCATCGCGGTGCTGGGCTACCAGGACCTCGACGACGCTGTCCGCATCGCCAACAACAGCCCCTACGGCCTGTCCGGCCAGGTCTACGGCGCCGACACCGCGACGGCCACCGCCCTCGCCCGGCGGCTGCGTACCGGCGCGGTCAACGTCAACACGGCCCTGTTCAGTGCGTACGCGCCCGGCGGCGGCTACAAGCAGAGCGGCCTCGGCCGCGAGCGCGGACCCGACGGCATCCGCGCCTTCCAGGAGGTGAAGCACCTGGTGATCGGCGAACTCTGATGACCCCGTGCCAACGGGAACTGCGATGAGTTCGTCCCGATGACTTCGCCCGAACGTAAACCCGATGAGTTCGTCCCGACGTAAAGGAGCCGACGTGTCCACCGATCTCTCGCTCGACTGGCTGATCTCGGTCGACGACCACGTCCTGGAGCCCCCTCACCTGTGGGTCGACCGCGTCCCGAAGGCCGACCGCGACCGTGCCCCGCACATGGAGTTCGACGACAACGGTCTGGACTTCTGGGTCTACGACGGCAAGCGCTACCCCAGCTCCGGCCTGAGCGCCGTCGTAGGCAAGTCGAAGGAGGAGTTCAGCCCCGAGCCGCTGCCCTACAGCGAGATGCGGCCCGGCTGCTACGATCCGACCGCCCGGGTCGAGGACATGAACAGGGCCGGGATCCTCGCCTCGCTGTGCTTCCCCACGGTCACCCGCTTCTGCGGACAGCTGTTCATGGAAGCCAGCGACCGCGAGTTCGGCTTCGTGTGTCTCCAGGCCTACAACGACTGGATGATCGAGGAGTGGTGCGGCGCCGCACCCGGCCGCTACATCCCCCTCGTCCTCATCCCGCTGTGGGACCCGCCGCTCGCGGCCAGGGAACTCGAGCGCTGCGCGGCCAAGGGCGCCACCTCGTTCGCGTTCTCGGAGAACCCGGCGCCGCTCGGCCTGCCCACCATCCACGACGCGGGCCGCTACTGGGATCCGGTGATGGCCGCAGCGAACGACCTGGAGATGGTCGTGTCGATGCACGTCGGCTCCTCCTCGCGGGTGCCGCAGATCGCGCCCGACGCGCCGTTCCTGGCCAATCTCGCGTGGGGTGCCACGCGCACCTCGGGGGCGATGCTGTCGTGGCTGTTCAGCGGCATGTTCCAGCGCTACCCCAAGCTGAAGATCGCTTTGTCGGAAGGCGAGATCGGCTGGATGCCGTACTTCCTCGAGCGCGCCGAGCAGGTCCTGGACAAGCAGCGCCACTGGGTAAAGCGCGGCATGCGGTTCGGCGACCACGCCGGGAGCGACGCGGTCGACCTCGACACCCTCGACGTCCGCGCCACGTTCCGCGACCACGTCTTCGGCTGCTTCATCGACGACGTGCACGGCATCGCCAGCATCGACGAGATCGGCGAGGACAACATCATGTGCGAGACCGACTACCCGCACTCCGACTCGACCTGGCCCGACTGCATCCAGACCGTCAAGAGCCGCATCGACCATCTGCCGGCGGAGACGCAGTACAAGATCGTGCGCGGCAACGCCGAACGGCTCTACCGGTTCACACCGGCCGCACCGCCTGTCCTCGCGTAGGCCTGACGTGCCCGGCTGGACCGTCACCGTCGACCGGGACAGATGCCTCGGCAGCGGCATCTGCGTCCTGTACGCCCCGGACACCTTCACCCACGACGACGAAGCCAAAGCCGTCGTCCACGACCACGGCGACCCACTCGACGCGGTACACACCGCCGTCGAGGGCTGCCCGACCCAGGCACTGCGCTTGACGACCCACGCACCCGCGACCAACGGACACACCGCGGACGGATCGGCCACCGCACGACCCGCGACCGAAGAGGAAGGGAGGTGAGCCGCGTGCTGCTCGACGGAAAGACCGCCATCGTCACCGGCGCCGGATCAGGTGTCGGCGCCGCGTCGGCGCTGCGTTTCGCCGAAGAGGGCGCTCGCGTCGTCTGCGCCGACATCGACGTTCAGAAGGCGGAAGAGACCGCTCGTCGGATCAACAAGACCGGCGGCACCGCCATGGCCATCGCGTGCGACGTCTCCCGCGAGGACGACGTCGCGGCCCTTGTGGCCGCGACGGTAGAGCATTTCGGTCGGCTCGACATTCTCTTCAACAACGTGGGCATCCCGACGCCGCGCCTTGGCGCGACCCTGGAGGACCACACCGCCGAGGATTTCCAACGCTTGGTCGCGGTCAATCTCGGCGGCGTGTTCTTCGGCTGCAAGCACGCCGTGATCCAGTTCAAACGCCAGGGCGGCGGGGTCATCCTCAACACCGGCTCCGTCGCGGGCCTTGTCGCCTGGGGCGGTTCGGTTTACGGAGCCACCAAGGGGGCCGTACACCAGCTCACCCGCGCGGTCGCCATCGAGGGCGCGCCGTTCGGTATCCGGGCCAACGCCATCGGCCCGGCCGGCATGCCCTACACGAACTTCATGGCTGCCGGCGGCCTCGACGCCGACTCCGAGGTACTGACCAAGACGGCTCAGCGGGTCGCGGCGACTCACCCGCTCGGCCGGGCGATCACCGCCGAGGACTGTGCCGAGGCCGCGGTCTATCTGGTGTCCGACAAGGCCGCCAACGTCACCGGCGTCATGCTGCCGGTCGACGGCGGCTACACGGCGAGGTGAACCCATGACCACGACCGAGCAACTCGACCGCGACCGCGTCCGCGAACTGTTCGACCTCCGCGGCGCCTACCTCGCGGAAGTCGGCGGCGGGTACGAGGGAGACCCCTACCCGGTCTGGCACCGGTTGCGGGAACAGGCCGCCGTGCACCCGGGAACGGTGCACGAACTGACCGGGTACGACGGGCCGGCGAACTTTCAGGGACTGCCGCATCCCGACCGGCCGCACTTCTCCGCGTTCACCTACGCCGCCTGCGACGCTGCGTACCGCGACGCCGAGGTCTTCGCCGCCTCCCCAACCCCGGTCGACCCCGGCAACGGCTCACTCGCGGTCAGCAACAGCATGATCGCGATGGAAGGCCGCCGACACCGGCGCTACAGGGCCCTGGTCCAACCGTCCTTCGTACCCGGCAAGGCCGAATGGTGGATCCGCAACTGGATCGAGCACACCGTCGACCTGCTCATCGACGGCTTCGCCGACGCCGGACACGCCGAGCTGAACGTGGATTTCTGCGCCGCGATCCCGGTCCTCACCATCACCGGCAGCTTCGGCGTGCCCGTCGAGAAGGCATTGGACATCCGCGCCGCCCTCAGGAACCCCGCGGCGATCGTGGAGATCCTCCGTCCCATCGTCGCGGCCCGCCGTGAGTCGCCCCAGGACGATCTGATCAGCGTCCTGGTCGAGGCCGAGATGACCGACGAGGACGGCGTCGCGCACCGGCTCAGCGATGCCGAGATCTACTCGTTCGCGGTCTTGCTGCTGACCGCGGGATCCGGCACCACGTGGAAGCAGATGGGCATCACGCTCACCGCGCTGCTGCAACGGCCGGAGCTGCTCGAGGCGGTACGCGAGGATCGCGCTCTGCTGCGCCCGGCGATCGAAGAGGCGTTGCGCTGGACGCCGACCGACCCGATGTTCTCCCGCTACGTCACCCGGGACGTCGACTTCCACGGCGTGCACCTGCCGGAAGGGTCCGTCCTGCACCTGTGCCTGGGCGCGGCCAACCGCGATCCGGCGCGCTGGGAGCGCCCGAACGAGTTCGACATCACCCGGAGACTGCGGCCGTCGTTCGCGTTCGGCGGCGGCGCGCATGTGTGCCTGGGCATGCATGTCGCCCGCGCCGAGATGCGCATCGGAATCAGTGCGCTCCTCGACCGACTGCCGAACCTGCGCCTCGACCCGGACGCCGAACCACCCCGGTTCATCGGCCTCTACGAACGAGGAGCCACCGAAATCCCGGTGGTGTTCGGATGACGTGCCAGGGCACCTCGAGCACCGCGAGCATCTCTACACGAAAGGCACGACCATGACCGAATCCGGCTATCGTCCACCGGACTTGTCCCTGGTCGGCGCCGAACACGTGGCCCGCTACCAGGAGACCGAGGGCGAGGTCGGCTACGAATGGAACGGCGTGCCGATCCTTCTGCTGACCACCACGGGGCGCACGACCGGCCAGCCCCGGACCAAAGCCCTCATCTTCGGACGCGACGGCGACGACTACCTCGTCGTCGCGTCCACCGGCGGCGCGCCGAAACACCCGTCGTGGTACCTGAACCTCCTGGCCCGCCCGCAGGCCGAGATCCAGGTGAAGGCCGCACACATCCCGGTCGTCGCGCGCACCGCGTCGGAGGCGGAACGGGCGCGCCTGTGGAAGACCGTGGTCGGCTATTGGCCCAACTACGAGGCGTACCAGACGCGTACCGAGCGGGTCATCCCGATCGTCGTGCTCACTCCGCTGCGAGGAGGTGCCGCCGTATGAGTGCGGACCGTGCAACCGACCGCTCGCCCGCTGTACAACGGTCGCGGGCCCGCAGTGCGCAGCAGATGACCGCGATCACGCGCGCGGCCTACCGCCTGATCCAGGACAAGGGCACCTCCTTCACGACCCAGGACCTGACGAAAGAGGCCGGGCTCGCGCTGCAGACCATCTACCGGCACTTCACAAGCAAGGACCAGATCCTGCTAGCCGTCGTCGAGGATGTGATCGCCGAACAAGCCGCGCGGATCGAGGCCGCCGCGCGACAACTCCCGGACCCGGTCGCGCGCCTGCGCTTCTACATCACCGGAACACTCGACTCGCTGCGCGCCGAAGGCGACCATTCCGGGCCCAAGTTCATCACCGCCGAGCACTGGCGCCTTTACCAGCTCTTCCCCGACGAGATGGTCCAGGCCAACCAGCACTTCGCGGACCTGGTCGAGCGGGAGCTCCGGGAGGCCGCCGACCTGGGGATGTTGCGCCCGAACGACCCGGCCGCGGACGCGTGGTTCGTGATGAAGCTGGTGATGTCGGTCTACCACCACTACGCGTTCGCCACCGCGAAGGAGCCGATCGAGGACATCGCCGAACAGCTGTGGTCGTTCTGCCTGTCCGCCTGGGGCGGCGAATCCGGACCGGGAAAGGGGCAGCGGGAATGAGCGACGCACCCGTCTTCGCCAAAGGCCGCGATCTGGATGCTGCGGCCGCTGCGCTGGGTCCGTGGCTGGCCGCCCGGCTCGGCGTCGCGGACGTCGACGTCGCCGGGATGTTCTATCCGCAGGGCGCCGGCGTCTCCAACGAGACGATCCTCTTCGAGGCCCGGACCGGCGATCACGTCGACGAACTCGTTCTGCGTGTCGCGCCCGCGCGCGAGCACCAGATGTTCCTCGAGCCGCGGTTCCGGCTCCAGTACGACATCCTGGCAGCGCTGCGCAGCCTCGGCTCGGTGCGGGTCCCCGAAGCCCTGTGGTACGAGGACGACCCCGCGGTCCTCGGCCGGCCGTTCTATCTCATGCGCCGCATGCGCGGCCGTGTGCCCGTGAGCATGCCCGTCTACAACGCGTCCGGATGGCTGGCCGAGGCGACGCCCGCCCAGCGCCGGGTCCTGTGGGACAGCGCGATGCGGCAGTTGGCTGCCATCCACCGTGTGCCGGTGGCGGAGGTGCTCTTCGTCGACCGCCCCGGCCACGGCGCGACCGGGGACGAGCAACAACTCGCCTACTGGAGCCGGTTCGCGACCTGGGCGCTCGGCGACGACGTCCCCGAGGCCGTGCACGCGCTCCTCGACTGGCTGACGACTCACCGACCGCCCGCCTCCGTTCGCGGACTGTCGTGGGGCGACGCCCGCATCGGCAACATGATGTTCGGCGACGATTTCCACGTCGTCGGCGTCATGGACTGGGAACAGGCCTCCCTGGCCGGTCCGATGGCCGACCTGGGCTGGTGGCTGCTCTTCGACGACATCCACAGCGTCGAGCTCGGTGTGGCACGACTCGACGGGCTCGGCACACGGCAGGAAACCCTCGATCTGTGGCAGGAGCTGACCGGACGCCAGGTGGAGAACCTGCACTGGCACGAGGTGTTCGCCGGCCTCAAGGCCGGCCTGCTCGGTCTGCACACCCGCCGGTCGATGAAGCTGCCCAATGCCGACGGGCGCGCGAACCCGTTCCTGCAACGCTCCTGCCGGATGCTCGACCTCACCGGAACGGCGGACCTGTCATGAGTTTCCCGGGCGGCCCCGCGCCGCACGACGAAGCCGTCGTCCTGTCCCCCGAGTGGCTGACGGCGGTCCTCGCGCAATGCCATCCCGGCGCCGTGGTCGCCAGGGTGGAGGTGACCGACCGCCTGGAGACCGTCGCCACCAAGCTGCGGTTCCGCGTCGAGTACGCCGACGAGACGGCCGACGCGCCGTCCGCCCTGTGCGCCAAGGGGTACCTCAACCCGGTCACCCGCCGCCGCACGACGCCTGCCGAGGCCGACTTCTACCGCCTGCTCGCGACGAATCTGCCGGTGCGTACGCCGCCGTGCGTACACGCCGCCGTCGACGACGAAACCGGCCACCCGCTGGTGCTGATGCACGACCTCACCGCGGCCGGAGCCCGCTTCGGCGACCCGCTGGTGGGCTTTCGCACCGAGCAGGCGGCCGGAACCCTCGACCAGCTCGCCGCCTTGCACGCCGCGACCTGGGGCAGTACGAAGGCAGACCTGGCGAACGCCTTCCCGCCCCGCATCGCGTCACTCGCCCGACACATGGGTGCCGAACAGCTGCAACTCCAGCTCGACGACGGCAGGGCGCCGGGCGTCCCGTCGGACCTGCGCCGCGCCGACCGGCTGCTGGCCGCGATGGCCGGCCTCGCCAGGCTCGACGGGGGCCACCCGCGGTGCCTGGTGCACGGCGACCTGCACACCGGCAACGTGTACGAGACCGCCGACGGCGATCCCGGCCTCATCGACTGGCAGGTCGTCCAGCACGGCGTCTGGGCCCTCGACGTCGCCTACCACATCGCCGCCGTCCTCGACCCCGACGAACGCGCCCACAGCGAACGCGACCTGCTCGACCACTACCTCGACCGGCTCGCCGCCCACGGCGGCACTCCACCCACCCGCGACGAGGCCTGGTGGGCGTACCGCGCGCATCTGCCCTACGGGTTCTTCCTGTGGGCCATCACACGCGCTGTCGACCGCCCCATCGTCGAACACCTCACCGACCGCCTGGGGGGCGCCGTCGCCTGGCACGACAGCTTCGCGCTTCTGGGCGTCTGACCCACCGTCCCGTCCCACACGTACCGCCGTTCCGCCGTTCCGCCAAGGAGATCTCGCCGACGACCCCGACGCCGGCCGACAGCACCGAGGAGGCAGCCCGTGAGGTCCCATAGAACCATCACCACTGTTTTGGTGGCCGCTGCATTGTTGACGGCCGGGTGCGGCCGTGACAGCTCCGGTGGTACCGACGGCGAAGGAACGCCGACGAATGCACCCGGGACGGCCGCGTCCGCCGACTTCGGCGATCTGAAGAACGTGTGCGGGCCGGGCAAGCCGACCAGCGCACCAGCCAAGGGCGTCACCGACAAGAAGATCCAGGTCGGCGTCCTGTCCGACGTCGGCTTCACCAAGAACCCCGAATTCCCGAACGCTGCCAAGGTATTCACCTCCTGGTGCAACGACGCCGGAGGCATCAACGGCCGCAAGCTCGTCGCGACCGTCCGCGACACCAAGATGGTGGAGGTCCGCCAGCGCGTCATCGAAGCCTGCCGCGACGACTTCGCCCTCGTCGGCGGCAGCGCCGCCCTGGACGGGCTGGGCACCAAGGAACGGCTGTCCTGCCTGATGCCCGACTTCCCCGCCCAGGTGATCCAGCGCCAGAACGAAGGCTCCGACCTCCAGGTCTCCGTCCAGCCCGGCGGCCCGTCCTACTTCCGCAACGCGGGCATGCTGCACTGGGCCGTCACGGAGGCCTACCCGGGCTCGGCCGGCGCCCTGGGCATCATCGCCGGCGACAGCCCGGTCACCAAGGTCTCCCTCGACCAGCGCGTGGAGACCCTCAAGGCCTTCGGCGGGACGATCACCTACACCGACCTCTATCCGGCACAAGGCGTCTCCAACTGGACACCCTACGCCCAGGCGATCAAGAACAAAGGCGTCAAAGGCCTGATCTTCATGGGCGACTTCGGCTCGCTCGCGAAACTCGAGCAGGCGCTGACCGACATGGACTACAAGCTCGACTGGATCGACGCCAACAACAACGCCTACGGCCCGGCCTTCCTGAAACTCGCCGGCCGGCAGGTCCTGGCCACCCAGAACAACCTCGCCGACCTCAGCGGCACCTTCCCGCTCGAGAAGGCCGCCGCCAACCCCGCGACGAGGCAGGTCATCGACCTGTTCGCGAAATACGCGCCGGGGGCGCAGGTGACGATGCCGGCGGTGAAGGCGTTCTCCGCGTGGCTGCTGTTCGCCAAGTCGGCCGCGTCTTGCGGGGACGTGCTTACCCGCAAGTGCCTGTACGAGGCTGCCCGCAAGGAGACCGCGTGGACGGGTGGCGGTTTGCAGGCGCCCCTCGATCTCTCCGTACAGGACGCCCCGGTGAACTGCTTCAACGTCGAGAAGGCCACCCCGGACGGCTGGCAGCCCGCCGACTTCAAGCCCAATCGCGGCGCCTACCGCTGCGACGCGAAGGCGTACAAGCTCACCGGTCCCTACGGCAGACCCGCGACCCTGAAGGACGTCGGCAAGAGCATGAGCGACTTCAAGTAGAGGAGGAATCATGGTCGGCCAGACGCAGTCACCGGCGAGGGTCGCGGAATCCGCTCAGGACCAACCCGTACGGCTGCGCACCATCCCCGTCGATCTGGTCAAGCGCTACGAGGCGGAAGGGTGGTGGACCCGGGAAACGCTCGGCGACCTGGTCGCGCGCGGCCTCGCCACCTCCCCCGGCGCCGGATTCCACGTGCACTCGGCGGTGCGCCCGTGGTCGGGCACCTTCGCCGACGTCGAACTTGTCGCGCGCCGGTTGGCCGCCGGGCTGGCCGAACGGGGCGTCGGCCCCGGGGACATCGTGGTCTTCCAGCTGCCGAACTGGATGGAGGCCGCGGCCGTCTTCTGGGCGTCGGCCCCGCTGGGCGCGGTCGTGGTGCCCGTCGTGCACTTCTACGGCCGCAAGGAACTCGGCCACATCCTGGCGGCCACCAAACCGAAAGTCTTTATCGGGCCGGAGCGGTTCGGGCGCATGGAGCACCAGCCGGACCTGGTGGCCGACGTGCCGGTCGTCGGCGTGGTGGGGCGTGACTTCGACGCCCTGCTCGCGGCCGAGCCGATGCCCGGCACCCTCGCCGCGGATCCGGCCGGTGCGGCGCTGATCGCCTTCACCTCCGGCACCACGCGCGACCCGAAGGGCGTGGTGCACAGCCACCAGACGCTCGGCTTCGAGAACCGCCAGCTCGTCCGGCGCTACCCCGCGGACCGGGGCGACTGGATCACCGCCGCGCCCGTGGGCCACTTCATCGGGATGCTGACCGCGTTCCTCGTCCCCGTCCTGGACGGTGCGCCGGTCAACCTCATCGACGCCTGGGACCCGGCCCGGATGCTGCAGCTGATGGCCGACGAGGGGCTGACCTTCGGCGGCGGCTCGCCTTACTACGTCACCAGCCTGCTGGACCATCCCGACTGGCGTGCCGAACACCTGCCGAAGATGAAGTACGTCGGCCTCGGCGGCGCGGCCGTCCCGGTCGGCGTGACCCGTCGGCTGGCCGGGCTCGGCATCACGGCGTACCGCTCGTACGGCAGCACCGAACACCCGTCCGTCACCGGGTCGTTGCCGACCGCACCCGAGGACAAGCGGCTGTACACCGACGGGGAACCGCTGTTGGGCGTGGAGGTCCGGCTCGCCGAGGACGGCGAGATCCTGACCCGGGGGCCGGACCTGTGCCTCGGCTACACCGACCCGGACCTGACCGCGTCCGTGTTCGACGATGAAGGCTGGTACCACACGGGCGACATCGGAAGGCTGGACGAGGACGGCTACCTCACCATCGCGGACCGCAAGTCGGACGTGATCATCCGCGGCGGCGAGAACATCTCCGCCCTGGAGGTCGAGGAGGCGCTGCTCGGCATGCCCTCCGTTGCCGAGGCCGTGGTGGTGGCAGCCCCCGACGAGCGGCTCGGCGAGCACGCCGCCGCATTCCTCGCGCTCCGATCCGGCCACGCCATGCCCACGCTCGAGGACGTGCGCGCCCACCTCGAACACGTCGGCCTCGCCCGGCAGAAGTGGCCCGAGGAACTGCACCAGGTGGACGAATTCCCGCGCAACGCGAGCGGCAAGGTCCAGAAGTTCGTCCTGCGCCGGAAGCTGCGGGCTGCCCGCGGCTGACCAGGTTGGACTTATCCGGGCGCGCCGGCCCTCGACGCCCGGTGACGTTGGCTCTGCCAGATCCCCGTCCCGCCCGACTGTGGAGCCACGAGAGCTGCACACCCGAGAAGGTCCAGCAGTGGATACGCGCCACGGTCGGCGTGCCCGGCGTCGACGTCGAGGTGCGCAGCGTGGGCACCTGGTGGATGAACGTCACTGTCGCCGAATGCCTCGTGCACGGGCGCATCGTGTTGTGCGGCGACGCGGTCCATCAGTTTCCGCCCACCGGCGGACTCGGCGTCAACGAGCGCGGGCGCGTAACGGCCTCCGGATCTGCAGCCCCTCCACGGCGCCCAGCGGTCCCGGCCCCTGCTGGGGGCCGGGACCGCTGGCGTCGGTGCAGCCGACCGGGGGCGCGGCTCGTCAGTAGCTGATGGAGAAGGTGGCGTCGGCTTTCTCGCTGGCAGTAGAGATGGGGTCGATGCGCAGGACGTAGTTGGAGTGTCTGATGTAGCGCGTCGGGAAGTTGTACGAGCGGAACGACGTCCAGGAGGAGTCGGCCAGCCCCGGAACCTTGTAGAACGTGGCGTCCTGCGAGAAGGCCGTGGAGCCGTCGTTGACGTCCAGTTGCAGCTGGTAGCTGTAGTGCCGCAGATAGCGGGTCAGGTAGTTGACCGACTGGAAGGAGACGCCGGAGGAGTCAGCGAGGCCCGGCACGAGCTTCCACTGCGAGTCGGTGTACGGGTCGAACGGGTACTGGTCGATCCGGCCGAAGAAGCTGGAGTGTCGGACGTAACGGTCCGGGTAGTTGAAGGACTTCAGCCGGTTCCAGGCGGGAGCGCCCCACTTCGCGACGAGGTCGTTGTACTGGGTCGTGGTGATCGGCTGGATGGTGCCGTGCTTGGAGTTGACCGGCTGGGTGTAGGTGCGCTGGTCGAGTGCGGTCCAGGTGCCGGCGGCGAGGTCGGTGGTCTCCCAGGCGTAAAAGACGCCGTTGGGGGTGTAGGTGTCGCCCCACAGGTACCAGGTGCTCGACGTCTGGGATTTCACGAGGATCGGGGCCTCAGTGCCACCGTGCGAGACGGGCGTACTGAAGACGGTGAAGCTGCCCGGGTCGAGGGATGTGGACCTGGCGCCCACCAGCGTCTGGTTCCGTTTGAAGTACAGGTAGTTGACGCCGTTGACACCCACGGCCAGGTCGCCGTCGATCACGTCGTAGCCGGGGTCGAAGAAGACCTGCGCGGCCGAGGCCGTCACGAAGTCGGTGGTGTAGTTCACCATGATCACGTTGTGGCCGCTGTCATTGACGGCGGAGTAGATGATTCCGTACTGGCTGCGTGAGGCGTCCCAGAATGCTTCGGGTGCCCAGCTGTGGGTGGCCATGTCGTGCAGCTTCAGCCGGTGGTAGTTGGTGAAGGTGCGCAGGTCAGTGGAGTTCCAGACGTGGATGTACTGGCTCTGCAGGCTCCAGTCGGTGCCCTTGAGGTCGGTGGCGAGCACGACGAAGGTGCCGTCCTGCTTGCGCAGGATGAACGGGTCGCGCAGGCCGCCGGTGCCCGCGGTGGGCGTGACCACGGGGTTGTTCTGGTTGAGGGGCATCCACTGGAGGCTGTCAGTGCTGACGGCCAGGTGCAGGCCGTAGTCGGTACCGGTGCCGCTGGGGGACTCGGTGAAGTACCCCATGACGTAGGCCGAGTCCGCGGCGCTGGCGTTCCGGGCGCCGATGGTCAGCGTGCCCGTCAGGGCAAGTGGCACGGTCGCGGCCATGCCGAGGAACAGCCGACGCGAGGGCCGGGTCCCGGGGTGGGGGGGTTGCGTTCATCTGCTCTCCAAGAGGCGTGCCGGAGCGAGGGCGAACGGTCGCGTGGAACTGGGAACGATCGGCGACCATCTCACCCATTGACTGATATATCGAACGCTGTGCGGTGAATCGGTCAGAAGGTAGAAGAGAGATGAGTGCGCGTCAATTGTTCTGCCGTTGCTTGTTGATTCTTGTGAGGCGAGAGCCTGGGCGGCTCGCCCGACTGGTGGAACACAGCGCATCGACCGATCCCCGAATCGCGATCCGCACCCGCCACCAGCAAGCCTCCCCGGCCACCGGCACACCACCCCGCTCGACATCCACTCCCGGCCCGAACCCGCTCACGCCCACCACCTGTCGGCTTGCCACCGCGACGGCTTCATCCGGACCGAGCCCGGGAGGGCGCCCGTTCACGTCCGCGGATTCTCGTCACCTGGCCCGGACCGGCCCAGGTGGTCGTGGTCCCCCGACCCGGTCGGCCCTCCGTCGCTCCGAGCATGCGATCCTGCTGAGGCAACGAGGGCCCACGGCCGCGACGCGGACCACATGCCGATCAGCGTCAGCAAATTGGTTTGCGCGTTGCCAGTGATTCCCAAGAGGATCGGGGCACCGCCGATGAGTTGTCCACACCGCTGCGGTCTATATATGTGACCCACAACCTGCGGAGGACACCCCCATGACTGAAGGCACCATGCCCCAACCACACGCAGCGCCTACGCTGTCGCCCGCCCACGTCACCGCCGTTCTGCGGATCCTCGTGCTGTCGACCTTCGTCGTCCTCCTCAACGAGACGATCATGGTCAACGCGATCCCGCGGCTCATGCACGACTTCGAGGTCACCGCGACGGCCGCAGGGTGGCTGTCAACGGCGTTCATGCTCACCATGGCCGTCGTCATCCCAGTAACGGGGTGGTTCCTCCAGCGAGTCTCGACCCGGACCGCCTTCGGCCTGGCCATGGCACTGTTCCTCACCGGCACGGCCCTCGCCGCGGCCGCGCCCTCCTTCCCCGTCCTGCTGGCCGCCCGCGTGATCCAGGCCAGCGGCACCGCCGTCATGATGCCGCTGCTCATGACGACGCTGATGACTCTCGTGCCTGCGGAAGACCGCGGACGGGTCATGGGCAACGTCACCCTCGTCATCTCCGTCGCACCCGCCCTGGGCCCGGCGGTCTCGGGTGTGCTGCTGCAGCTCGGGGCGTGGCGGCTGCTGTTCCTGGCGGTGCTGCCGATCGCCGGGGCCATGGCCGTCGTCGGCCTGCGCAAGCTCGTCAACATCGGTGAGCCGCGGGTCAGCCCGATCGACGGGCTATCCGTCCTTATGGCAGCACTGGGCTTCGGCGCCCTCGTCTACGGCCTGAGCGGGCTCGGCGCCGGGGACGCCGCCCAGGCCCCGGTGCCGCCGCTGGCCACGACCCTGGCGGGTGCCGTGCTGGTTGGCCTGTTCGTGTGGCGGCAGCTCTCGCTGCAGCGCTCGTCTGCGCCGCTGCTGGACCTGCGCGCCCTGACGTTCCGTCATTTCTCCGTGGCGCTTGCCCTGCTGTGCCTGACGTTCATGGCGCTGATGGGCGCGTTCATCCTGCTTCCGTTGTACCTGCAGGACGTGTGTGGCCTGACCTCGCTGCAGACCGGGCTGCTGCTCATGCCCGGTGGCCTGACGATGGGCCTGCTCGGGCCGCAGGTCGGCAAGCTCTACGACCGGCTGGGCGCGCCATTCCTGGTCGTGCCCGGCGCCGCAGTGACCGCCTTGTGCCTCGCGCTCTTCGCCCTCGTGGGCGAGCAGACCTCGCCGTGGCTGGTGCTCGCCCTGCACGTGACCCTGAGCGCCGGCATGGCGTTCATCTTCACCCCGGTTTTCACCTCCGGCCTGTCCGTGCTGCCGCCGCGCCTCTACCCGCACGGCTCGGCGATCCTCGGCTCGCTGCAGCAGGTCTCGGCCGCGGCCGGCACTGCCCTGATCGTCAGCGTCATGTCGGGGCGGGCCACCGCCGCGGCAGCAGCCGGTGACGCGAGCGCCACCGGCGCGCTGGCCGTGGGCGTCCGGTGGGGGTTCGGCGTCGGCGCGGTGCTGGGCGGACTCGCCGCGGTAGTCGCGCTGCTGGTCCGGACTCCGCCCGCGCCACAGCTGCCCACGGGGTCCGGGGCGAAGGACGAGGACGGCACGATTGCAGACGAGACGGCGGGGGCGCCGGCGTGAGCCCGGTCGCCTGACTCGGCCACCGCTGCATCGTCATGTTCCGGCAGGTGCGGGGCCGGAGGTGAGGAGGAGGGCGCGATTTTCCAGTGGCACGAGCGCACTTGGGCTGCGACATCCCCTGAGGACGAGGTGTCCGGCCTCACAGCCACGCAACGCCGTGATGGGCAGCCAGCTGACGGGCCGCCACTACCCCATTGGCTCACGTACAGCCCCGATAGCGAGGCCCCATATGAAGTGGCGCATACCTGTGTGGATCAGCGCCATTGTCTTGCGGTCGTATGGGCTTCATGATCCTCGGCACCCGCACACCTGGGGCCACGGGATCTCGGGGCCCACACCGCCACGGGAGGACACTGGATGACCACGACACCCTCGCAGGAGCCGGAGCTGACGGCGCGGAGGGAGAACTGGCTGGCGGGCATGGCGCTGCGTTTCACCGCATTCACAGAGAAATGGCTTCCTAATGCTGTTGTCAAGCGGCGTTAGTGACCGGTGGTGTCACCACGTAACACCGTCGGTCACGGATCAGTGCCCAGATGACGTTGACGCGTCGGCGGGCCAGGGCGAGCACGGCCTG